>NZ_AP019007.1:3517316-3837072 GCF_009176645.1 Enterobacter oligotrophicus
TCTCATGTGACGTCACGCAAATGTTACGGTCCGTCCGTCACCCGTGAAAAATGCCCGACGAATGCGCTGGAAAAGGGCGGGAAAGGCTCGATCACTGAACAACTGCTGAATACCCGTGCTGACGTGACGCTGGGCGGTGGAGCGAAAACCTTCGCTGAAACCGCAACGGCAGGGGAGTGGCAGGGTAAAACGCTGCGCGAGCAGGCTCAGGCGCGTGGTTACCAGATGGTGAACGATGCCGCCTCTCTGGCTGCCATTACTGAGGCTAACCAGGATAAGCCGCTTCTGGGGCTGTTCTCTGACGGGAATATGCCCGTGCGCTGGGAGGGGCCAAAAGCCTCTTATCACGGCAATATCGATAAGCCTGCCGTGACCTGTACACCGAACCCAAAACGTGACGACACCGTGCCAACGCTGGCCGCAATGACGGATAAAGCCATCTCACTGTTGAGCAAAAATGAAAAAGGCTTCTTCCTGCAGGTGGAAGGCGCGTCAATTGATAAACAGGACCATGCGGCCAACCCGTGCGGGCAGATTGGCGAAACGGTAGACCTGGACGAAGCGGTGCAGAAGGCGCTGGAATTTGCGAAAAAGGACGGTAATACCCTGGTGATCGTCACCGCTGACCATGCGCATGCCAGCCAGATCATCCCGCAAGAGACTAAAGCACCGGGCCTGACGCAGGCGCTGAACACCAAAGACGGTGCCGTAATGGTGATGAGCTATGGCAACTCTGAAGAAGAGTCCATGGAACATACCGGCACGCAGTTGCGCATTGCGGCATACGGCCCACACGCTGCGAATGTCGTTGGCCTGACTGACCAGACGGATCTTTTCTACACCATGAAATCTGCGCTGGGTCTGAAATAAGCTAAACGCCCGGCGGGAATCGCGACCGCCGGGTGGTTTTTTTTCCGTCACGAACCAGACTTAAAGTGGAACTTCACAAAAGGATGGTGCAATGAAAACAACATTACTGGTTACTCTACTCTCAGGTGTGTTCCTGCTGGCCTCAGCGAACGCGGCAGAAAAAACCTTAACGCCTCAACAGCAACGCATGACGACCTGTAACCAACAGGCCACTGCGCAGACGCTGAAAGGCGATGCGCGCAAGACGTACATGAGCGATTGCCTCAAAAATAGTGCATCCAAACCGGGTGAAAAAAGCCTGACACCTCAGCAGCAAAAAATGCGTGAGTGTAACGTTCAGGCCACTGAACAATCACTTAAAGGTGACGATCGTAGTAAGTTCATGAGCGCCTGCCTGAAGAAAAAAGCGTAGTTCTAACGGGTGAGTCTCTGTTGCGACTCACCCGAAATTTCATACTGCCCCTGAAAAGCCCCTCTCTATAATTTGGGAAAATGTTACAGAATATTCCCAAAAATGATGAATGATGACATCTATTACAAAGAGAGCATTCAGGAAGAGTGGCATCAGGATCTTTCTCAGGATGACTCACACCGTTCCGGCATACGCTTTGCCCGGCGAGTTCGGCTGGCGCGTATCGTTGGGCTGGGAGCGATGTTTTTCCCTGTTGCCGGTGTACTGGTTACTCAATTCCATCCAGGCGGCTGGTGGTTATTGCTGGTCGGCTGGGCATTTGTCTGGCCCCATCTTGCCTGGCAGCTTTCGTGCCGATCTCCCGAACCTCACAGCAGCGAAATTTTTAACCTGAAAATCGATGCCATCATTGCTGGTGTCTGGATTGGCCTTATCGGGGTCAATGCCCTGCCAACGGCTGCGCTGATCATGATGATCGGGATGAATATGATGGGATCGGGTGGTTTGCGGTTATTCATCATCGGGTTGTTGATCGTCTTGCTGTCATCACTGGTCACCTTGCAACTGACCGGCAGTGTAATGACCTTTTCCCCTGAGCCGCTGGAGTGGTGGCTGACGCTGCCGGTTTTGGTTCTGTACCCGATGCTGTTTGCCTGGCTTAGCCACCAGACGGCGATCCGGCTTGCTGAGCATAAGCGGCGGCTGGAACTTATGAGCACCCGCGACGGGATGACCGGCGTTTTCAACCGCCGCCACTGGGAGACGCTGCTGCGCAACGAATATGAGAAATGCCGTCGCAGCCATCAGCAGGCGACAATTCTGCTCATCGATATCGATCACTTCAAGAGCATTAACGACACCTGGGGGCATGATGTGGGCGATGAGGCGATTGTCGCCATTACGCGTCAGCTGCAGATGACGCTGCGCTCATGCGATTTTATTGGCCGTTTTGGCGGGGATGAATTCGCGGTGATTATGTCCGGAACGCCAGCAGAAAGCGCGATTGCCGCCATGTCCAGGGTTCATGAGCGCCTGAAAAAAATGTCGTTGCCTGGCGCGCCGGGTGGGCAGCTACGGATCAGCGTGGGCGTCGCGCCCTGGGGAACACAGTTTGGACATTATCGTGAATGGCTGAAAGCGGCTGATATGGCGCTTTATAAGGCGAAAAATGCCGGCCGCGGCCGCACTGAAGTGGCGGCCTGACGTCCGGTTATTATTTTCAGGATTTACTCAGTTTCTCTGATTTTTCCATGCATTTTGCCATCGCCTCGATAACGGCAGCACGGAATCCGCGCTCTTCCAGTACGCGCACGGCTTCAATGGTCGTTCCCCCTGGCGAGCAGACCATATCTTTCAGTTCACCGGGATGTTTACCTGTCTCCAGCACCATTTTGGCGGAGCCCATAACCGCCTGTGCGGCAAATTTATAGGCCTGCGCTCGTGGCATACCGCCAAGCACGGCGGCATCCGCCATTGCTTCGATAAACATGAAGACGTAAGCAGGCGCAGAGCCGCTCACGCCAACGACCGGATGGATCATCGACTCGGCAATCACTTCCGCTTCACCGAAGCAGCGGAAAATATTCAGGACATCCGCCACATCTTCGGAGGTAACCAGCGCGTTCGGGGTCACGGAGGTCATACCGGCGTTTACCAGCGACGGGGTGTTCGGCATCGCACGGACGATTTTACGATCGTGTCCCAGCGCACGGGCCAGTTGATCCAGCGTGACGCCTGCGGCGATCGATACCACCAGCGTCTCTTTATTCAGGCTGGAGGTAATTTCGCTCAGAACTTTGATCATGATGTTTGGTTTGACGGCACCGAAGACGATATCCGCTACCTGGGCGACTTCCTGCGCGCTTTCG
Source organism: Enterobacter oligotrophicus (assembly GCF_009176645.1). Classification (NCBI taxonomy): domain Bacteria; kingdom Pseudomonadati; phylum Pseudomonadota; class Gammaproteobacteria; order Enterobacterales; family Enterobacteriaceae; genus Enterobacter; species Enterobacter oligotrophicus. Next base: position 3,520,467 of record NZ_AP019007.1, read on the forward strand.
GCTGCGTTGATCCCATACTCATCACGTAACGCCGCGACTTTATCCGGTGAGGGGGTATAGACCCAAATCTGCCCAGGCAGGACCTGCCCGCTGGCAATCAGGCCGCCGAGGATCGCTTTACCCATGTTGCCGCAGCCGATAAACCCGATTTTTTTATCCATCACGTCTCTCCGTTATTATGCGTTGTTATCTCTGATTGATAGCTTAACAACGAAATGCAGGCGACAATAGTCGCCAGTGTCATTATGGAGAGACAAGATGGCGATTTGGGTTGATGCGGATGCCTGTCCGAATGTGATTAAAGAGATCTTATTTCGTGCTGCCGAGCGCGTTCAGATGCCGCTTACGCTGGTGGCAAACCAGAATATTCGCGTGCCACCTTCACGGTTTATTCGCGCTCTGCGTGTGCCGGCCGGGTTCGATGTGGCGGATAATGAGATTGTACGCCTGTGCAACGCTGAGGATTTAGTGATTACCGCGGATATCCCGCTGGCAGCCGAAGTGCTGGAGAAAGGCGCAGCGGCGCTGAACCCGCGGGGTGAACGTTACTCCCCGGCGACCATTCGGGAAAAGCTCACCATGCGTGATTTTATGGATACCCTGCGCGCCAGCGGTGTGCAGACCGGCGGGCCGGACAGTTTGTCCCAGCGCGACCGCCAGCAATTTGCTGCTGAGCTGGATAAGTGGCTGCTGGAGGTCAAGCGCCGCAGCGCTTAATGATAATTATTGTCAATTTGTGGTACAGTGTGGCCTCCACAGGGTTGTCATCCCGTACCGCTTTGCAGTAAAGTTAGCGCAACATCTTCTGCAATCATTTCTTTACAGTCTTCAGCCATCCGGCATCGAGGGGAACACCTGGTTATGAACCCACCCATCTTTTTAGTTGGCCCCCGCGGCTGTGGGAAAACCACCGTTGGTCTTGAACTGGCACGCGTGTGCCATAGTCAGTTCGTTGATACCGACCACTGGCTGCAGGAGCACGCCGGGCAAACTATCGCCGGGATCGTTGAAAAGGAAGGCTGGGAGAGCTTTCGTGCGCGCGAAACCGCCACGCTGGAAGCGGTAACGGCACCCGCAACCATTATTGCGACGGGCGGCGGGATTATTCTGGCGGAGTGTAACCGTCAGTTTATGCGTGAAAAAGGGATTGTAATTTACCTTTGCGCGCCGGTTTCAACCCTGGTGGGAAGGCTTGAAGCGTTTCCCGAGGAGGGGCAGCGCCCGGCACTCACGGCGAAACCATTGAGTGAAGAGGTCCGCGAGGTGCTGGCGGAGCGAGATACGTTATACCGCGAAGCGGCACACCATGTTGTTGATGCGTCGGCAGCACCGGAAGACGTGGTGATTCAGATTATTACCTCCCTGCGTTTGGCTTGCGCCAGCTAACCGCCGTCTATACTCATAGCTCAGACATAAAAAAAGGATGAGCTATGCCAACCAGACCTCCCTATCCGCGTGAAGCACGCATTGTGACCATCGAAAAAGGGAATGGTGATCAAACCGTTACCTGGTATCAGCTGCGGGCCGATCACCCTAAGCCGGATTCGCTGATCAGCGAACATGAAACCGAACAGGAAGCGCTGGATGCCAAACGGCGCTACGAAGATCCTGATAAGTCCTGATAGAAATCCTAAACTCGCTACAATCGTGCCGAAATCACATTTTTAACTCATCGTTGTTGTTAAGCAGGAGTTAATATTTAGTTATTACAGGCAGATTCGTAAAGGCCAGCGGATCTTTACACTTCGGTGCAGAGATCTGCTGCTACGCTTTTGTGCTGTTAAATCTAAACAAAAGCCGCGCAGCGTAGTGAGCCTGTGCCTGTGTTAACGCAGTGGTAGTGAATGAAGGCGAAAAAAATGAAGGCGACATTGGCGATCCTCACCATTGGGGTGGTTCCTGTAAGCGAAGTGTTACCGCTCTTAACTGAGCATGTCTCTGAACAACAGATCACGCATCTCAGCCTGTTAGGCCGGCTTGATCGGGAAGAGGTCATGGAAGACTACGCCGTTGAACCAGGAGAGGAGCCCCTGCCGACATTGTTAAGCGACGGTGAAATAGCGCATGTCTCGCGTCAGAAAATTGAGCGCGCTCTGCAGAGTGTTATCGAAGTGCTGGATAATCAAGGCTATGACGTCATCCTGTTGATGAGTACCGCGCCGATCACCGGCCTTATCGCGCGAAATGCCATATTGCTGGAGCCGATGCGGATCATCCCGCCGCTGGTGGCCTCCATCGTCGATGGTCATCAGGTGGGGGTGATTGTTCCCATTGAAGAACTCCTTAATAACCAGGCGAGTAAGTGGAAAGTGCTGGAGAAAACGCCACACTATGCGCTGGCAAATCCTTTCTGGGACAGCGAGACAAAACTGATTGCCGCAGGCCGTGAGTTAATTGAGCAGGGAGCCGATGTCTTGATGCTGGATTGCCTCGGATTCCACCAGCGGCATCGCGATTTACTGCAAAAAGCGCTCGATGTGCCGGTGCTCTTATCCAACGTGCTGGTGGCCCGCCTGGCTTCGGAACTGCTGGCCTGATGATTTTGCGTGACAGGTCATGAGCATGGCCCCTATAGTGGATTTTTATCTATAAATATAAGGGCCAGTTCATGCTTCAAAGTAACGAATACTTTTCCGGTAAAGTGAAATCCATCGGTTTTACCAGCAGCAGCACTGGCCGCGCCAGTGTCGGCGTGATGGCTGAAGGGGAATACACCTTTGGCACCGCAGAAGCTGAAGAGATGACGGTTGTCAGCGGCGCACTGAACGTGTTGCTGCCGGGTGAAACGGAATGGAAAGTCTATAGCGCCGGGCAGGTTTTCAATGTCCCTGGTCACAGCGAGTTCCATCTGCAGGTGGCTGAACCGACCTCTTATCTGTGCCGTTACCTGAAGTAATGGTCTGATCCCTCTCCCCGCAGGGGAGAGGGCGAAGGGATTACCTCTGCGCTTCTCCGCCGAGGCCTTCCACCAGGCTTTGAATCAACGCGGCCAGTTCCCCTGTCATCAGGATAAAGTCCGCATCAAAGCGCTGGGCGTAATCTTCCCTGTCGATATCTTCGTTCTGATCGCGCAGTTCATCGCAGAACTTCAGACGCTTCACCGAGCCGTCGTCGCACATCACAAACTGAATGCGTTGCTGCCAGTCGAGCGCCAGCTTGGTCACCACTTTGCCTGCTTCAATGTGTACCGCGATTTCGTCGCTCACCAGATCCTGTTTTTTCGCGCGGATCACGCCACCGTCTTCAAGCAGCGCTTTCAGCTCCGCTTCATCGAGGATCTGGAAGCCTTGCGCGGCCGTACCGCTGCGCACCCACTCGGTCAGCGTCAACTCAATTGGCGTTTCCAGCGCAAGCGGAACCACCGGCAGCGATCCCAGGCTCTTACGCAACAGAGCCAGCGTATCTTCCGCTTTTTTGGCACTGGCGCAGTCCACCATAATCAACCCGTTCACGGTATCGATCCACATCATGGTCTGGCTAAAGCGGCTAAAGGCGCGCGGCAGCAGAGAGTGCAGCACTTCATCCTTCAGGGAATCTTTTTCGGTCTTTTTCAGCTTGCGACCCTGCTCGGCTTCCAGCTTGAAGATCTTCGCTTCGAGCGCCTGCTTTACCACCGGCGTCGGCAGAATTTTCTCTTCTTTACGGGCGCAGACGATGATTTGACCGGTGCTGCTGGCGTGGGTCAGTGCATCGCTTTGTGAACCCATTGGAGGAACCCATCCGGTTTTTGCCATATCCTGGCTACCGCAAGGGGAAAAGGTGTAAGCGGCTAACTGTTTTTCCATCTCTTCTGCACGCAGCGAAACGTCGCGGCTGAGACGGTAAACCATCAAATTTTTGAACCACAGCATGATAATTTCCACGGCCTTGTCGTTAAATCAGCGGGCATGATAACGAATTGTCGCATCGCTTGCATTGCTAATCGGGTAGCGGGCTTCTACTCTGTTGATAATCAAAATAATGAGGAGTGTCTTGTGCGTATTGGGATCGATTTGGGCGGCACCAAAACAGAAGTCATTGCACTGAGCGAACAAGGGGAGCAGCTGTTTCGCCACCGTCTCCCCACGCCGCGTGATGATTATCAGCAGACTATCGAGACGATTGCCCGTCTGGTCGACATGGCAGAGCAGGCGACGGGGCAAACCGGCACCGTCGGGATGGGCATTCCGGGATCGATTTCGCCCTATACCGGCGTGGTTAAAAATGCCAACTCCACCTGGCTCAACGGCCAGCCTTTTGATAAAGATTTAAGCGCACGTCTGAACCGTGAAGTGCGTCTGGCGAACGATGCTAACTGTCTGGCGGTGTCTGAAGCCATCGACGGTGCTGCGGCCGGTGCGCAGACCGTTTTCGCGGTGATCATCGGCACAGGCTGCGGCGCAGGCGTGGCTTTTAGCGGACGTTCCCATATCGGTGGTAATGGTACTGCGGGTGAGTGGGGCCATAATCCCCTGCCGTGGATGGATGAAGATGAACTTAAATACCGCGCTGAAGTCCCCTGTTATTGCGGTAAACAGGGCTGTATTGAGACGTTTATCTCCGGCACCGGTTTTGCCACCGACTACCATCGCCTGAGCGGTCAGCCGTTGAAGGGCAATGAGATTATGCGTCTGGTCGAGGCGCAAGATCCGGTGGCGGAACTGGCGCTCAGCCGTTACGAAATGCGCCTGGCAAAATCGCTGGCGCACGTGGTGAATATTCTCGATCCCGATGTGATTGTGCTGGGCGGTGGGATGAGTAACGTCGATCGGCTGTACACTACGGTGCCGAACCTGGTGAAGCAGTGGGTGTTCGGCGGCGAGTGTGAAACGCCGATCCGCAAAGCAGTACATGGTGATTCCAGCGGCGTGCGGGGTGCAGCATGGTTGTGGCCAGGTTGACGGAATACATGCGCCCGCATACTCCTCAAGTATGACGTCACTTTCCTCTTTCTGAACTACACTCCAGAGAGCGTTCAGAGGGGGAAAATATGGCTTATCACGCGATAAAATCTGCGGTTTATAACCGCGGGCAACCTACCGATATCTTCCTTGATGAACTAATTTTATGGGGGAAAACGGCAGAGGACGCTATTTTTGAACCTAATGAGAATGTTGATATTTATTCGAAATATCATTCTGTTCTGGGGCCGTGGAATTCACTGCTGCATCGCAAAGCCGTAATGCTGGAGGTATTGCGCGTTTTGGCCGGTTTCGAAAGTAGCTGGAACTGGCTGGAAGGAAGAGATGTGAATAATCCTGAACATTCGCCTCTGACAACGGAAACAGGTATTTTTCAGGTTTCAGCGAATTCAATGAAATTTGGCGATCTGGAAAAGCGGGTTGAGCTGCATTTTGGCAGCGCCGATCCGCAAACGTTTATTAACGGGATGAAACAGGATCGGTATTTTGCGATTGAGTACGCTGCGCGTTTATTGCGGATCACTATCGAGGCAAATGGTCCGATCCTGAATGATGATTTAACCTCCCCGGACGATCGCTATCTGCATAACGGTCTGCGGGCAGAAGCGGTTGAAGAGTTTATCGAGTGGCTGTCGCCACCGTCCTGACAGGGCGGCCGTGTGCCGCCCTGTGTGGGATCACTCCACCGCAAATACCTTGTCCAGCTTGCTGTATCCCAGCCCGTTGATCTTTTTCACCTTGATCTGCACCGGAATTCGCTCCTTCATCGCCTCGACGTGGCTGATGACGCCAATGGTTTTCCCGGTGGCATTCAGCGCGTCGAGCGCATCCAGCGCGGTATCCAGCGTTTCGCTGTCGAGTGTGCCGAAGCCCTCATCAAGGAACAGTGAGTCAATCCGCGTTTTATGGCTCACCAGGTCAGAAAGTGCTAACGCCAGCGCCAGGCTGACCAGGAAACTTTCTCCGCCGGACAGGGTGCGGGTATCTCGTACCGCATCGGCCTGCCAGGTGTCGACCACTTCCAGTTCCAGCGCGTCGCTGGCTTTACGCTGAAGCAGGTAACGCCCGTGAAGACGGTTAAGCTGCTGGTTAGCAAGCCACACCAGATTATCCAGCGTCAGCCCCTGAGCGAACTTGCGGAATTTGTCGCCCGTGCTGGAGCCTATCAGCGAATTCAGGTATCCCCAGTCGTCGGCAAGGCGGGCTGCCTCTTCAATTTGCTGCATCAACGCCAACTGGTGACGTCGGTTGTCGCTGTCCTGCTTAAGCTGCTGGCGGATCTCACCCTGGTGCGTGGTGTTATCCCGGAGCGTTTGCGCCAGCTGTTGCAACTGCACCTGCAGCGTTAGTACATCGCTGTCCAGCCCTTCCGGACGCAGCGCCTGATGTTCCTGTAGCAACTGGTTCGCCTGGGCTGCCAGCGCGGTGGATTGCTGTATCTGATTTTCGAGCGTCTGCTTAAGCTGCCCGAGGTGGCGAACGGTGTTATCGTCCAGCAGGGCGGCCAGAAATGCCTCCTGATCGGTGAAAACACTCGCAGCGAGCGCGGCGCTAAATTGCGTCTGTGACTGCTTCAGCCGTTCACCTTCCAGCATCTCCTGCTGTTGCAGGGTAGTAAGCTGGCTCTGCAGCGACACACATTCGTCGTGGATCTCGCGCCAGTTACCGGGAACGGTGGGTTCCGCTTCTGCCGTATCAGCATCCGGCAGGGTATCGAGTAACGGCGTCAGGGCGTTAATACGTTCCTGAACAACACCCTGCTGAGTTTGCTTCTCCTGCCACTGTGTGGATTCACTTTCACGTGAGGCGAGCCAGATGGATTCGTCCCCTTCATCCGGAAGGGTCAGCGACAGCGGATGCAGGGCTGTTTCCAGTGCCTGATGCGTAGCCGCCAGCTGTTGCTGATACTGACGTTCCTGTTCTTCCTGTTGATTGAGCTGGTTTTGCAGCGTCAGGCGCTGGCTGAGCTGATAAAGCTGACGCTCATACTGTTCCTGCTCGTTCAGCCACGGAGCGATATCTTCCTGAATATTCAGTGCGATATTCAGAGAGACGCAGATTGCCTGCCACTCTTTAGTGAGCGCTTGCTCCTCCTGAGAGAGCGACCGGGCTTCGTCTGTTTCACGCTGTATCTGCTGAGTCAGGGCGTTGACCTGGCCCAGAACCAACAGACCGTCCTCTTTCAGCGCTGCAACCTCTTTTTCTAAGGCATCGCGGCGGCGCTGATTGTCGGTAAGTTCCAGTGACTGATATCGCGCCACTGCCGGATGTTCGCAGGAACCGCAGAGTGGGCAAGGTTTACCGGCCTCTAACTGCGCACGAAAGTGCTCAAGATCTTTAATCGTCGCTTCACGTTCACATAGCGTTTTTAGATCCAAATAATGCTGATTTTTCTCTTTAAACTGCTGTCGGCGCAGCGTCAGCGTTTCGTTAAGTTTGACCTGCTCCGCCTGCGCTTTCTGCATGCTTTCGCTGGTCTGCCGCAGGCGCTTTTGCAGCGGCTGGCAGCGGGCATGAAGCGCAGTCAGTTGCTGGCGAAAAGTTCGCGACCGGGCCTGTTGCTCCATTGCCACAGCGACGTCATCTGCCGTCAGCGACAGTGTGCTTTCCGGCAGAACTGCCAGCTTCTGCCGCAGTTCAGCGATACGTGCTGAAAGCATTGTAAGCTGACTTTTATCACGATTAAGCTGCGAAAAATGCGCGCGCCAGCCAGCAATCTCTTGTCCCCACAGGCGGAACCGCTCATGCTCAGCAAGCCAGCGGGTAACTGCCGTAAGTTCAGTCTGTAACTGTTCGCGACTGCGTTGTGCTGCAGTGCGAATGCGCGCACGTAGTGCGGTTTTTGCCTGTAAGCGAGTATTTACTTCACTGATTCGCTGTTTTGTCTGAGCAAGACGTGCAGTCTGCTCCTGCTGTCGATCCCACAGCGGTTGTAGTTGCGCCGCAGGCTGGGCCAGATGGAGCTTCGCCAGTTCCGGTGCGGCGTCAGTAAGCGCCTGTTGCGCCTGCTGCTGAGAGGCCGTTGTGCGCTGTTGCTCCCGGATGAGTTCATCGTTTCGCGTAAGCCACTGAAAATCTTTCTGGTTGCTTTGCTGCTGAGCCAGCAGGATTTTCTCTTCGTCAGTAAGTACCTGCAAACTTTGCTGCAATTGCTGCTGCTGTTCTTCGCTCAGCAGCACGACGCCTGCGGCCTGCGCTTCGCACATCTCCAGCGCATTACGCGCGGCTTTGTGTTTCTCAAACACCATTGCTGAGATCTGGCCGTAGATCTCGGTTCCGGTCAGCTCCTCCAGTAACTCGGCGCGATCGCTCGGTTTGGCATTAAGGAAGGCGGCAAATTGTCCCTGAGAGAGCAGCATCGAGCGGGTAAAGCGGCCATAGTCCAGCCCGGTGAGCGTCGCCGTTTGCTCCAGTTTATCCGTCACTTTATCCGCCAGGATTTTACCGTCCTCGCAGCGCGCCAGTTCCACGCGCGGTGCCTGCAGGTTCCCGTCTGGCTGATTGCGTGCGCGGTTCTGGCTCCAGAAAGCACGGTAGGCGGTGCCTTTCACTTCAAATTCCACTTCCGCCAGGCACTCAGCGGTATCACGCGTCATGAGATCGTTTTGTGCCTGAGACACTTTTTGCAGGCGCGGTGTTTCGTGGTAGAGCGCCAGGCAGATGGCATCAAGCAGGGTGGTTTTACCTGCGCCCGTGGCACCGGTAATGGCAAAAAGACCGTTGCTGGCAAATGGCTCAGCGGTAAAGTCGATCTTCCACTCGCCCTTGAGTGAGTTGAGGTTTTTCAGCCGCAGGCTCAGGATCTTCATGCGTTTTCTTCCTCGTTATTAAGTGCATGCACCGTGTGGGTGAACAACTCGTTGAGCCTGGCGCGCTTCGCATCGTCAATCTCTTCCTGAGACAGCCGCCGTGCAAATACCTCTTCGACATTGAGTTCACTGAGCGTTTCACGCCGTGCGCTTAACAGAATTTTCTCGCGTTGCTCGCGGCTGCGGCGCACCAGCAGCACTTCAACGGGGAGATCTTCTGTCAGCGCCTGAATTTTACGCTGCATATCGTGCAGGTAGTCGTCGGTGGTGATTTCGATATCCAGCCAGACGGGCGGGTTAAGCTCCGCGCCGCGCCACTGCTCAAGCTGGGCGGTGATGGCGGCGAGATCGCCTTTCAGCACCGCCAGCGGCTGGGTGACAGGCACCTCCAGCGTTTCAACTGCGCTGAGTTTACCGTCAGTAAAACTCACCAGGTGAACGCATTTGGCTTTGCCGGTCTCATCAAAACTGAGCGAAATGGGCGAGCCACAGTAGCGAATGTGCTCGCAGCCGCCGATGATTTGTGCCCGGTGAATGTGTCCGAGGGCGATATAGTCGGCTGGCGGGAAGTTCTGTGCCGGGAAAGCATCCAGCGTGCCAATATAAATGTCACGTACCGCGTCACTTTTACTGGCTCCAACAGTCGTGAGATGCCCGGTGGCAATCACCGGAATCGCCCGATCGCCGCGCAGGGCACAGGCATCGGTATGCTGCTGGTGATAATAGTCGGTAATGGCCTGTAATAGATGCTGCTGTTTTTCACTGCCAGACAGTCCGGCCTGGCTTTGTACAATATCGCGCGGGCGTAAAAACGGTATCGGGCACAGTACCGCACCCGGCGTGCCGTCGCGTTTTTTCAGGATTTGCGGCGCATGCCCGGCGCTGGCGACCACCGTGGTGTTAAGGAACGCCAGGATATCGCGGGATTCATTTAGCGTTGCCACCGAGTCGTGGTTTCCGGCGACAATCACCAGATGACAGCCAGTCTGCTGCAGGTTCACCACGAAACGGTTGTAGAGCTCTCGCGCATAGCTCGGCGGCGATCCGGTGTCAAAGATATCACCCGCCACAATGATCGCATCCACCTCATGCGACCGGGCCGTGTCCAGCAACCAGTTCAGGAATGCTTCGTGTTCGGCAGCACGGCTTTTGCTGTAAAAATTTTGACCCAGATGCCAGTCCGAGGTGTGAAGTATGCGCATAACAGATCCGTGGCGAAAAAAGATGAGGGCGATTATAAACTGTCAGGGAAGGGAAAATAACCGCTGTAATAAAACAACAGTTTGCCATTGATGGTGGTAATGTTTTTCATAAATCTGTCATAAATCTGACGCATAATGACGCCGCATTACAAACTTGTAACTTAAATAAGACAGGGCAAAGTATGGCGAGACGTATTCTGGTCGTAGAAGATGAAGCTCCAATTCGCGAAATGGTGTGCTTCGTGCTCGAACAAAATGGCTTCCAGCCGGTTGAAGCGGAAGATTATGACAGCGCGGTGAACCAGCTGAATGAACCCTGGCCCGATTTGATTCTGCTTGACTGGATGTTGCCTGGTGGCTCTGGCCTGCAGTTCATCAAACACATTAAACGTGAAGCGATGACCCGCGACATTCCGGTTGTGATGCTGACGGCGCGCGGTGAAGAAGAGGATCGCGTGCGCGGTCTTGAAACCGGCGCGGACGATTACATCACCAAGCCATTCTCTCCGAAGGAGCTGGTTGCCCGTATCAAAGCGGTGATGCGCCGCATTTCGCCAATGGCGGTGGAGGAGGTGATTGAGATGCAGGGCCTGAGCCTTGACCCCACCTCACACCGCGTGATGACCGGTGAAAACCCTCTCGACATGGGGCCAACCGAATTCAAACTCCTGCACTTCTTTATGACTCACCCGGAACGCGTCTACAGCCGCGAGCAGTTGCTGAATAACGTCTGGGGAACTAACGTGTATGTCGAAGACCGGACAGTTGACGTACATATCCGCCGCCTGCGTAAAGCGCTTGAACTGAGCGGCCACGATCGCATGGTACAGACGGTCCGCGGCACGGGTTATCGTTTTTCGACCCGTTTCTGAACAATGACAGGAGTGTGACGCGTGCTGGAACGTCTGTCATGGAAAAGGCTCGTCTTTGAACTGATCTTATGTTGTATTCCGGCCTTCATTCTGGGGGCCTTTTTTGGACATTTACCGTGGTTCCTGCTGGCGGCAGTGACCGGATTACTGATCTGGCATTTCTGGAACTTACTGCGCCTCTCCTGGTGGCTGTGGGTGGACAGAAGTATGACGCCACCGCCAGGAAGCGGAAGCTGGGAGCCGCTGCTTTACGGCCTTCACCAGATGCAGATGCGCAACAAAAAGCGTCGCCGCGAGCTGGGAAGTTTGATTAAGCGTTTTCGCAGTGGCGCGGAATCGCTGCCGGATGCCGTTATTCTGACCACCGAAGAGGGGACGATCTTCTGGTGTAATGGTCTGGCGCAGCAGCTGCTGGGCTTGCGCTGGCCGGACGATAACGGCCAGAACATCCTTAACCTTCTGCGTTACCCGGAGTTCACGCTGTATCTGAAAAAGCGTGATTTTACCCGTCCGCACAATCTGAAGCTCAATAACGGTCGGCATCTTGAGATCCGCGTGATGCCGTACAGCGATCAGCAGTGGCTGATGGTTGCGCGCGATGTGACCCAGATGCACCAGCTGGAAGGGGCGCGCCGCAACTTCTTCGCCAACGTCAGCCACGAGCTACGCACGCCGCTGACGGTGCTCCAGGGTTACCTGGAGATGATGCAGGAGCAAACGCTGGAAGGCGCTCCGCGCGAGAAAGCGCTGCACACCATGCGCGAGCAAACGTACCGGATGGAAGGGCTGGTGAAACAACTTCTCACGCTGTCAAAAATAGAAGCGGCCCCTACGCTGGCGCTGAATGACACCATCGACGTGCCGATGATGTTACGGGTGGTTGAACGTGAAGCGCAGACGTTAAGCCATAAAAAGCATGAACTTATTTTCGACGTTGATAACACGCTGAAAGTGCTCGGCAGTGAAGACGAGTTACGTAGTGCCATTTCCAACCTGGTTTACAATGCGGTGAATCATACGCCAGCGGGGACGCGCATTATGGTGCGCTGGCACCATGTGCCAGCAGGTGCGGAGTTTAGCGTTGAGGATAACGGTCCGGGTATTGCACCGGAGCACATTCCACGCCTGACCGAGCGTTTTTACCGTGTAGACAAGGCGCGCTCGCGGCAGACCGGGGGAAGCGGTCTGGGTCTGGCGATTGTGAAACATGCGGTTAATCACCACGAGAGCCGTCTGGATATCCAGAGCACGCCGGGCAAAGGAACGCGTTTCAGTTTCGTTATTCCGGAACGATTAATTGCCAAAAAGATCGCCTGAAAGCAGGTATGTCACCCTTCCTTTCCACGGGCCAGCGATTGCTGGCCCGTTTACTTTGCAGTCAAGCGAAACGCGAGTGAATTTTATACGGTTGATGTTTTTTTGTTCGCATGATTAGCCATGCGTTTTTCTTATAACTGGCGTATTGTGCTGGTTGCTGTTTTCATGCTGGCATATTGTTCTGGTTTTACGATCCCACCTTGCCTTTAAACGTTATAAGCGTTTAAATTGCCCCCCAGATACTGTCATACCGACTGTATTTGCGTGGTAAATCGAAAAACTATTCTTCTCCACGCCAGGACGGGAGAATATCCCGCTGAAATTGAGCAAATTTTCCGCTGTATTGTCCCGTCAGGGATGGCGAAAATCTCAACGTTTTCAACACCACATCCACAGGCAGTAAGGTTCTATGACCCATCACTTAAAATCGCGTGACATCATCGCGCTGGGCTTTATGACATTCGCGCTGTTCGTTGGCGCAGGCAACATCATTTTCCCACCCATGGTTGGCTTACAGGCGGGTGAACACGTCTGGACAGCTGCGTTTGGTTTCCTGATTACTGCTGTAGGTCTGCCGGTACTGACGGTCGTCGCGCTGGCGAAAGTCGGCGGCGGTGTCGATAGCCTGAGCACCCCGATTGGCAAAGTGGCTGGCGTTCTGCTGGCGACGGTCTGCTACCTGGCCGTGGGCCCGCTGTTTGCGACGCCACGTACTGCGACCGTATCCTTCGAAGTGGGGATTGCTCCGCTGACCGGTGACGGCGCGATGCCGCTGTTTATCTACAGCCTGGTCTACTTCGCGATTGTGATCCTCGTGTCCCTCTATCCGGGTAAACTGCTGGATACCGTGGGTAACTTCCTGGCTCCAATGAAAATTGTGGCGCTGATTGTGCTGGCCGTTGCGGCCATCATCTGGCCAGCGGGTCCTATCAGCAATGCGATGGATGCATATCAAAACGCCGCGTTTTCTAACGGTTTTGTGAATGGCTATCTGACGATGGATACGCTGGGCGCGATGGTGTTTGGTATTGTTATCGTGAATGCCGCACGTTCCCGTGGCGTGACCGAAGCGCGTCTGTTGACCCGCTACACTATCTGGGCGGGCCTGATGGCCGGTGTGGGCCTGACGCTGCTGTATCTGGCGCTGTTCCGCCTGGGCTCTGACAGCGCGACGCTGGTTGACCAGAATGTAAACGGTGCGGCGATCCTGCATGCCTACGTTCAGCATACCTTTGGCGGTGCGGGCAGTATGCTGCTGGCGGTGCTGATTTTCCTGGCGTGTCTGGTGACGGCGGTGGGGCTGACCTGCGCCTGTGCCGAGTTCTTTGCCCAGTATCTGCCGCTCTCTTATCGCACGCTGGTGTTTATCCTCGGCATCTTCTCGATGGCGGTGTCAAACCTCGGTCTGAGCCACCTGATTCAGGTCTCTATTCCGGTGCTGACGGCCATCTATCCACCGTGCATCGTGCTGGTGGTGCTGAGCTTCACCCGTCCGTGGTGGAATAATTCCTCCCGAATTATTGCGCCAGCCATGTTTATCAGCCTGATTTTTGGTATCCTTGACGGGATTAAAGCATCGGCATTCAGTGAAGTGCTGCCCGCCTGGACACAGCGTCTGCCGCTGTCCGAGCAAGGTCTGGCCTGGCTGATGCCTACCGTTGTTGCGCTGGTTCTGGCGATTATCTGGGACCGTGCTGCAGGGCGTCAGGTCGCATCCAGCGCCCATTAATCAACGGCAACAAACTGTTTAACCACGGGGCTTAAGGCCCCGTGGTTTTTTGTTTTTTCGTGTTGAATGGCAAGATTTAAATGGAAAGCACTAACAAACTTAAACGTGGACTGAGCACCCGCCACATCCGCTTTATGGCGCTGGGCTCTGCTATCGGCACCGGTCTTTTTTATGGCTCGGCAGATGCCATCAAAATGGCCGGTCCAAGCGTTCTGCTAGCCTATATCATTGGCGGCGTGGCGGCCTATATCATCATGCGTGCGTTGGGTGAGATGTCGGTTCACAACCCTTCCGCCAGCTCTTTCTCTCGCTACGCGCAGGAAAACTTAGGCCCGCTGGCCGGGTTTATCACCGGCTGGACCTACTGCTTCGAAATTCTGATTGTCGCCATTGCCGATGTGACCGCGTTTGGTATCTATATGGGCGTCTGGTTCCCGGCGGTGCCGCACTGGATTTGGGTGCTCAGCGTGGTGTTAATCATCTGCGCCGTTAACCTGATGAGCGTGAAGGTGTTTGGTGAACTGGAGTTCTGGTTCTCCTTCTTCAAAGTCGCCACCATTATCATCATGATTGTCGCCGGTTTCGGCATCATCATCTGGGGTATTGGTAACGGCGGTCAGCCGACGGGTATCCATAACCTGTGGAGTAACGGCGGCTTCTTCAGCAACGGCTGGCTCGGGATGGTGATGTCGCTTCAGATGGTCATGTTTGCCTACGGCGGTATCGAGATTATCGGGATCACCGCCGGTGAGGCGAAAGACCCGGAGAAATCTATTCCGCGCGCCATCAACTCCGTGCCGTTGCGTATTCTGGTGTTCTATGTGGGCACTTTGTTCGTGATTATGTCCATCTACCCGTGGAACCAGGTGGGCACCAACGGTAGCCCGTTTGTGCTGACCTTCCAGCATATGGGCATTGCGTTTGCTGCCAGCATCCTGAACTTTGTGGTGCTGACCGCGTCGCTGTCTGCAATCAACAGTGACGTTTTCGGTGTAGGCCGTATGCTGCACGGCATGGCAGAGCAGGGCAGTGCGCCGAAGGTATTTGCCAAAACCTCTCGCCGCGGCACGCCGTGGGTGACAGTGCTGGTCATGACTATTGCGCTGCTGTTCTCGGTCTATCTGAACTACATTATGCCGGAGAACGTTTTCCTGGTGATTGCATCGCTGGCGACCTTCGCGACCGTGTGGGTATGGATTATGATCCTGCTGTCGCAGATTGCCTTCCGCCGTCGTCTGTCACCGGATGAAGCAAAAGCGCTGAAGTTTAAAGTGCCGGGCGGTGTGGCAACGACCGTGGTCGGGCTGATCTTCCTGGTGTTTATCATTGGCCTGATTGGTTATCACCCGGATACCCGCGTTTCCCTCTACGTGGGCTGTGCGTGGATCGTCCTGCTGCTGGTTGGCTGGATGTTTAAATGCCGCCGTGACCGTCAACTGGCGGAAGCGCAGTAATCTCCTTTCTCCCTCTCCCTGTGGGAGAGGGTTGGGATGAGACATCAGGCTGCACTGATGCCTCATCCCCCATCCTCCTCCCCCAATAAATCTCACCATGGTGAGCTATCCTTAACCACCCTGTGGCAAGGTGACGTCAATTTCATCAAAGGGGATTCGTGATGTTAAACGCCTGGCACCTTCCGGTTGCCCCATTTGTTAAGCAAAACAAAGACAACCTTGTGATTACGCTCTGGCTGGCGGGGGAGAATCAGCCTGAACGCGTGACGCTACGCGCCGAAGTGGATAACGAAGAAACGTCGCTGAAAATGCACAAACAGCGCAGCCAGCCGCAGCCGGGGATCACGGCGTGGCGGGCAAATATCGACTTACGCAGCGGGCAGCCGCGCCGCCGCTACAGCTTTAAACTGCTGTGGAATAATCGTCAGCTGTGGTTTACCCCGCAGGGATTCAGCCGCTTTCCTCCCGCAAGGCTGGAGCAGTTTGCCGTCGATTTCCCGGATAATGGCCCGCAATGGGTTAACGATCAGGTTTTTTACCAGATTTTCCCGGACCGCTTTGCACGCAGCGAAAAACGCACCGCGCAGCAGGATAAGGTCTACTATCACCATGCTGCAGGCCACGACATTATTCTCAAACAATGGGATGAACCCCTGACGGCGCAGGCGGGTGGCTCAACGTTTTATGGCGGCGATCTCGACGGTATCAGCGAAAAACTGCCGTATCTGAAAAAACTCGGCGTGACGGCCCTGTACCTGAACCCGGTATTTAAAGCCCCAAGCGTACATAAATACGATACGCAAGATTATCGCCACGTCGACGAACAGTTTGGTGGTGACGAGGCGCTGTTGCGCCTGCGGGAGAATACCCAAAACGAAGGTATGCGCCTGATTCTGGACGGCGTATTCAATCACAGTGGGGATTCTCATGCCTGGTTTGACCGCCATAATCAGTCGATGGGCGGTGCATGCCATAACCCGGATTCACCGCAACGTGACTGGTACAGCTTTAACGACGAAGGCCGCGCGCTGGACTGGCTGGGCTACCCGAGCCTGCCGAAGCTGGATTTCCAGTCGCCCTCGCTGGTGAATGAGATCTACGGCGGGGAAGAGAGTATCGTCCGGCACTGGCTGAAGGCACCGTGGAACATGGACGGCTGGCGTCTGGACGTGGTGCACATGCTCGGCGAGGCGGGTGGGGCGCATAACAATCTTCAGCACGTCGCCGGGATCACTCGCTCCGCAAAAGCCGCGCAACCTGAAGCGTTTGTTTTTGGTGAACATTTTGGCGACGCGCGTCAGTGGCTGCAGGCCGATGCGGAAGATGCGGCGATGAACTATCGCGGCTTTACCTTCCCGCTGTGGGGATTTCTCGCCAACACGGATATCTCCTACGATCCGCAGCAGATCGATGCGGAAACCTGCATGATGTGGATGGATAACTACCGCGCCAGCCTGTCGCATCAGCAGCAGTTAAGAATGTTTAACCAGCTTGATAGCCACGATACCGCACGCTTTATATCTCTGCTTGGCAAGGATGTGGCGCGCCTGCCGCTGGCGGTGATCTGGCTCTTCACCTGGCCGGGTGTGCCGTGTATTTACTACGGGGATGAAGTGGGGCTGGATGGTAACAACGATCCGTTCTGCCGCAAAACCTTCCCGTGGGAGCCAGCAAAGCAGGACAAGGCGCTGTTCGGTCTGTATCAGCGCATGGCGAAGCTGCGTAAACAAAGCCAGGCGCTGCGCTGCGGCGGCTGCCAGGTGGTTTATGCCCACGATAACGTGGTGGTGTTTGTGCGTGTCTGTAACCAGCAGCGCGTGCTGGTGGCGATTAACCGGGGCGAAGCCTGTGAAGTGGTGCTGGATGAGTCCCCGCTGATTAACGTGAAATCATGGAAATTGAAAGAGGGTAAGGGCGTTATTCAGGACGGTATTCTCTCTCTGCCTGCGATTTCCGCGTCTGTCTGGTTCGGTAATTAATCCCGCTCACCTTGTTGGTGCCTGCGGGGCTTACGGCATGGGCGTCGATTATGCCTACTCTCGCGTTCTAAATAAGAAGGCCCGCATAAGCGGGCCTTCTTCGTAAACCGTGCCGATTACAGGCTGGATACGTTCTCGGTCAGGTATTTAGCAACGCCTTCCGGAGATGCAGCCATACCTTCTTTACCTTTTTCCCACTGAGCCGGGCACACTTCGCCGTGCTGCTCGTGGAATTGCAGCGCGTCAACCATGCGCAGCATTTCGTCGATGTTACGACCCAGCGGCAGATCGTTCACAACCTGGTGACGAACGATGCCGTTTGCGTCGATCAGGAAAGAACCACGCAGCGCAACGCCAGCGTCCGGATGTTCGATACCGTAAGCCTGCTGGATTTCGCGTTTGATGTCCGCAACCATCGCGTATTTCACCGCACCGATGCCGCCGTTGTCGACAGGGGTGTTACGCCATGCGTTGTGTACAAATTCAGAGTCGAAGGAGACGCCAACCACTTCCACGCCACGCTTCTGGAATTCTTCGTAACGTTTGTCGAACGCGATCAGCTCAGACGGGCAAACGAAAGTGAAGTCCATTGGCCAGAAGAACAGAACGGTCGCTTTACCGTTGGTGTGCTGTTTGAAGTTGAAGTTTTCAACGATTTCACCGTTGCCCAGAACGGCAGCAGCTGTGAAATCCGGAGCAGGACGAGTTACCAGAACCATATGATTCTCCTGTAGATACTAAGGTTATTTGGAACGCAACGCGGGCCAGTATAGAGAGCGTTTGGTAATAAGACAAAGAGGCGGTGACAATCGTTCAGCCAGCTTTTACCTATCAATGCGAATTCTGTCAGAGCTGTTTGTTTTTCGCCTGCGCCATCATGCGCGGGTAAAACTGCCAGAAACGCGTTTCCAGCGCGTCGTAATGTGCATCCAGGTCGTACCAGGAGTCACGCAGCGCATCCAGACGCGGGCGGCGGCTCGCCATGCCGTTGAGCACGTTCTGGATAAAGTCCATCTCGCGATAGCGCTCCAGCCAGCGTTCCGACCACAGATAGTTATTCAGGTTCACAAAGCGCGGCGGTGAGTCGGGCAGAATGGTCGCTATCTGCGCATGGGCGTAGCGCACAAATTCCGGCAGCGGCATTTCGGGTGAGAGTTGTGACCAGTGGCGCGACAGAAAATGATCCCACATCACATCGAGCGTGATCGGCGCAACGCGGCGGGTTTCAGGGCGAAACCACGCTTTAGCTTCCGTCACTTCCGGCAGGTTATCGGTCAGCACATCGATGCGGCGATGCATAAAAATCCCGTCGACAACCTCGGCAGAGTACGAATCGGCAGGGTTGCCGCGCACAAAATCGGCCAGCAAATTGCCGGAAAGGGAGCTGTCAGCGAGGTGAGCGAGGTGCAGGTGAGCGAGAAAATTCATGCGTTTTTGTGTCCGGAGTCGGCTAGTTGTTGCAGCAAAAGGGTGTGAGCACTAGACTATGCCGCCTGTTTTTAAGTCACGAGTATACGTCATGCGCGTCGCCGATTTCTCCTTTGAACTACCTGAATCCCTGATTGCTCACTATCCAATGCCTGAGCGCAGTAGCTGTCGCTTGCTGTCACTGGACGGGCCGACGGGTGCGCTGACGCACGGTACTTTCACCGATTTGCTCGACAAGCTCAACCCTGGCGATCTGCTGGTCTTTAACAATACCCGCGTGATCCCGGCGCGTCTGTTTGGCCGTAAAGCCAGCGGCGGCAAGATTGAAGTGCTGGTCGAACGTATGCTCGATGATAAACGTATTCTGGCACATATTCGCGCATCTAAAGCACCTAAGCCGGGCGCTGAACTGTTGCTCGGCGATGACGAGAGCATTAAAGCGACCATGACCGCGCGCCACGATGCGCTGTTTGAAGTGGAATTCGATGACGAGCGCACGGTGCTTGATATTCTGAACACTATCGGCCACATGCCACTGCCGCCATACATTGAGCGCCCGGATGAAGAAGCCGATCGCGAGCTTTATCAGACCGTCTACAGCCAGAAGCCTGGCGCGGTGGCTGCGCCTACTGCGGGTCTGCACTTTGATGAACCTTTGCTTGAAAAACTGCGCGCAAAAGGCGTTGAGATGGCATTCGTAACGCTACACGTCGGCGCGGGAACCTTCCAGCCGGTGCGCGTGGACAGCATTGAAGATCACATTATGCACTCCGAATACGCCGAAGTGCCGCAGGAGGTGGTGGATGCGGTGCTGGCGGCGAAAGCGCGCGGGAGCCGCGTCGTCGCAGTTGGCACGACCTCTGTACGCTCGCTTGAGAGTGCCGCCCAGGCTGCGAAGAGCGATCTCATCGAGCCGTTTTTTGGTGATACGCAAATCTTTATCTACCCAGGCTACCAGTACAAAGTGATTGATGCGCTGGTGACCAACTTCCATCTGCCTGAATCGACGCTGATTATGCTGGTTTCCGCTTTTGCGGGTTATCAGCACACGATGGCTGCCTACAAGTCTGCGGTAGAACAAAAATATCGCTTTTTTAGCTACGGGGACGCGATGTTTATCACGTACAATCCGCAGGCTTTGAATGAGCGTGTCGGGGAATAAGTCCGCGGCACCGGAATAATGTGTTGGACTGTTTTTCTGACACAGGAGAAAAAATGAAATTTGAACTCGATACCACCGATGGCCGCGCGCGTCGCGGTCGACTGGTGTTTGATCGCGGCGTGGTCGAAACCCCCGCGTTTATGCCTGTGGGCACCTACGGCACCGTAAAAGGGATGACGCCGGAAGAAGTGGAAGCCACTGGCGCACAGATTATCCTCGGCAATACCTTCCACCTGTGGCTGCGTCCGGGTCAGGAGATCATGAAGCTGCATGGCGACCTGCATGACTTCATGCAGTGGAAAGGCCCCATTCTGACCGACTCCGGCGGCTTCCAGGTCTTCAGCCTGGGTGATATCCGCAAGATCACCGAAAAAGGCGTGCACTTCCGTAACCCGATCAACGGCGATCCGATTTTCCTCGATCCAGAAAAATCGATGGAGATTCAGTACGATCTCGGCTCCGACATCGTGATGATCTTCGACGAATGTACGCCGTACCCGGCGGACTGGGACTATGCGAAACGCTCTATGGAAATGTCCCTGCGTTGGGCGAAGCGTAGCCGCGACCGTTTTGATTCTCTGCAGAACAAAAATGCGCTGTTCGGCATTATCCAGGGCAGCGTTTACGAAGATTTACGCGATATCTCCGTTAAAGGTCTGGTAGAGATAGGTTTTGATGGCTACGCTGTCGGCGGTTTGGCTGTCGGTGAGCCGAAGGAAGATATGCACCGCATTCTGGAGCATGTCTGCCCGCAAATCCCGGCGGATAAACCACGATACCTGATGGGTGTGGGTAAACCAGAAGATCTGGTGGAAGGCGTTCGTCGCGGCATTGATATGTTCGACTGCGTCATGCCAACCCGTAACGCGCGTAACGGTCATCTGTTCGTTACCGATGGCGTGGTGAAAATCCGTAACGCGAAGCATAAGAGTGACACCAGCCCGCTCGATTCCGAGTGTGATTGCTATACCTGTCGCAATTATTCTCGCGCGTACCTGCATCATCTCGATCGTTGCAACGAGATTTTGGGCGCGCGTCTCAATACCATTCATAATCTTCGTTATTATCAGCGCTTAATGGCTGGTTTACGTAAGGCTATCGAAGAGGGTAAATTAGAGAGCTTCGTGACCGATTTCTACCAACGTCAGGGCCGGGATGTTCCACCTTTGAACGTTGATTAATATTAATAATGAGGGAATTTGAATGAGCTTTTTTATTTCTGATGCGGTAGCAGCAACGGGTGCGCCGGCGCAGGGCAGCCCGATGTCTCTGATTCTGATGCTGGTTGTGTTCGGTCTGATCTTCTACTTCATGATCCTGCGTCCACAGCAGAAGCGTACCAAAGAGCACAAGAACCTGATGAACTCCATCGCAAAAGGCGATGAAGTGCTGACCAACGGTGGCCTGGTGGGTCGTGTAACCAAAGTAGCTGAAAACGGCTACATTGCTATCGCCCTGAACGACACCACTGAAGTGGTTATCAAACGTGACTTCGTAGCTGCCGTTCTGCCAAAAGGCACTATGAAGGCGCTGTAATCCCAACTTTTCCCAAAGGGAACTGCCGTGTTAAACCGTTATCCTTTGTGGAAGTACATCATGCTGGTCGTCGTGATTTTCGTCGGCCTGCTGTACGCGCTTCCCAACCTGTATGGTGAGGATCCGGCCGTTCAAATCACTGGCGCGCGCGGTGTCGCCGCCAGTGAGCAAACGCTGATCCAGGTCCAGAAAACGTTACAAGAAGAAAAAATTACCGCTAAGTCTGTGGCACTGGAAGAGGGCGCAATTCTTGCTCGCTTCGACACCACCGACACGCAGCTCCGCGCCCGTGAAGCGCTGATGGGCGTGCTGGGTGATAAATATGTCGTGGCGCTGAACCTTGCTCCTGCAACCCCGCGTTGGCTGGCTGCGCTGAGCGCAGAGCCAATGAAACTCGGCCTTGACCTGCGTGGCGGCGTTCACTTCCTGATGGAAGTGGATATGGATACCGCGCTTGGCAAACTGCAGGAACAGAATATCGACAGCCTGCGCAGCGATCTGCGCGAAAAAGGCATCGCGTACACGACCGTGCGTAAAGAAGATAACTACGGCATGAGCATCACGTTCCGCGACAGCGCGGCGCGCGATCAGGCTGTAGATTACCTGACCCAACGTCACCGTGACCTGGTGATCACCTCTCAGGGCAGCAACCAGCTGCGCGCGGTGATGACCGATGCGCGTCTGAAAGAAGCGCGTGAATATGCCGTTCAGCAGAACATCAACATTCTGCGTAACCGTGTAAACCAACTGGGTGTGGCTGAACCGCTGGTACAGCGTCAGGGTGCTGACCGTATCGTGGTTGAACTGCCGGGTATCCAGGACACTGCGCGTGCGAAAGAGATTCTGGGTGCGACCGCGACGCTGGAATTCCGTCTGGTGAACTCTAACGTCGACCAGTCTGCCGCCGCTGCTGGCCGTATTCCGGGTGATTCGGAAGTGAAACAGACCCGCGAAGGTCAGCCGGTAGTGCTGTACAAACGCGTGATCCTGACCGGTGACCACATCACCGACTCCACGTCCAGCCAGGATGAGTACAATCAGCCGCAGGTTAACATCTCGCTGGATAGCGCGGGTGGTAACATCATGTCTAACTTCACCAAGGACAACATCGGCAAACCGATGGCGACCCTGTTCGTGGAGTACAAAGACAGCGGTAAGAAAGATGCTAACGGCCGTGCGGTGCTGGTGAAAGAGGAAGAGGTGATTAACATCGCCAACATCCAGTCTCGTCTGGGTAACAGCTTCCGTATCACCGGTATCAACAACCCGAACGAAGCGCGTCAGCTCTCTCTGCTGCTGCGTGCCGGTGCGCTGATTGCGCCGATTCAGATTGTTGAAGAACGTACCATTGGTCCAACTCTGGGTATGCAGAACATCCAGCAGGGTCTGGAAGCGTGTCTGGCCGGTCTCGTGGTCTCTATCCTCTTCATGATCTTCTTCTATAAGAAGTTTGGTCTGATTGCGACCAGTGCGCTGATTGCAAACCTGGTGCTGATCATCGGCATTATGTCCCTGCTGCCAGGGGCGACGCTGACCATGCCGGGGATTGCGGGTATCGTTCTTACCCTTGCGGTGGCGGTCGACGCCAACGTACTGATAAACGAACGTATCAAAGAAGAGTTGAGCAACGGTCGGTCTGTCCAGCAGGCGATTGACGAAGGCTACAGAGGGGCGTTCAGCTCCATCTTCGATGCGAACGTAACAACACTGATTAAGGTTCTTATCCTGTATGCAGTGGGTACTGGCGCGATCAAAGGCTTTGCGATTACCACCGGTATCGGTGTCGCAACGTCGATGTTTACCGCTATTGTCGGCACCCGTGCCATCGTGAACCTGCTGTACGGCGGCAAGCGCGTCAAAAAGCTGTCTATCTGAGGAGTGCGTTGTGGCACAGGAATATACTGTTGAACAATTGAACCACGGCCGTAAAGTCTGGGACTTTATGCGCTGGGACTACTGGGCCTTCGGCATTTCAGGTTTTCTGCTGATTCTGTCCATCGTCATTATGGGCGTGAAAGGCTTTAACTGGGGACTTGATTTTACCGGTGGTACGGTAATTGAAATCTCCCTGGAAAAACCGGTCGATATGGACCAGATGCGCGAATCCCTGCAGAAAGCGGGCTTCGAAGAGCCGCTGCTGCAGAACTTTGGCAGCAGCCGCGACATCATGGTACGTATGCCGCCGGTACACGATGTTAACGGCAGCCAGGAGCTGGGCAGCAAGGTTGTTAACGTCATTAACGAGACCACCAGCCAGAATGCGGCGGTGAAGCGTATTGAGTTCGTTGGCCCAAGCGTAGGGGCAGACCTTGCGCAGACTGGTGCTATGGCGCTGCTGGTGGCGCTGATCTCGATTCTGGTGTATGTCGGTTTCCGCTTCGAGTGGCGACTGGCAGCCGGTGTGGTTATCGCGCTGGCGCACGACGTGGTGATCACCATGGGGATACTGTCTCTGTTCCACATTGAGATTGACCTGACGATTGTGGCATCCCTGATGTCCGTTATCGGTTACTCACTGAACGACAGTATCGTGGTTTCTGACCGTATTCGTGAAAACTTCCGTAAGATCCGTCGCGGTACGCCGTACGAAATCTTTAACGTGTCGTTGACTCAGACGCTGCACCGTACGTTGATCACATCCGGTACAACCTTGATGGTGATCCTGATGCTGTTCCTCTTTGGTGGCCCGGTGCTGGAAGGCTTCTCGCTGACCATGCTGATCGGTGTGTCTATCGGTACGGCGTCGTCTATCTACGTCGCGTCCGCACTGGCACTGAAACTCGGCATGAAGCGCGAGCACCTGCTCCAGCAGAAAGTCGAGAAAGAAGGGGCGGATCAGCCGTCCATTCTGCCGTAAGGCGACGTTTAGCGCGTTATCGAAATCCCGGTCACTGACCGGGATTTTTTTTGCCTGCGCCTGACAAACACTCCTGACAGTATGCTGTCAGGAGCCCTGTCGTAGACTCCTTCTGAACCCAAACAACAGGCAGGAGGAAGTATGAAAAGTGTGATTAACTGGTTTGAAATTCCGGTCGCCGATATGGATCGCGCCATCAAATTTTATGAGCCAGTAATGCAGATTACGCTGAAGCGCGAGCAAATGGACGTTGCGGAGCTGGCTATTTTCCCGCATGAGGACCCGGCGACCGGCGGCGCGCTGGCAAAATTTGACGGCATTACACCCTCTCAACAGGGCGCTATTATTTACCTGCATACTGACAACCTGGCGGCCACGCTCGATCGCATCGCCTCCGCAGGCGGTGAGTGCGTATTTGGCCCGCTGGAACTGCCAAAGGATATCGGCACTATTGCCCTGTTCACCGACAGCGAAGGGAACCGCGTCGGCCTCCATCAACCAGCCTGAGAGCGGATGACTCTATGACCCGACGCGCTGACCGTTTGTTTCAGATTGTGCAGATCCTGCGGGGCAGGCGGCTGACAACGGCAGCGCATCTTGCGGACAGACTGGAGGTATCTGAACGCACGATTTACCGCGATATTCGCGACCTGTCGCTGTCTGGCGTGCCGGTCGAAGGCGAGGCGGGAAGCGGATACCGGCTGATGTCGGGCTTTGACCTGCCGCCGCTGATGCTGACCAATAAGGAATCTGAGGCGCTGATGGTGGCGATTCGCCTGCTCAAAACCTGGGGCGGCGAGTCACTGTCACGTGAGCTGGAGTCGGCTCAGGAGAAAGTGCTGGCAATCCTGCCGGAGGAGAGCAGGCGCAAGGCAGAACAGACGCGGATTTATGCGCCGGATATTGCCCTTCAGCCACACTCCCGTAGTGGTTTCGACGTGATCCACCAGGCAATTTCTGCCCAGCGTGTGCTGGCGCTGCATTATCGTGATGAAGCAGGCCAGTTATCATGGCGTGAAGTGCAACCGCTGGGGCTGTTCTTCTGGGGTGAGCACTGGCTGCTGGCCGCGTGGTGCGAACGACGCGATGACTATCGCTGTTTCCGGCTCGACCGGTGTCTCAATATTGTGATGACAGAGAGGCGGTTCAGCGAGGGGGCGGACAGGTCACTGGCGGATTTTTTGCGCAAGGTGAGGCAGTAAAAAAGCCGGGTGGTGGCTACGCCTTACCCGGCCTACATTCGGATCGTAGGCCCGGTAAGCGCAGCGCCACCGGGCGAAATCCGCACTGATTAGAAGTTGTAACCTACGACCAGGTAACCACCCCAACCGGTAGAACGCACGCTGAAGTCGCCGTTGCCGAAGTTCAGGCTGGCGTCGTCGTTCCACTGACCGCCGTTGTGCCAGTAACGCGCAACAACAGAGTAGTGCCAGTGATCGTAGTTCAGCGCCAGGATGTGGCTGGAGGCGATAGAGTCGTTGGTACGTGCTTTACGGCCGTTCAGGTCGCGGAAGTCGTTATCGCCCAGGTCTGAACCCCAGTCAAAGTTGGTGAAGCCGATATAGCTCAGGTTACCGCCCCACAGCTGGGTGATTGGCACAAAGTATTTCACTTTGAAACGGTAGCCATCCCACTCGTTTTCGTTCGCGGCACCGTAGTTCTGCCACTGGTATTTCGCGTAGACGTTCAGAGACAGGCTCATTGGCAGGCCGGTGTCGATGTCCGTGCCCAGACCCATGTACCAGGTGCTCTGACGGCCAGACTTGTTGCGGCCCATGTCGTAGATGTAGTTGTTTGCGAAGTACCACTCTTTAAACGGACCAAACGCCAGGCTGGTGCCGGTCAGCTTATCGATAGAGAAGCGTGGTTCGATTTCCATGAACAGCGGAGAACCGTGGTTCCAGATACCTTTCGCATCGGTGTTACCACCGAAGAAGACTGGCGCATCCATATAGCCGTAGAAATCAAACCAGTCTTTTTTGGCGAACGCTTCGTATTCCAGGTAGGTATCGTTACGGATCTGAGGTCCGAAACGGGTGTGGTAGCTGCCAACCACGTTAACGCTCTGATGCCACCAGTCGGAAACATATTCTGGTTTGCTGTTTTCCGCTGCGTTAACAGTGAAAGAGGTGGAAAGTGCCAGCGCTGCGCCAGCTGCGAGTAATGTTTTTTTCATAATCATGCCACTGATTGAAATTCCCTTCCGGGAGTGAAAAATGCGCGAATTGCGTTTCTAAATATTTCGTGTTTCTGCGGAGCCTATTATAGGAATCCTTGCTCACAAAAATATGTGTTGTTTCACATATCTCTCATACGCGTAATCGATTGCGTTCACGTTTGCGTACTTTAAACGGCGGGGATTGTAGCGGCAATCATTTATGTTGCCAATCTTTGCGGGATGTAAATGTTAGCGGAGTGACATAACACTCCGCTAAAAAGGCGGGTTATTGCGCGGCGGGCTGGATATCGTGAATACGGATAAAGCCTAATTGTTCCGGCGTGAGTCCGCTCAGCTGCAGCGGGATATCAACATCGCTTGGGGCCAGCGTACTGGCTGGTGCGGTGAAAAGCTGGTTCTTCACGTTGACTTCCTGGTAGCTCTCTGTGGTGCCCTGAATTTGGCCCCACTCCACCGTGCCGCTGAAGGCAGGCAGCGGATCGTTAGATTCACCCTGGATGCGTAATGTTGCACGCGTACCATCCGCATTCGCTGCGACATTCACCAGCGACATCTTCAGTGTGCCAATCTGGCTGTTCAGCCGGGCGGGGGTGTTGGCACCCGGTAGCAGGTAAACGCCGCTGCTGGATTTGGCGTTCAGCGCATTTTGCTGCGTGATCTTCACGGTTTCCTTGTTCAGTTTGTCCATTGCCGCGTTCAGCGTATTCACGCTTTGTTTCATCTCGCGAACGTCAGTTTGCTGTGCACAGGCGCTAAGGGTGAAGAGGCTCCCCACCAGCAGAATTCTCAGGTAACGTCTTGTCATTGCGTTTATTTCCTTGAAATAACGGATCTTCGTAATGGTAGACAGCATAGTATCGTCAGGTATAGATCCTTTGTCTCAAAAAGCTCTTCCTTTGTTGTCAGGCCAGTTCAGGGTAAAATAGAAATCAGTTAACCAGATAACAGGGACATCATATGCATTGCCCATTTTGCTCCGCTGTGGATACCAAAGTCATCGACTCTCGTCTTGTGGGCGAGGGATCATCCGTACGCCGCCGTCGGCAATGTCTGGTATGTAACGAGCGTTTCACAACCTTTGAGGTTGCAGAGCTGGTGATGCCGCGTGTCGTGAAAAGTAACGATGTGCGCGAGCCGTTCAATGAAGAAAAGCTGCGTAGCGGGATGCTGAAGGCGCTGGAAAAACGTCCGGTCAGTGCCGACGACGTTGAAATGGCGTTAAACCATATCAAATCTCATCTTCGTGGTTTAGGTGAGCGTGAAGTGCCGAGCAAAATGATCGGCAACCTGGTGATGGAGCAGTTGAAAAAGCTCGATAAGGTCGCCTATATCCGCTTCGCCTCTGTGTATCGCAGTTTCGAAGATATCAAAGAGTTCGGCGAAGAGATCGCCCGCTTACAGGATTAAGCCGATGCAGGATGAGATTTACATGGCACGCGCCATGAAGCTGGCGCAGCGCGGTCGTTTCACCACCCATCCGAATCCCAACGTGGGATGCGTCATCGTAAAAGATGGCGAGATTGTGGGCGAAGGTTTTCACTATCGCGCGGGCGAGCCGCATGCCGAAGTTCATGCCCTACGCATGGCGGGCGAGAAGGCGCGTGGTGCCACGGCATATGTGACGCTGGAACCCTGCAGCCATCACGGGCGCACGCCACCATGTTGTGAAGCACTGATTGCGGCGGGTGTCGCACGCGTGGTTGCCGCGATGCAGGACCCTAATCCGCAGGTCGCCGGACGCGGCCTGTATCGTCTGCAGCAGGAAGGGATCGACGTTAGCCACGGCCTGATGATGCAAGACGCTGAAGCTATCAATAAGGGCTTCCTGAAGCGCATGCGCACAGGGTTTCCGTATATTCAGCTTAAGCTCGGAGCCTCGCTGGATGGTCGCACGGCGATGGCGAACGGTGAGAGCCAGTGGATCACCTCGCCTCAGTCAAGGCGCGATGTGCAACGTCTGCGCGCGCAAAGCCATGCTATTCTCACCAGCAGTGAAACCGTTCTGGCAGACGATCCGGCGATGACCGTGCGTTGGGATGAGCTGAATGCTGAAACGCAGGCACTGTATCCGCAGGACAATTTGCGCCAGCCGCTGCGTATTGTCATTGATAGCCAGAACCGCGTGACGCCGAAGCACCGCATCGTGCAGCAACCGGGTGAAACCTGGTTTGCCCGCACGAAAGAAGACACGCGTGAATGGCCAGAAGGCGTGCGCAGTATCATGGTGCCGGAGCACAACGGGCATCTCGATTTGGTGGTGCTGATGATGCTGCTCGGCAAGCAGCAGGTAAACAGTATTTGGGTGGAAGCAGGGCCGACGCTGGCTGGTGCGCTGTTGCAGGCAGGGCTGGTGGATGAGCTACTTGTTTACGTTGCGCCTAAACTACTAGGCAACGATGCGCGTGGCCTGTTTGTGCTACCGGGCCTTGAGACGCTTACTGATGCACCACAACTGAAATTTAGCGAGATACGTCCGGTCGGCCCGGATGTCTGCCTCCATTTAACGACAGCGTAATTGCTCCTGAAATAGGGAAGCAGTGCGCAAAGTATTATGATAAAATCCGCCCCCCTGCGGGGCCAAATGAACCCGTAAAGGAAGAGTATGAACATTATTGAAGCTGCTGTAGCTACCCCGGACGCTCGCGTCGCCATCACCATTGCGCGTTTCAACAACTTCATCAACGACAGCCTGCTGGAAGGTGCGATTGACGCCCTGAAACGTATCGGCCAGGTTAAAGATGACAACATTACCGTTGTTTGGGTTCCAGGTGCTTACGAACTGCCTCTGGCAGCAGGTGCGCTGGCGAAAACCGGTAAATACGACGCGGTGATTGCGCTGGGTACGGTTATTCGTGGCGGCACTGCGCACTTCGAATACGTTGCGGGCGGTGCAAGCAACGGTCTGGCGCACGTTGCACAGGATGCTGAAATTCCTGTCGCGTTTGGCGTACTGACCACCGAAAGTATTGAACAAGCCATCGAACGTGCTGGCACCAAAGCCGGTAACAAAGGTGCAGAAGCTGCACTGACCGCGCTTGAAATGATCAATGTATTGAAAGCCATTAAGGCCTGATTTTTTTGTAAGGGGAATTCCGTGAAACCTGCTGCTCGTCGCCGCGCCCGTGAATGTGCCGTCCAGGCACTTTACTCCTGGCAGTTGTCCCAGAACGACATCGCTGATGTTGAATACCAGTTCCTGTCAGAACAGGACGTGAAAGATGTTGACGTTCTGTACTTCCGTGAACTGCTGTCGGGAGTGGCGACTAATAGCGCGTATCTCGATGGTCTGATGAAACCCTACCTCTCCCGTCTGCTCGAAGAGCTGGGCCAGGTAGAAAAAGCAGTGTTGCGTATCGCGCTGTTTGAGCTGTCTAAACGTGATGATGTGCCGTACAAAGTGGCCATCAACGAAGCGATCGAACTGGCGAAAACCTTCGGCGCTGAAGACAGCCATAAGTTTGTTAACGGCGTGCTGGATAAAGCCGCACCTGCGATCCGTCCCCACAAAAAGTGATCCGCAAACCGGAGTCTCGCATTGCCTGACGGGCGGTGCGGCTCCGGTTTTTTTATTTAATTTGCTGAGGCATAACGTATGGCATGCGGCGAATTCTCCCTGATTGCCCGTTATTTCGACCGTGTCAGAACCTCTCGTCTTGATGTTGAAACCGGCATTGGCGATGACTGCGCACTTCTCAATATTCCTGAAAAACAGACGCTGGCAATCAGTACCGACACCTTAGTCTGCGGACGTCATTTCTTACCGGATATCGATCCTGCCGATCTGGCGTACAAAGCGCTGGCGGTCAACGTAAGCGATCTGGCGGCGATGGGGGCCGATCCCGCATGGCTGACGCTCGCTTTAACCCTGCCGAATGTCGATGAAGCCTGGCTTGAAGCCTTTAGCGACGCGCTGTTTGACCAGCTCAACTACTACGATATGCAGCTGATCGGCGGCGATACCACTGCCGGGCCGCTGTCGATGACGCTGGCGATCCACGGCTATGTGCCTGTCGGACGCGCGCTGAAACGTTCGGGCGCAAAACCGGGCGACTGGATCTACATCACCGGCACGCCGGGTGACAGCGCGGCTGGGCTGGCGATCCTTCAGGAACGTTTAACGGTCGACGATAAAGACGACGCGGCGTATCTGGTGAAACGCCATCTGCGACCAACACCACGCATTCTGCACGGCCAGGCGCTGCGCGATCGTGCCAGTTCGGCTATCGATCTGTCTGATGGGCTGATCTCCGATCTGGGGCATATTCTGAAGGCCAGCGGCGTGGGGGCTCGCGTTGATCTGGATCTGTTCCCGCTGTCAGAGCAACTGCTTCGTCACGTCGAGCCTGAGCAGGCGCTGCGCTGGGCGCTCTCCGGCGGTGAAGATTACGAGCTGTGCTTTACCGTTCCTGAGCTTAATCGCGGGACGCTGGATGTGGCGTTAGCGAATCTGGGCGCGAAATTTACCTGCATCGGGCAGATTATGCCGGAAAGTGAAGGACTGCAGTTTGTCCGTGAAGGTGAGCCGGTCGCGTTTGACTGGAAAGGGTACGATCACTTCGCGTGAGTTTTTTGCCGGGTGGCGGCTTCGCCTTACCCGGCCTACAGGTTTTATTCCCTCTCCCACAGGGAGAGGGTTAGGGTGAGGGCATCAGGCCGCACAATTCCTATTTAAACCCCACCACCGGATGTTGCTGATACGGCGTTTCAAGCTCCGCAATCTGCTCCGGCGTCAGCGTTAAATCCACCGCGCTCAGCAACTCATCCAGCTGTTCTTCCCGCGATGTGCCGATAATCGGTGCTGCTACACCGCGTTTGCTCAGCACCCATGCCAGCGCTACCTGTGCACGCGTGGCTCCGGTTTCGTCAGCAATACCCGCAAGGCGTTCAGCTATCTGCGCATCGCTGGCTTCTGTCCCTTCGTACAGCGTTTTTCCAAACTCATCCGATACTGAGCGGGCGGTGGTTTCCCCCCACGGGCGGGTTAAGCGTCCGCGCGCCAGCGGGCTCCATGGGATCACCGCCACCCCTTCCTGGTAGCAAAGCGGCAGCATCTCGCGCTCTTCTTCGCGATAGATCAGGTTGTAGTGATCCTGCATGGTGACAAAACGCGCCCAGCCGTGCTGCGCCTGGAGATCCAGCGCCTGCGCAAACTGCGAAGCATGCATGGATGACGCGCCGATGTACCGCGCTTTACCCGCTTTCACTACATCGTTAAGGGCTTCCAGCGTCTCTTCAATCGGCGTGTTGTAATCCCAACGGTGGATCTGCAGCAGGTCGACATAATCCATGTTCAGGCGGCGGAGGCTGTCGTCAATAGAGCGCAGGATTTGCGCGCGTGACAGCCCTTCTGCGAGATCGCCAACCTGATGATAAACCTTGGTGGCGACAACGACGTCATCCCGGCGAGCAAAGTCACGCAGGGCGCGACCAACGATCTCTTCGCTGCTGCCGTCGGAGTAGCTGTTGGCGGTATCAAAAAAGTTAATGCCGCCGTCGAGGGCGCGTTTGATGATGGGGCGGCTGCTCTCTTCCGGTAGCGTCCAGGCATGTTTTCCCCGGTCAGGCTCGCCAAACGTCATGCAGCCCAGACAAAGCCGGGAAACCTTAAGGTCTGTTTTTCCTAATGTAGTGTATTGCATGGTTCCACTCCTGCTGTGTTAAACATTACGTTTAAGCATAGCAGGAGCGGAAAAGGGGGGAATTCAGGCAAGCCAGGTACGGATTTTAGCTTCGATACCGGCGGCATCCAGGCCAATGGCCGCGCGGGCCTCGTCCTGCGTGCCTTGTGGGATAAAGTGATCCGGTAGGCCGAGGTTCAGCACCGGAACAATTTTACGGTTCGCCATCAGCACTTCGTTCACACCGCTACCTGCGCCGCCCATAATGGCGTTCTCTTCCAGCGTGACCAGCACATCGTGGCTTTCTGCCATGCTCAGAATGAGAGATTCATCGAGCGGTTTTACAAAGCGCATATCGACCAGCGACGCATTCAGGGTTTCAGCGACTTTTGCCGCTTCTGGCATCAGCGTACCGAAGTTCAAAATCGCCACTTTCTCTCCGCGACGTTTGACCAGACCTTTACCGATCTCCAGTTTTTCCAGCGGCTGCAGTTCAACGCCTACGGCATTGCCGCGCGGGTAGCGAACCGCGCTTGGACCATCCTGATAGTGGTAGCCGGTAAACAGCATCTGACGACATTCGTTTTCGTCGCTTGGCGTCATGATCACCATGTCAGGAATGCAGCGCAGGAAGGAGAGATCAAATGCGCCCTGGTGCGTCTGGCCGTCAGCACCCACGATGCCTGCGCGGTCGATAGCAAACAGCACCGGGAGTTTCTGGATAGCCACGTCATGGATCACCTGATCGTAGGCGCGCTGCAGGAAGGTCGAATAAATGGCGACAATCGGTTTGTAACCGCCAATCGCCAGGCCAGCCGCAAACGTTACGGCGTGCTGCTCGGCGATAGCCACGTCAAAATACTGGTCAGGGTATTTTTTAGAGAACTCCACCATGCCGGAGCCTTCACGCATGGCGGGCGTGACCGCCATCAGCTTATTGTCTTTGGCCGCGGTTTCGCACAGCCAGTCGCCGAAGATTTTCGAATAGCTCGGCATGCCGCCGCTGCTTTTTGGCAGGCAACCGCTGGTATGGTCGAATTTCGGTACGGCGTGGAAGGTGATCGGATCTTTTTCTGCCGGCTCGTAGCCACGCCCTTTTTTGGTCATGATGTGCAGGAACTGCGGGCCTTTCAGGTCGCGCATGTTTTTAAGCGTGGTGACCAGACCCAGCACGTCGTGGCCATCAACCGGGCCGATGTAGTTAAAGCCCAGCTCTTCAAACAGCGTGCCCGGCACCACCATGCCTTTGATGTGTTCTTCGGTACGTTTGAGCAGCTCTTTAATTGGCGGTACGCCGGAAAAGACCTTTTTACCGCCTTCGCGCAGGGTTGAATAGAGCTTACCGGAGAGCAGTTGCGCCAGGTGGTTGTTCAGCGCGCCGACGTTTTCAGAAATCGACATTTCGTTATCATTGAGGATAACCAGCATGTCCGGCTTGATATCACCCGCGTGGTTCATGGCCTCAAACGCCATACCGGCGGTGATCGCCCCGTCGCCAATCACGCAGACGGTGCGACGCTGTTTGTTCTCTTTTTCAGCGGCGACGGCAATACCAATACCCGCAGAAATGGAGGTGGAGGAGTGACCGACGCTTAACACGTCATACTCGCTCTCGCCGCGCCACGGGAACGGGTGCAGGCCACCTTTCTGGCGGATGGTGCCAATTTTATCGCGACGGCCAGTCAGAATTTTGTGGGGGTAGGCCTGGTGGCCCACGTCCCAGATCAGCTGATCGAATGGCGTGTTATAGACATAGTGCAGCGCCACGGTCAGCTCAACCGTGCCAAGCCCGGAGGCGAAATGGCCGCTGGAGCGGCTGACGCTGTCGAGCAGGTAGCGACGTAGTTCGTCGCACAGCTTCGGCAGACTCTCTTTCGGCAACAGACGTAACTCCTGGGTGGAGTCAACTAACGCCAGTGTCGGGTATTTGGCAATATCAAAACTCATCAAAGGCTCATCGAGATATATAGTTTATTTATCACGCTGGATTATGTAGTCCGCTAGCGCTTCCAGTGCCGAGGTATCCAGTGATTGCGCGGCCAGTTCATTCAGTGACTGGCGGGCATCCTCTATCAGGTCCCAGGCTTTACGTTGGGCTTGCTCAAGGCCCAGCAGGGCGGGATAGGTACTTTTGCCAAGCTGCTGGTCTGCACCCTGACGTTTTCCCAATGTTGCAGTATCGCCCACCACATCCAGAATGTCATCCTGAACCTGGAACGCCAGACCGATACTCTCTGCGTATCTGTCCAGAATCGGCAGGGCGTTACGCCCGCGTTCACCTGCACTCAGCGCGCCCAGACGAACGGCGGCACGGATTAATGCCCCCGTTTTATGGCGGTGAATGCGTTCCAGCTGTTCCAGGTCAACCTGGCGGCCTTCCGCCTCTAAATCCAGCGCCTGACCGCCGCACATTCCGGCGACGCCGCTGGCCATCGCCAGTTCGGACACCATCGCCAGGCGATCGCGGTCGTTCACTTCGGCCATCGGGGCATCGCTTAAAATCGAAAATGCCAGCGTTTGCAGAGCATCTCCCGCCAGAATGGCATTTGCTTCGCCAAACTTGATATGGCAGGTCGGCTGGCCGCGACGCAGATCGTCATCGTCCATGGCGGGTAAATCATCGTGGATCAGCGAATAGGCGTGGATGCACTCAACGGCAGCCGCCGGGGCGTCCAGCGTGTTATCGCTGATCCCGAACATGTTGCCTGTGGCATACACCAGGAACGGGCGCAGGCGCTTTCCGCCTAAGAGTGCGCCATAATGCATGGCCTCAACCAGAGGAGTGTTCTGAAAAGGCTGTGGCGCAATAAAACGGCGCAGGGCGTCGTTAGCGCGGATTACGCGCGCCTGAAGCGTGTTGGCAAAATCCATTTACTCGGCGTCCGGTGTGAAAGGCGTGGTTTTTGCGTCTTCGGCATCTGAGAGCAGGATCTGCACACGCTGCTCGGCCTGCTGCAGTTTGACCTGCCCCTGGCGCGCCAGCTGCACGCCACGTTCGAATTCGTTGAGCGCCTCTTCCAGCGGGAGATCGCCGCTCTCAAGGCGGGTAACGATTTGCTCCAGTTCATTCAGCGCAGTTTCGAAACTGGCCGGTGCGTCGTTCTTCTTCGGCATAGTGAATTGACTCTTATATTCTCAGCCCCGATATGGTAACGGACTCAGGGCAATTATCAAATAACGCGCAATGTGCACAGGAGCGGCGCGATGGTGGTATACTTGCGCGCCTGGAAGCAGTCTTCGGTTATAGGGGCTGCTGTACTTTTCCATTACAAGCCTTATCGCTTGCCTAAGAAACATTGCCGCCATGAAGTTTATCATTAAATTGTTCCCTGAAATCACCATCAAAAGCCAATCTGTGCGTTTGCGCTTTATTAAAATTCTCACCGGGAACATTCGTAACGTATTAAAGCACTACGACGAAACCCTCGCCGTGGTGCGCCACTGGGACCACGTAGAAGTGCGTGCCAAAGACGAAAACAAACGTCTTGATATCCGCGACGCGCTGACCCGCATTCCGGGTATCCACCATATTCTGGAAGTGGAAGACGTCCCGTTCAGCGATATGCATGACATCTTTGAAAAAGCGCTGGTGCAGTACCGCGACCAGATCGAAGGCAAAACCTTCTGTGTGCGCGTGAAGCGCCGTGGCAAGCATGAGTTTAGCTCTATCGAAGTAGAACGCTATGTCGGCGGTGGTCTGAACCAGCACGTTGAGACGGCGCGCGTGCGCCTGACCAACCCGGATGTGACCGTGAATCTGGAGATCGAAAACGATCGCCTGCTGCTGGTAAAAGGCCGTTACGAAGGTATCGGTGGCTTCCCGATCGGCACTCAGGAAGATGTGCTGTCGCTGATCTCCGGCGGCTTCGACTCCGGCGTCTCAAGCTACATGCTGATGCGTCGCGGCTGCCGCGTACACTACTGCTTCTTCAACCTGGGCGGTGCGGCGCATGAAATCGGCGTGCGTCAGGTGGCGCATTACCTGTGGAACCGCTTTGGCAGCTCCCACCGCGTGCGTTTTGTGGCGATCAACTTTGAACCGGTGGTTGGCGAAATCCTGGAGAAAGTGGACGACGGACAGATGGGCGTGGTACTGAAACGCATGATGGTGCGTGCAGCGTCCAAAGTCGCTGAGCGTTACGGCGTACAGGCGCTGGTCACCGGTGAAGCGCTGGGCCAGGTTTCCAGCCAGACGCTGACCAACCTGCGTTTGATCGACAACGTCTCGGATACGCTGATCCTGCGTCCGCTGATCTCCCACGATAAAGAGCACATCATCGATTTAGCGCGTGAAATTGGCACCGAAGATTTTGCCCGCACCATGCCGGAATACTGCGGTGTGATCTCAAAAAGCCCAACCGTCAAAGCGGTGAAGGCGAAGATTGAAGCGGAAGAAGAGAACTTTGATTTTGCCATTCTTGAGAAAGTGGTGGCGGAAGCGTCCAACATTGATATTCGCGAGATTGCCCAGCAGACCGAGCAGGACGTGGTCGAAGTTGAGACCGTCAGCGGTTTCGGTGCCAACGATGCGATTCTGGATATCCGCTCTATTGATGAGCAGGATGACAAGCCGCTGAAGGTTGAAGGTGTGGACGTGGTGTCTCTGCCGTTCTACAAGCTGAGCACCAAATTTGGCGACCTCGACCAGAGCAAAACGTATCTGCTGTGGTGTGAGCGTGGGGTGATGAGCCGCCTGCAGGCGCTCTACCTGCGCGAGCAGGGCTTTGCGAATGTGAAGGTGTATCGCCCGTAGTTTGTTGCCGGGAGTGCGGCCTGATGCCCTCACCCCGACCCTCTCCCTGTGGGAGAGGGAGAAAAGATGAGCACGTGTAGGCCGGGTAAGGCGTAGCCGCCACCCGGCTTTTTTTATTCGTAGTAGTTATAAATCCCTGCCGCCATCACCAGCGACGACGCCACTTCGTAGGCTTTCTCGCGTCCCACCAGCAGGTCAATAATCTTTAAGCCAAAATCAATCGCGGTACCCGGCCCCTGGCTGGTCAGCAGATTGACGCGCGGGTCCCAGACGACGCGTTTATCCACCCACTGGTCCTCTGGAATCGTCTCCTTCAGCCCTGGGAAACCGGTCATGTTGCCAATCGGGAACAGGTTATGAGGAACCAGAACGGTTCCGGCGGCAGCGCAAATCGCGGCGACAATGCGACCAGACAAGTGAAACTGCCTGACGGTCTCGACTAGCAGCGGGCTGTCGCGGAAACACTCCGCGCCTTTCACTCCGCCCGGCAAGACGATGACGTCGTAATCGCCGTCAGCCACTTCGACCAGTGGAGCATCCGCGAGGAGCTTCACGCCGCGAGAGCAGGTGATGACCCGATCGCCATCGCTGGCGACGCTGGCGGTTGTCACCGCAATCCCACCGCGCACCATTAAGTCAATGGTGGTTACCGCTTCAGTCTCTTCGCTACCAGGGGCGAGGCATACCAGTGCCGACGCGCTCATACTCACTCTCCTTACGTTTAATTCGATCATACAGGCGGGCATTTTCCGGCACAGCGATGCCGTGTGCGCGGGCGCGTTTTAACAGATAGCCGGTGATGTAGTCGATTTCGGTGTGGCGTAACGCCCGAACATCCTGCAACATCGAAGAGATATTTTCTGCCGTACTATCAATAACCTGCTCAACATAATAGCGTAAATCATCCGCCGATGTGTGTAAGCCTTCACGTTCAATCACCGACGCGACCTCGGCACACAAGGCTGCAACCTCCTGAGGATGGTTTTTCAGCTCACCGTTCGGACAGTCCCACAGTGCCGTCAGCGGATTAATCACGCAGTTGGCCGCCAGCTTGCGCCAGAGCTGTGGGCGAATATTGTTATGCCAGGCCACGTCCGGCAGCACGTTTTGCAGTATGTCCGCCAGATAACTGTAGTCGCCATCCTGTTCACGGGCCGGGCCAATGTGCGTTACGCCGCTGGCAACATGCACAATGATATTGCCATCACGTCGTGCGGCATGCGTGGTGGTGGCCATCAGCAGGGGCTGGGCGATGCTTTTCAGCTCATCAAGGGTGCCCATACCGTTATGCAACAGTAAAATGGGCGACGTGGAGGGGAGCTGATCCGCCAGTGTTTTCACCGCATCCGAAACCTGCCACGCTTTGAGAGTGACCAGTAGCAGGTCGCTTTGCGCAAGAAAATCAGGATCGTTCGCGGTGAGCGATTCGTTAAAGATGCTTCCGTCTTCATCAATCAGGTTTACACTGCAGTAGGGCTGGGGCACACGCAGCCAGCCCTGTACCTCGTGTCCGTGCTTGCACAGCGCGGTTAGCCATAGCTGGCCAAGGGCTCCGCATCCGAGCACTGTAATTTTCATTGTTCCTCCTCACCTGCAACTGCGCCAGGTGTTACGGCCTAAGTATAGCGCCGTCAGCTACGCTTCTCGTTATGCCTTGTAGCGGGTATTATGCAACGCAACAAAAATGAAGGGAGAAGAAAAGATGCCATCTTTCGATATTGTTTCCGAAGTTGATATCCAGGAAGTCCGCAACGGCGTGGAAAACGCAAGCCGTGAAGTTGAGTCACGTTTCGATTTTCGCGGCGTTGAGGCGACGTTTGAGCTGAACGATGCAAATAAGACGATTAAGGTGCTGAGCGAATCTGATTTCCAGGTAAATCAGCTGCTCGATATTCTGCGCGCCAAGCTGTTAAAGCGTGGCATTGAAGGCACATCGCTGGATGTGCCGGAAGAGTTTGTGCACAGCGGCAAAACCTGGTTTATTGAAGCCAAACTGAAGCAGGGTATTGAGAGCGCGGTGCAGAAAAAAATCGTTAAGCTCATTAAAGACAGCAAGCTGAAAGTTCAGGCGCAGATCCAGGGGGAAGAAATCCGTGTAACCGGTAAATCCCGTGACGATCTGCAGTCCGTCATGGCGCTGGTGCGCGGTGGCGATCTGGGACAACCGTTCCAGTTTAAAAACTTCCGCGATTAAGTCAAAAAAGCCCGGTTTTCCGGGCTTTTTTTCAGGCTTTCAGCGCCTGCTCCACTTCAAAGCGGTTAGTGATTTTGCTGTCAATTTTGACGTAGGCGCTACGCTCTTCCGGCACAACCAACACCTCAGTAACGCCTTCTTTCGCTTCAAGGCGCTGTTTTAGCGCATCGTTAATGTCGATATCGTCCGGGATTTCCACTCGTAAACTGCTGACATAGCGCGGCTCTTTCATGGTGCTGGCGATAAGCAGCCAGAGCATCGCCAGCAATGCACCTGCTAAAAATACCGTTTGAGAGTCAAACAGGCCGTCCACCCAGCCGCCGAGGGAGCCACCAATCGCGACGCCGATAAACTGACTGGTGGAGTAAATCCCCATCGCGGTGCCTTTGTAGCCAGCCGGGGATTCTTTGCTGATAAGTGAAGGTAACAGCGCTTCCATCAGATTAAAGGCCAGGAAGAATAGCTGCACGCCGATAACCAGTTCCCAGAAGTGGGGGCCCGAACCCCACAGCACGATTTCCGCAATCAGCAGTAGTGCCACGCAACCGAGGAAGACGCGTTTCATCTTACGTTTCACTTCGGCGTAGATGATAAACGGCACGACGGAGACAAAAGAGATAAGCATGGTCACCAGATAGATTTTCCAGTGTTCCGCAGCCGGGAAGCCCGCAGCCGCCAGTTGGCCTGGAAGCGCCACAAACGTGGACATTAGCAGGATGTGCAGGCACATAATGCCGAAATTCAGCTTCAGCAGGCGTGGCTCGGCAATCACCTTATTAAAGCTGCCTTTTACCATGCCGGATTCACGGTTCAGAACGTGGTTTTTACTGTCCGGGACAACCCATAGCGTTAATGCAATGCCGAGCGTTGCTAGCGCGGCAATCATCCAGAACAGGGCGTGCAGGCCAAGTTTATGCGTGATGATGGGGCCAAGCACCATCGCAATCGCAAAGGTGACGCCAAAGCTGACGCCAATAAAGGCCATCGCTTTAGTGCGGTTCTGCTCGCGGGTTAAGTCCGACAATAGCGCCATAACGGCGGCGGCAATCGCGCCAGAGCCCTGCAGGGCGCGGCCAAGAATAATGCCCCAGATAGAGTGGGAGAGGGCGGCAATCACGCTACCCAGTACAAAGACCAGTAGCCCGCCGACGATAAGCGGCTTGCGACCAACGCGGTCAGAGAGTAAACCAAAGGGGATCTGGAAGATCGCCTGGGCTAAACCATAAATGCCAATCGCCAGGCCAATCAACGCTTCGCTGGCACCCTGTAGCGCCATTCCGTATGTGGTCAGAACAGGCAGGACCATAAACATGCCAAGCATACGTAGCGAGAAAACAGTCCCTAAACCCCAGGTCGCGCGCAACTCGCCCGGCGTCATTTTATAATCGTTCATTACCACCTCTACCAAAATGCAGGCCATAGTTTAGGCGGGGTGATAAGTGCGGTAAATAGGTGTTTGTTTAAGAGATATTACGAGGGTGTGATAAAAGCACCCTCGGATAAAAAAATTACGCCTCGACGCGCAACCCGTAGCTTTTGAATTTTTCAAGCACGACGGCAATTTCCTCGTTGCTGAGCACCGGGACGGGATCAACAATCGCCAGCGTTTTCAGATAGAGTTTTGCCAGTACCTCCACTTCCTGCGCCAGCCACAGCGCTTTCTCAAGGCTCTCTTCGCAGGTTATCAACCCATGATGCTGCAACAGCGTGGCTTTGCGATCGCGTAACGCCACCGCGACATGCTCTGACAGGGCGCGTGTACCGAAGGTCGCGTAAGGGGCGCAAGGGATGGAGTTACCGCCCGCGGCGGCAATCATGTAGTGAATGGCCGGAATAGGGCGATTCAGTATCGAGACGGCTGTGCTGTTGACTGCGTGGTTATGAACGACGGCATTGGCTTCCGGGCGAGTTTGATACACCACCTGATGAAAACGCCATTCGCTCGACGGCAGTTTCCCCTCCTCGTGGTGACCCTCTGCATCCACATAGACGATGCTCTCTTCGGTGAGGTACTCGTAGGGAATGCCGGTCGGTGTAATCAGCATCCCGTCGCGGTAGCGCACGCTAATGTTGCCGGCGGTACCCTGATTTAACCCTAAACGGGTCATCTCAAGGCAGGTATCGATAATGTCTCTGGCTAATCGGGCTCGTTCCATTTTTATTCTCCGGGTACAGTTTTATTCTTACTGGCGGGAACGTTTGACCAGCTTCATATCGACTTTCGCCGTCTCGTTGACTGCGTCGCCGTCGATGGCTCGTTGCATAAGTTCAAACGCTTTTTCCGCCCAGGTATCTTCATCCTGCTGCATCGACCAGACGCTGTTAGGCAGGAATCCCAGCATGGGGTGTTCATCGAATGTGCCGATATTGATATTCCTCGGGACTGAGCCAGTACGTGCGCGCAGGGCCTCGATTGCTCCTTCCAGCACCGGTAACGACGAGGCGATAAAAGCCTGCGGGACACCGTTGCTGGCGATAAGTGAGTCCATCAGGGCGTATCCCCCCTGCGGCGTGTTGTCTGGCCCTTCGATGACCCACTCGCGGTGGTTAATTCCTGCGGCTTTCAACGCATGCAGATAACCGTTGAGACGGTCGGTGATGCTGGGAAGCGCGGTATCGCCAACCAGAAACCAGAGCGGAGTTTCGCTACTCTCCAGCATGCTGCTGGTCAGTTCATCGCCCCCGGCTTCGTTATGACTCTCCACCAGTGCGTTGTCGGTAAAGCCAAAATCACGGTCGAGGAGCACCAGCGGCTTTTGGATCTGCCGCAAATGGTGCTGCTGGTTTTCCAGCGTGGAGGGGACGATAAACAGGCCGTCCACGTTGCGTGCCATTAAGGCTTTTACCAGCTTGTTTTCGTAATCCACATCGTTATACGTACAGCTGATCATCAGTTGATAGCCCGAACGGCGGCAGCGCAGTTCGAGTTTTTCTGCGAGCGTGGCAAAGAAGACGTTGGAGATATTGGGCACGATAAGCCCCAGCGTCTCGGTTTTGTTCAGCTTCAGGCTGCGCGCTGAATGGTTCAGTGTGTAGCCGTAGCGCTCGACATGTTCATTAATTCTGGCCTGCGTTTTCACGCTAATCCGGTACTGCTCAGCTTTGCCGCCCAGCACCAGCCGAACGGTGGTGACGGATAAATTCAGATCCTTAGCTATCTGTTCAACTGTTTTGGCCATTGCTATGCCTCAATCCTTAACGTACGTGAAAAACTGCAGATAAAGCATACGCATCCTGCCATTACATTTCCTGTTGCATCAGTTGATTAAGCGCCTGCTGCTGTGTCCACAGCGCAAGGTAAGCCGCGTATTTTTGCTGGTGGAAGGCCGCCGTTTCCGGACGACGGGGAATGACTTCTCCGGTTTTGACCATCACACGCGTGGCATCGGTTAACGTGGGCCAGGCACCACTTGCCACTGCGCCGCAAATTGCCGCCCCCAGCGTGACCGCATCCTCTTCAGCTAACAGATGGATGTCGCAGCCTGTTGCATCGGCGTATTCCCTCAGCCAGAGCGGGTTATGGGTCGCCCCGCCGCAAATCACAATACGTGACAGCGTGTGGCCCTGGTGCGTCAGGGTGTCGATGATATGTCGCGTGCCGTAGGCGATAGCCTGCAGCGTGGCGAGATACAGCCTTGCCAGCGCGCGTTCTCCCGTTTCCAGCGTCAGGCCAACGACGCTGCCTCGTGCGTCCGGGCGCGAACGTGGCGAACGATTGCCGTGGTGATCCGCCAGAATATGCAGGTTGCGGGTGGGGTATTTCTCCTCCTGTTCAAGGGCAGTGACCCAGTCATTAATTAGCGCCACCGGATGGCGTTGTGCCGCCTTCGCTTTCGCCAGTAACTCCGCGCTGGCTCCGTGTTCGCGCAGCGTCCAGTCGACCAGCGCGCCAGCAGCACTCTGCCCGCCTTCTGTCAGCCAGTAGCCCGGCAGCATGGCGCTCCAGTAAGGTCCCCAGACGCCGGGCGTGTGGATCTCTTTCTGGCTGGCAAGCATATGGCAGTTTGAGGTTCCGCTGATGAGTGCCAGCGTACCTTCCGGCTGCGATCCGGTTAGCGCCACGCCGCCCGCGTGGGCGTCGATCATGCCGCTTGCCACGATTACGCCTTCGGATAAACCCAGCGCGTGTGCCGCCTGCGGGCTTAAAGTTCCCGCACAGTCGGCTACGTCCAGAATATGTTCGGGAATTTTAGTCAGTAGGTTTTCCAGACCAACGGCCCTGAGCAGGGTGTCGCTGAAACGTGCCTCATGCGCCAGGTAGTTCCATTTGCAGGTGAGAGTGCAAAGGCTGGCGACGTCCTGACCGGTCGCTTTCCAGACCAGAAAATCGGCCAGGTCGAAAAAACGCCAGGCCTTATTCCAGGTTTCAGGATGGTGATGCTGTAGCCACAGCAGCTTGGGCAGCTCCATCTCAATGCTCACTTCGCCGCCCACATAGCGCAGCGCCGGGTCGCGGGTGGCATTAATTTGGGCGGTTTCAGCCTGCGCCCGGTGATCCATCCACATGATAATGTCCTGCGTCGGCGGGCCGTCCGGCGAGACGCTCAGGCCATTTCCGTTGGCATCCAGCGCCACCAGCGAACAGGTGGCGTCGAATCCCACGGAGCGAATGGCTTCACTGGCGATACCCGATGAGTCGACGGCTTCCCGCACCACCGCGCAAACCTGCTGCCAGATCTCCGCGGAAGATTGTTCCACGCGCGCGTTACTGGCATGAAACTGCGATATCGGGCGGGTCGCAAAGCTCAGTCGATCGCCCTGGGCAGAGTAAAGCCCCGCCCGCACGCTGGCTGAACCGACATCAACGCCGAGGAAATAGCCGTCACTCATCCTGAACTCCCTTATTTTTTACCAAACGGATGCAGCAGTTTA
The DNA here is from genome assembly GCF_009176645.1 of Enterobacter oligotrophicus. Lineage (NCBI taxonomy): Bacteria > Pseudomonadati > Pseudomonadota > Gammaproteobacteria > Enterobacterales > Enterobacteriaceae > Enterobacter > Enterobacter oligotrophicus. Next base: position 3,564,329 of record NZ_AP019007.1, read on the forward strand.
TCAATTTCAGGGGTGTTGATATTCTGTGCATTGACATATTTCACTGGAATATCAATTTCTTTCGCCACGGTCTGCCCGGAAATCACCGCATTCAGCGCTTTAATGCCCTGGTAGCCAATCTGATATGCATCCTGAACCACAAAGCCCTGAATCACACCGTTCTTAAGGAAATTAATGATTGCTTCGGTACTGTCGAAGCCGATGACCTTAACTTTCCCCTTCAGGTTCTGGCTGTCGATGGCGTTCGCCACGCCCAGGGTTGAGCCTTCATTCGTGGCATAAATGCCCGCGATATCCGGGTTGGCCTGAACCATATCAATGGTTTTATCCATCGCTTTTTGCGGGTCGCCATCGCTGTACTGGACAGGCAGCACCTGAATGTTCGGATACTTCGCTTTCATCTCCTCGCTGAACCCTTCGGAGCGTTCGATGGCGGAGGTCGTCCCGGCTACGTGGGCAATGATCCCCACTTTCCCTTTCTGACCGATCTGCTCAGCCAGCGCGTCCGCCGCCTGTGCGCCCGCCTTACGGTTGTTGGTGGCGACAAAGCTGGCCGGGATATCGGAATTCACGCCGGAGTCGAACGTTACGACCTTAATTCCACGGCTGTTGGCGGTTTCGACCAGCGGGGCAAGGGCATTAGCGTCCAGCGCGGCCAGCAGCAGGCCGTTCGGTTTCTGCGCCATGGTGTTTTCCACCAGCTGGATTTGCTCGGCGATTTGCGTTTCATCCGCCGGGCCTAAATAGCTGGTTTTGTCACCTAACTCCTTTGCGGCGGCTTCGGTTCCCATTTTGACCGTTTGCCAGAATTCATGCTGATAGCCTTTACTGACCACCGGCAGGTTTAAATCTTTCGCCAGCGCGCTGCTGGTCATGATGGCGACGAGCGACAGGGCGCTCAGGATATGGCTGGTTTTCATTATTTTGCTCCGTTGTAGGGTTTTTTGTGTCGAGAACCTAACGCATTCTTTTACGTAACGTGTCCAGGTAGACGGCGGCCACGACGACCACGCCCATCGCCACCATTTGCCAGAACTGAGATACTCCCATTAAGTTGAGGCCGTTTTTCAGCACGCTCATGATGAACGCGCCAATGATGGTGCCGCCGATAGTGCCCACGCCGCCCATCAGACTCGTCCCGCCGATGACGACCGCGGCGATCGCTTCCAGCTCGTAGCCTACGCCCACGGTCGGCTGGCCGGAGTTGAGACGCGAGGCGAGGATCACCCCGGCAATACCGGTCAACAGGCCGCAGAAGGCGTAGACGAAAATTTTCACCCGCTGCACTTTGATCCCGGAAAGATGCGCTGCGGTTTCATTGCTGCCGACGGCGTAGATATAGCGGCCCATCACCGTTTTTTTCAGTATCCACATCGCAACCAGTGCCACAATGACCAGGTAAAACACCGGATAAGGCAGCACGTCGAACAGGCGGCCCTGCGCCAGAGTTTTGAATTCCGGGTAGTCAGAAAAGTAAATCGCGCGTCCGTCGGTCATCACCATGTTGATACCACGAACGGACATCATCAGGCCGAGCGTGGCAATAAATGGTGGGATAGTCATCTTCGTGACCAGAAATGCGTTTACATAGCCGCACACGCCACCCGCCAGCACACCGGCCAGAATGCAAACTGGCAGTGGCATACCAAACCCGGCGGCAATGCCTACCGCAACGCCAGAGAACGCCACCACCGAACCGAGCGACAGGTCGATCCCGGCGGTGATGATGACGAAGGTGACGCCAATGGCCATGATGCCAATCACCGCCGTTTGCAGGGCGATGGTCATGATATTTTCGGTATTAAAGAAGAACGGTGAGCTGAAGCTGAAAAAAAGAACCAGCAACACCAGGCTGAACAGGGGAGCCAGGCGCATCAGCAGCGCTTTATTAATTTTCATCGAATGATTCCCGCTTTGCGGCGAAGGGACGGTGACAGACATGATTAATCCTCCAGCGTGGCGTATTGCATGATTTTTTCCTGGGTGGCGTGCTCAGCCTCTATTTCGCCGGTAATGCGGCCGCCGCGCATCACTAATATGCGGTCACACATTCCTAAGACTTCCGGCAGTTCGGATGAAATCATGATGATCGATTTACCTTTAGCGACAAGGCGGTTCATTAATTCGTAAATTTCCAGTTTTGCGCCGACATCAATTCCCCGTGTTGGCTCATCAAAAATTAAAATATCGGTGTCTTTGCAGACCCAGCGGGCAATAATGATTTTTTGCTGATTACCGCCGCTTAAATTCAGTGCCGCCTGCTCCAGATGCGGCGTTTTTATGCGTAGTGCATCCACCAGTTTCTGGCTGGATTCCCGACAGCGCTTTTCATCGACATTGCCCATAAGACCGGAATAGTCCGGATAATTGCCGAGCATGATGTTCATCTCAACGGAAAGGCCGAGGGCGAGCCCCTCTTTTTTGCGATCTTCGGTTAAATAGCTAATGCCTTTATCAATGGCATCTGCCACGTCTTTAATGCGGGTTGGCGTACCGTTTAGCGTCAGCGTGCCGGCGTCAATGGGATCGGCTCCGAAGAGGGCTCTGGCAAGTTCTGTACGTCCAGCCCCCATGAGCCCGGCCAGACCGAGGATCTCGCCGCGCCAGAGAGTGAAGTCAATATCGTTCAGCACGCCGTTGCGCGTCAGGCCATTAACTTCCAGCACTTTTTCCGTGCGTTGATGCGGCGGACGTTTAGGGTAGATATTGTCGAGATTGCGGCCCACCATCATGGCGATGAGCTCGCCGATCTGCACCATTTCGTAATCCACGGTGGCGATATAGTGCCCGTCGCGCATGACGGTGGCGCGATCGGCAATCAGCGCCAGTTCCTCCAGGCGGTGCGAGATATAGACAATCCCCGTACCCTGCGCCTTGAGCATGCGTGTGACGTCAAACAGGCTCTCGATTTCACTCTCCGTGAGCGCGGCGGTAGGCTCATCCATAATCAGCACTTTGGCATTAACCGAGATGGCTTTGGCTATTTCCACCATTTGCTGCTGGGCTACGGTTAAATCACTGACGCGAGCATCCGGGGCAATTTTTAAATTCAGCGTTTGCAGTATTTTCTCAACGGCCTGGCGCTGAGCGCGTTTATCCAGCTGCCAGCGGCTATTTTTGCAAAATTCGCGGCCAATAAAGATATTCTCCTCCACGGTTAAATCGGGAAAGAGATTAAATTCCTGGTGAATAATGGTAATACCTGCATGCTGCGCGCTCAGCGGATCGCTGAATGAAACAGGTTGTCCTTCAAACTGAATATCACCCGCATCGGGCTGATAGACACCGGACAATATTTTCATTAGCGTCGATTTTCCGGCACCGTTTTCACCCAGCAGGGCATGTACCTCGCCACGACGTAAATCGAAATCCACCTGATTCAGCGCCAGCACGCCGGGAAAGCGTTTGGTGATGCGCTTCATCTGAATAAGAGTCTCTGACATTGCAAAATTCCTGTGTTGGAAAGGCAATGAATCAATAGCCACATAGATTCTGTTATTAAGCTAACTCGACTTAGCTTGCGTCCTTAAAAGCTATTTTAGGGTCATAATTTAGCCAAATCATTTGTATTCAAATTGTGACGACGTGCAAAGGTATTTTGTTAATTAATTGAATTTAAATGATTTGTTAATTTTGTGCTGAATCGTAATACCTGACGCTGATCGAATTTTGACCTCTCATCGTGAATCTGCTCACAGATCCCGCACAATTATCTTGTCTCATTTTTGTTATGAAACCTAAGCTAATTCGAGTTAGCAAATTTCATTATTCTCTGTTTCCGGTGCTGTCGATGCGCTTTTGGCACGGCTACGCCCACGAAGCGGATAGGTTAACCAACGTGAGGAAGGGCTATGAAAACGAAAAAAGCGTTACCCCGTATTGGCATTCGACCTGTAATTGATGGCCGCCGGATGGGAGTGCGCGAATCTCTGGAAGAGCAGACCATGAACATGGCGAAAGCCACGGCTGCGCTGCTGAGTGAAAAATTGCGTCACCCCTGTGGAACGCCCGTTGAATGCGTGATTGCCGACAGTTGCATCGCCGGTATGGCGGAATCCGCCGCCTGCGAAGAGAAGTTCAGCACCTCTCACGTTGGCCTGACGATTACCGTGACCCCGTGCTGGTGCTACGGCAGCGAAACCATCGATATGGACCCGCTGCGCCCTAAAGCTATCTGGGGCTTTAACGGCACCGAGCGCCCTGGCGCGGTCTATCTGGCGGCTGCGCTGGCTGCGCACAACCAGAAAGGGATTCCGGCATTTTCGATCTATGGTCATGATGTGCAGGATGCGGGCGACGAGGTGATTCCGGCGGATGTCGAGGAAAAGCTGCTGCGTTTTGCCCGTGCTGGCCTGGCCGTGGCGAGCATGAAGGGGAAAAGTTATCTGTCGGTGGGCGGTGTTTCGATGGGGATCGCAGGCTCGATTGTCGATCATAACTTCTTTGAGTCATGGCTTGGTATGAAGGTGCAGGCGGTAGATATGACCGAGCTGCGCCGTCGTATCGATCATAAGATCTACGATGAACAGGAGCTTGAACTGGCACTGGGCTGGGCCAAAGAGCATTTCCGCTTCGGCGAAGATAAAAATGCGCAGCAGTATCGCCGCAACGAGCAGCAAAATGCAGCGATCCTGCGGGAAAGCCTGCTGATGGCGATGTGTATACGCGACATGATGCAGGGCAACCCTAAACTTGCTGAGATGGGCCGCGTGGAGGAGTCGCTGGGCTATAACGCGATAGCTTCCGGTTTCCAGGGGCAGCGTCACTGGACCGATCATTATCCCAACGGCGATACCGCAGAGGCGCTGCTTAACAGCTCTTTCGACTGGAATGGCATTCGCCAGCCTTACGTGGTGGCGACCGAAAATGACAGTCTGAACGGCGTGGCAATGCTCTTTGGGCACCTGATGACCGGCACCGCGCAGATCTTCGCCGATGTGCGTACTTACTGGTCGCCGGAGTCGGTTGAACGCGTTACCGGCCAGAAACTGACCGGGCTTGCGGAGCACGGCATTATTCACCTGATCAACTCCGGCTCGGCTGCGCTGGACGGCACGGCGGAGCAGAAAAATGCTGAAGGGAAACCGACGCTGAAACCCCACTGGGAGATCACCGAAGAGGAAGCCAATGCCTGCCTGGCCGCCACCCACTGGTGTCCGGCGGTGCATGAGTATTTCCGTGGCGGTGGCTTCTCCTCAAACTTCCTGACCCGAGGCGGCGTGCCGTTTACCATGACCCGCGTGAATATTATTAAGGGAATTGGCCCGGTATTACAGATTGCCGAGGGCTGGAGCGTCGATTTGCCAGAAGAGGTGCATGACATTCTGAACAAACGCACGGATTCCACCTGGCCTACCACCTGGTTTGCCCCACGTCTGACTGGCAAAGGACCGTTCTCCGACGTCTATTCAGTAATGGCAAACTGGGGGGCTAACCACGGGGTGTTAACCGTAGGGCACGTCGGTGCTGATTTCATCACCCTGGCCTCGATGCTGCGCATTCCTGTGTGCATGCATAACGTGCCGGACGAGCAGATTTATCGCCCGACGGCGTGGGGCGCTCACGGGATGGACGTAGAAGGGCAGGATTACCGCGCCTGTGAAAACTACGGGCCGCTGTACAAACGTTAAGCCTGTCTGCCAGCCTACTCAGGCGGGCTGGCAACCTGTGGGGGCCGTGATGAAAAAATGTTTTCTGGTTCTCGACTGCGGCGCAACCAACGTGCGTGCGATCGCGCTCGATCCCGAAGGGAAGATTGTGGCGCGCGCGGCTGTTGCCAATGCCAGCGAGCGCGCTGCTGAAAACCCGGCGTGGCACCAGTGGTCGCTTGACGCCATCATGCAGCGTTTTGCTATGTGTTGTCAGACGATTGGCGAGGTGCTGAGTGAGTACCGGCTGTGTGGGATCAGCGTAACCACCTTTGGTGTGGATGGTGCGCTGGTGGATGAAAGGGGAGAGCTGCTTTACCCGGTCATTAGCTGGAAATGCCCGCGTACTGTTCCGGTGATGGACGATGTTGCCCGTACAGGCTTCTCCGCTGAATTACAGCGGATCACAGGAGTGGGGCAGTTTAGTTTCAATACGTTGTACAAGTTATTATGGCTGAAGGAAAACCATTCCGATCTGTTGTCCCGTGCCCACGCCTGGCTTTTTATCTCCTCGCTTATCAATCATCGCCTGACCGGAAGGATGACGACCGATCTCACTATGGCAGGCACCAGCCAGATGTTCGATCTTCATCAGCGCCAGTTCAGCGAAACGATTCTGGAGAAGGTGGGAGTATCTCGCTCGCTTTTCCCCGCTCTGGTTTCTCCTGGTGAGGTGATTGGTGAGCTGCAGCCGGACGCAGCGCACAGGCTTGGGCTACCCTGTGGCGTGCCGGTGATCTCCGCCGGGCATGATACGCAGTTTGCGCTTTTTGGCGCGGGCGCAGGCATTAATGAACCCATTCTCTCTTCAGGGACCTGGGAAATCCTGATGGCACGGACGTCACAGGTGAATACGCCTTTACTGGTGCAGTACCCTGGCGCAACCTGTGAACTGGACAGCCAGACGGGGCTTTATAATCCGGGGACGCAATATATGGCATCCGGCGTGCTGGAGTGGGTCCGCTCGCTGTTCTGGCCCGCAGAGACGGGCTGGGACACTATTCTGGCTGAGGCGGCGGCAATACCGGAGGGGGCAGACGGGGTGCAGATGAATACCCGGCTGCTTGATTCTCCGCTCGCCGGATGGCAGGGCGTGACGCTCAATACCACGCCTGCTCACTTTTACCGTGCGGCGCTCGAAGGGCTGACGGCGCGGCTGAAAGAAAATCTTATCGCCCTGGAGGCCATCGCACAGTTTAAGGCGCGCGAGCTGCTGCTGGTGGGCGGTGGAAGCCGCAATGCGCTGTGGAATCAGCTAAAAGCCGATGCGCTCGGTATCCCGGTGAAGGTTCTTGATGACGGTGAAACCACCGTGCTGGGTGCATCGTTATACGGCTGGTGGGGAGCCGGAGAGGCGGCGAGTGCCGAAGACGCGCGCGGCCGGGTCCAGTACCGCTACCGCTATTTTTATCCGAAGGAACAGACCTATGCTTAAAACGATATCGCCGCTGATTTCGCCGGAGCTTTTAAAAACACTGGCTGAAATGGGGCACGGAGATGAGATCATTTTTTCTGATGCCCACTTTCCCGCGCACAGCCTGGGGCCAAAAGTCATTCGCGCGGATGGCCTGCGCGTAAGTGATTTACTGGCCGCGGTGATCCCGCTCTTTGAACTCGACAGCTATGCGCCGCCGCTGGTGATGATGGCTCCTGTTGCAGGGGATACGCTTGATGCGCAGGTAGAAGCGCGTTATCGCAAAGCGCTGTTCGGTGAGGGAGGAGGGGAGGAGATTACGCGTATCGACCGGTATGCATTTTATGAGCGGGCGCAGAAGGCGTTTGCCATTGTAGTGACGGGAGAGACGGCGAAATACGGCAATATTTTGTTAAAGAAAGGCGTTACGCCAGCCCAATAAAAAAGCCGGGTTAAACCCGGCTTTTTCAATTCAGCACACTTACCAGACGTATGTCAGCAGGCTGTGTGAATCTGGCACCATGAAGTCTACGGACATCATCACCGACAAAGACGTAATAGCGACAATCGAGAACACAAACAGTTTGCGCGCCCAGACTTTGTCATCTTCCACTTTGTAGCCTCGCAGGGCCATACCGAGCCACCAGACGCTCACTGCCGCTGCAACGGCCAGGTATTTATACCCGGCGTAGCCGCCCAGTGAGAGCATCAGCGTTGCCACGGCAAAGGCGATGATGTACAGCGTGATGTGGTTCTTGGCAACCGAAATGCCTTTCACGACCGGCAGAACCGGGATGTTCGCTGCCTGATAATCCTTAAAGCGGAAAATCGCGATGGCGTAGGAGTGCGGCATCTGCCACAGGCTAAAGATAGCCAGCAGGATAGCCGCACCGCTGTCGAACTCGTTTGTGACGGCGCAGTAGCCAATCACCGGAGGCGCAGCGCCGGAGAGAGAACCAATCAGCGTACCGTAGACGGAGTGGCGTTTCATATACAGGCTGTAGACGCCCACATACACCACGAACCCCATCACCCCCAGCCAGCAGGCCAGTGGGTTAGCACCAAACCACAGCAGCATAAAGCCAGCAATACCCAGCAAGGTGGCGTACACCAGCGAGACGGAAGGGGCGATCAGGCCTCTAACCAGCACCCGATTTTTGGTCCTTTCCATCTTCTTGTCGATATCCATGTCGATGTAGTTGTTAAATACACAACCGGACGCAACAACCAGTGACACACCGATCAGCGTGTAAACAAAGAGGGTGTAATCAATGCTGCCCTTAGAGGCCAGCAGGAACCCTCCGATCACGGAGATCAGGTTGCCAAAGATGATGCCTGGTTTCGTTACTTGCAGGTATTGCTTAAACATACTCGCCGCTCTTAGTGAACCATCATGTTGTAGTTGAGGTTCCACATAATCCAGATGGAACCGACTACCAGGATAGCGATGATAATCACGGTAAAGATAAAGGCCGTCATGTTCCAGCCTTCATCGGACTTGGTGTTCATGTGCAGGAAGCAAACCAGATGCACCAGAATCTGAATCACTGCGGTTACCAGGATTGCACCCAGAATAACCGGCTTAGACGCAGAACCGCTCATCACCATCCAGAACGGGATCACCGTCAGGATGATCGACAGGATGAAACCTGTCATGTAGGTTTTTACGCTACCGTGGGAAGCGCCATGATCGGTTGAATGACTCATTACATCGCCCCCATCAGATAAACAACAGAGAACACACAGATCCACACAACGTCCAGGAAGTGCCAGAACAGGCTCAGGCACAGGATACGTGTGCGGTTAGTGCTGGTCAGGCCGCGACGGGAGATCTGGAACATCAGAACGGCCATCCAGATCAGACCCGAAGTGACGTGCAGACCGTGGGTCCCGACCAGCGCGAAGAACGCAGACAGGAAGCCACTGCGATCCGGGCCGAAGCCTTCCATGATCAGGTGATGGAATTCATAGATTTCCATCCCGATAAATCCGGCACCAAACAGCCAGGTCAACGCCAGCCAGGAGACAACCTGGCTCTTGTTGTCTTTGTACATGGCGATAGCCGCCATGCCGTAGGTGATGGAGCTGAATAACAGCAGTGCGGTTTCTACCAGCACGAACGGCAGCTCAAAAATGTCCTTGCCGGTCGGGCCGCCCGCAGTGCCGTTCACCAGAACGGCATAGGTAGCGAACAGACAGCAGAACAGAATGCAGTCGCTCATCAGGTAGATCCAGAAACCGAAGACTTTCGTCGGCCCTGTATCATGGTGCGCATGTTCATGCGCGTGGGCAGTTGAGTGCGCCAGAGTATCAGTTGCCATTTTTCAGCCCCGCTTTAGAAATCTCGTCGAAATGCTGGTTTTCCAGCTTCTCAACTTCACGGACTGGTACGTAGTAGTCCACGTCCTCGTCAAAGCTCTTCACAATCCAGCTGATTACGATGCCAGCGAAGCCAACAATCGCCAGCCACCAGATGTGCCAGATCATTGCGAAACCAAATACCGTTGCGAAGGCGGCAATCACAATGCCCGCGCCGCTGTTTTTCGGCATGTGGATCTCTTCGTAATGAGCAGGTTGCTTGTACGCTTCACCTTTTTCTTTCATTTCCCAGAATGCGTCGCGCTCATGGATCTGCGGCACAATGGCGAAGTTATAGAATGGAGGTGGAGAAGAGGTCGCCCACTCCAGCGTACGGCCACCCCATGGGTCACCGGTCAGGTCACGGTTCTGCTCGCGGTCGCGAATAGAGACGTAGTACTGAATCAGCTGACATGCGATACCGCAGGCAATCAGTGCTGCACCGCCCGCTGCAATCATCAGCATTGGGTGGAACTGTGGATCAATCTGCTGGCTCAGACGACGGGTCATCCCCATGAAGCCCAGCACATACAGCGGCATAAACGCCACGAAGAAGCCAATGATCCAGAACCAGAACGCGCGTTTACCCCATGTTTCATTCAGCGTGAAGCCGAACGCTTTTGGCCACCAGTAGGTTACGCCAGCGAAGCAGCCGAAGACCACGCCACCGATGATAACGTTATGGAAGTGCGCAATCAGGAACAGACTGTTGTGCAGAACGAAGTCCGCACCCGGTACTGCCAGCAGCACGCCGGTCATCCCACCGACGGAGAAGGTGACGATGAAGCCGATGGTCCACAGCATCGCGGAGTGGAACACGATACGGCCCTGATACATGGTGAACAGCCAGTTGAAGATCTTCACCCCGGTCGGGATGGCGATAATCATGGTGGTAATACCGAAGAAGGCGTTTACGTTCGCGCCTGCACCCATGGTGAAGAAGTGGTGCAGCCAGACGATGAACGACAGAACGGTAATACACACGGTTGCCCACACCAGAGAGGTGTAACCAAACAGACGCTTACGCGAGAAGGTTGCCGCGATTTCGGAGAATACACCGAACACTGGCAGAACCAGGATGTACACTTCCGGGTGACCCCATGCCCAAATCAGGTTGATGTACATCATCATGTTGCCACCCATATCGTTGGTAAAGAAATGGGTGCCCAGATAGCGGTCCAGGGTCAGCAGCGCGATGGTGACAGTCAGAATTGGGAATGACGCAATAATCAGGACGTTAGCGCACAGAGATGCCCAGGTAAATACCGGCATCTTGAACATCGTCATGCCAGGGGCACGCATCTTGAGAATGGTCACGAAGAAGTTAATACCGGTCAGGGTAGTACCAACACCGGAGAGCTGAAGCGCCCAAATCCAGTAGTCAACACCTACGCCTGGGCTGTACTCAATTCCCGAAAGCGGTGGATAAGCCAGCCAGCCGGTCTGCGCGAATTCGCCCACACCCAGTGACAGGTTAACCAGGATCACGCCGACAACGGTGAACCAGAAGCTCAGGTTGTTCAGGAACGGGAACGCCACGTCGCGCGCGCCGATTTGCAGCGGCACAACCACGTTCATCAGACCGATAACCAGCGGCATCGCCACGAAGAAGATCATGATAACGCCGTGAGCGGTAAAGATCTGATCGTAGTGGTGCGGCGGCAGGAAGCCAGCTTCACCCGCAGAAGCAAGCGCCTGCTGGCTACGCATCATGATCGCATCCGCAAAGCCACGAATTAACATGACGATACCGACGATGCAGTACATGATACCGAGTTTTTTGTGGTCAACCGAAGTCAGCCACTCATTCCACAGGTAGCTCCACTTACCGAAGTAAGTGATTAAGCCCAGAACGGCTGCGCCACCGATGATAATTGCGGCAATCGTGACCATGATAATAGGTTCATGGTACGGCACCGCATCCAGTGTCAATTTTCCGAACATTTTCTTCCTCGGCCCCTTAGTGAGCGGTTTCCGCGTGGCTCATGTCCATGCCTTCCATACCCTGGTGTGCGCTGTGCTCACCTTCAGGCTGGGTCATGTCCATGCTCTTACCGTGGTCCATAAATTTGCCAATAATGTCTTTGAACAAATCAGGTTTCACGTTAGAGAAGTACTCCACCTTGTTGTATTCGCTTGGCGTAGCCACTTTTTCGAACGCCGCCATGTCAGACATGGTGTTAGTAGACTGCTTCGCTTTCTCAACCCACTGGTCGAAGGCGGCGCGGTCTGGCGTAGCGATAGCTTTGAACTTCATACCTGAGAAGCCTGGACCACTATAGCTGGCGGAGATACCGTCGTAGGTGCCTGCTTCATTCGCGATCAGGTGCAGGTTAGTCTGCATACCGGCCATCGCGTAAATCTGGCTACCCAGACGCGGAATAAAGAAGGAGTTCATTACGGAGTTGGAGGTCACTTTGAACTGAACCGGAGTGTTCGCCGGGAAGGCGATTTCATTCACGGTAGCAATGCCTTGTTCCGGATAGATGAAGAACCATTTCCAGTCCATGGAGACCACTTCAATGGTAATTGGTTTTTCATCGTGAACCAGCGGTTTGCTTGGCTCAAGTGCGTGAGTGGTTTTCCAGGTCAGTACGGCAAGGAAAAGGATGATCAGAATTGGCACTGTCCAGACCACAGCTTCCACTTTATTGGAGTGTGACCAGTTAGGGCTATACTTCGCATCTTTATTGCTCGCACGGTACTTCCAGGCGAAACCAACAGCCATCAAAATGGCGGGAATAACCACAATCAACATCAGGCCAAAAGCCGTCAGTATCAGTGAACGTTGTTCCAGTCCAATCTGTCCTTTGGGGTCAAGTAGTGCAGAATCGCAGCCACTGAGTAATACAGTGCCTGCGAATAATGACAACCATCCCAAACTTTTATTGTATTTCCTGAGTCTCATTTAACGACCTCAATTCCACGGGAGTCTGGTGGCGTTTAAAGTGTGGGGGCATTTTACGGGAAGGTTACATTACTGTAAACATCATTAGGGCTGTGTCAGGAAGGTGTTACCGGGTTCTGCCGCACATGTCACATGTGTTGCAAATTATGTCGGTTTTTATGACGGAAGCCGCATGCGACGGGCATTATAACGAAAGCACCCCCAAGCATACCCTAAAAGGGGCAATTGGTATAACCATTGTCAAAAATATACAAATAATTAACAATTGATTATCAATAAAAAGACAAATAAAAAACGAAAATTCAATCTTCTAAAAGCTGAATCGTTTAATGGAAAATAGTTAACTGGAGAACGCTCCAATAATTTCCAAAAGCTATCCCGCACAAAACAACAAATATTTTTTTAGCGGCTGACGGTTATTTCGCCGTTATAATTTCGGGTCGTGATTACAACGGGAAATAACCTTTCGCTTTTTTCTTCAGGTTAACTGAGTTTTACGTAAAGCCAGAAAATCAAGCAGTCCGCCGATCAGGATGCCAGCGATGGCCAGAAGAGCTCCCGCATCCAGCAGCAGGGCTTCAAAGGGCAGCGACAACGCGGTCGCGGCATTAAGAATGAGCACAATAAGCCACAGCGCCAGTGCAAGGCATCCTGCCATTAACAGACGTAAGGCAAAACGGTAGGCGCGTTGATATTCTGTTCGTGGCATAAAATGTTCTGTTCGCTGGGTATATTCCAGCGTCTGACGGCAGACCAGCAGCAATAAAATCCCCGGCACTGCCGCAACCACCGAGAAGAGATAGAACGTCGGCCAGCCGTGGGCTTCTACAAACCAGCCCGCAATCGGACCGACGTAAACGCGACCCACAGCAGAAAGGGCGGAGAGCAGAGCAAATTGCGTGGCGGAAAACGACTTGTTACAGAGGGTCATCAGCAGCGCCACAAACGCTGCTGTACCCATGCCGCCGCAGAGGTTTTCAAAAAATACCGCAGACGCCATGCTGATCGTGTGTTTGTCGGTGATTGACAGCAGCCAGTACCCTGCATTTGACGCTCCCTGCAGGATACCGAAGATCAGCAGTGCCCGGAAAAGCGTCAGACGTTGCATCAATACACCGCCATACAGTGCGCCGATAATGGTCGCAAACAGCCCCAGCGTTTTGTTGACCACGCCCACTTCACCGGCATCGAAGCCAACGCCGCGGATCAGGAAGGTGGTGGTCAGGCTCATTGCAAACGCATCGCCCAGCTTATAAAGAACGATCAGCAGCAGAATTAGCCAGGCGTTATTACGGCCAAAAAAATCACGCAGCGGCTCAGCAACGGCCTGTTCCAGCGAACGTGGCACCGGGATCACGTCGCTCGGCTCTGGCGCGAACAGCGTGGCGATAATACAGGGGATTAGCAGGGCAGCCATCAGCCAGTACATGCCCTGCCAGCCGAGATAGCGGTCAGCCAGCCACAGCGCCAGCCCGCCGGAAACCAGCATCCCCAGGCGATAACCCAGTACGCTGATAGCGGCACCCGCCCCCCGTTCTTCCGCGGGTAATACGTCCGTTTTCCAGGCATCAAACACGATGTCCTGCGAGGCGGAACAGAAGGCAATCACCACCGCAAGCGCCGCCATCCAGCGTAGCTGCGTGGCGGGTTCAAGGAAGCCCATCGCTGCAATCGCCAGTAAGAGCAGGACCTGCGTCATCACCAGCCAGCCACGACGCCTTCCGAGGAACGGCGGCGTGTAGCGATCCATCACCGGCGACCACAGGAATTTAAAGACGTAGGCCTGGCCGACAAGAGAGAAGAAGCCGATGGTTTTAAGATCGATATTCTCAACGGTCATCCACGCCTGCAGCGTGCCGGAGGTGAGCGCGAGGGGTAAACCGGAGGCGAAGCCGAGGATCAGCAGAATCGCTGATTTTGGTTGCTGGAAAATGCGCAAGTAGTGACTGGACATGTTCTTATAAGACTGACCCGACGAAACGCCGGGTCAGGAAGCGGAATTAACGCGCGTTCTGCTTGATAAAGTCGTGGATGCTGGTGTCCTGTGCCATATCAGAGATGGTATCAGTCAGCACGCTATTAACCGCGTCAGCGATGTTTTTGTTGGATGCCTGGAAAGCACCTTCAACGGAATAGCTGGCACGGTAGTTTTTGGTCATCTTATTGCCGTTCTTCGCGGTCGCGATGATGGCAATATCCGCTTTGGTCGCGATGTTGTAGCGAACGTTACCCTGGGAGACGTCAGCATACAGGTTGTTGACGATGATCTGCAGATCAACCGCACCGCTTGGTCCAATCATATAACCGCGAGCGGTCATCTGTTTTTCCAGCACTTCCTGCAGCAGGAAACGCAGGTCGCGGGAGGCGGTCAGCGTTACCTGCTGATTGTCGCGGGTTACTTTCGCCAGCGCCTGATCCTGACGCTGATCGGCACCATTGATGCTGACAGTCACGCCCATCAGGCTTGGGTCCTGCTGTGGCAGGGTGATTTTTGGTGAAACATCAATTGTTGTTGGCGGGGTTGCACAACCTGCCAGCATAAAAAGTGCTACCAACGGAAAGAAGAGTTTTTTTAACATTTTCAGGTTCTCAACGAATCGTAAGCAGTTAGAGAGAAAAATTGCCGCCATCATAACATCGCCAACGGCGAGGGGAAGTGGTCAACGCATGTAAATTCATCGCCTTGTCTGAAAACTGACCAGCTTACCGCTTTTCTCCACCCGTAAATGACAAAACGTATGAGCGTCATAGTGAACTTCATTCGTTTGAATGAAAAAATCAGACGAAAGCTAAATATTTGTTGTCAAGGTGTAATGGAAACGGTAAAAGCGGCTAACATTTAAAGGGATGGGTGACATCTTAGCGTTGTCGGAGGAGTAATTTCATGATGATACGTGAGCAGATAGAAGAAAAACTAAGGGCAGCGTTCAACCCTGTGTTCCTCGAAGTTGTCGACGAAAGCTATCGTCATAACGTGCCGGCAGGTTCTGAAAGCCACTTCAAAGTGGTTTTGGTCAGCGATCGCTTCACGGGAGAACGTTTCCTGAACCGACATCGCTTGATCTACAGCACTTTGACGGATGAACTCTCCACAACCGTACATGCGCTGGCGCTGCATACTTACACCATTAAGGAATGGGAAGGACTGCAGGATACGGTTTTCGCTTCACCGCCTTGTCGCGGTGCGGGCACCATAGCCTGATAAATCGGATTTGCAACAGCCAGAGTTTTTCCAGTATGTTGCATACAGATTTCGTCAAAACGGCCTCAGGGCCGTTTTGTTTTGCCTGAGTTTTGAGCGGATGGTGCGTTTTTGAGGCTAAAAATAGCCTTAAAGTGTGAAAAAAGCCGCAGCAACATGCTCCAACCGTTCTCGACTCACCTAAGTGATGCCGCTATAATGCCGCGTCTTAATGAATGTCTTCGGGATGATTCTGGCGACAGGGAATGTGAATCTGCACATAAGAGAGCATCCCGGTATTGCGAGACAGATTCAGAGTTGACCGAGCACTGTGATTTTTTTGAGGTAACAAGATGCAAGTTTCAGTTGAAACCACTCAAGGCCTTGGCCGCCGTGTAACGATTACTATCGCTGCTGACAGCATCGAAACTGCTGTGAAAAGCGAGCTGGTCAACGTAGCAAAAAAAGTACGTATTGACGGCTTCCGTAAGGGCAAAGTACCAATGAATGTTGTTGCTCAGCGTTATGGCGCTTCTGTGCGTCAGGATGTGCTGGGTGAACTGATGAGCCGCAACTTTATTGATGCGATCATCAAAGAAAAAATCAATCCGGCTGGCGCACCGAACTACGTTCCAGGCGAATACAAACAGGGCGAAGACTTCACCTACTCCGTAGAGTTTGAAGTGTACCCGGAAGTTGAGCTGAAAGGTCTGGAAACCATCGAAGTTGAAAAACCGGTTGTGTCTGTGACCGACGAAGACGTTGACGGCATGCTGGATACCCTGCGTAAGCAGCAGGCGAACTGGAAAGACAAAGACGGCGCAGTTGACGCTGAAGACCGCGTAACCATCGACTTCACCGGTTCTGTAGACGGCGAAGAGTTCGAAGGCGGCAAAGCGACTGACTTCGTACTGGCGATGGGCCAGGGTCGTATGATCCCAGGCTTCGAAGACGGTATCAAAGGCCACAAAGCGGGCGAAGAGTTCACCATCGACGTGACCTTCCCGGAAGAGTACCACGCTGAAAACCTGAAAGGTAAAGCAGCGAAGTTCGTCATCAACCTGAAGAAAGTTGAAGAGCGCGAACTGCCAGAACTGACTGAAGAGTTCATCAAACGTTTCGGCGTGGAAGATGGTTCTGTAGCCGGTCTGCGTGCTGAAGTACGTAAAAACATGGAACGCGAGCTGAACGGTGCTGTGCGTAACCGTGTGAAATCTCAGGCGATCGAAGGTCTGGTGAAAGCGAACGAGATCGACGTTCCTGCAGCACTGATCGACAGCGAAATCGACGTTCTGCGCCGTCAGGCTGCACAGCGTTTCGGTGGCAACCAGCAGCAAGCGATGGAACTGCCACGTGAGCTGTTCGAAGAGCAAGCGAAACGTCGCGTCGTTGTTGGCCTGCTGCTGGGCGAAGTGATTCGTACCCACGAGCTGAAAGCTGACGAAGAGCGTGTGAAAGGCCTGATCGAAGAGATGGCTTCTGCATACGAAGATCCATCAGAAGTGATCGAGTTCTACGGTAAGAACAAAGAGCTGATGGACAATATGCGCAACGTTGCGCTGGAAGAGCAGGCTGTTGAAGCGGTACTGGCGAAAGCGAAAGTCTCCGAAAAAGCGACCTCTTTCAACGAACTGATGAACCAGCAGGCGTAATTTCGCCCCAACGGTTTAAAGTTTGAACAAAAACCCGTTGCCTTCAGGCGACGGGTTTTTTTTATCACACCAATAGGCCCAGGAAGAGTGCTAAAACGCCCTTTCAGTGTTAGCGTAACACCAAAAGGTTGTTATGCTTGAAATAGGGCAGTGTAAACCCCATAAGTATGTAATCACGATGAATGAGACTGGCTGATAATCCGTCCATAAGGTTACAATCAGTACAGCAGGTGTTTTCAATTTTGATCCAGGAGACGGAAATGTCATACAGTGGCGAACGAGACAACTTTGCACCCCATATGGCTCTGGTGCCAATGGTTATTGAACAGACCTCACGTGGTGAGCGGTCTTTTGATATCTATTCCCGTCTGCTCAAGGAACGCGTTATCTTTCTGACCGGCCAGGTGGAAGACCACATGGCAAACCTGATTGTGGCGCAGATGCTGTTTCTGGAAGCGGAAAACCCGGAAAAAGACATCTACCTGTACATTAACTCGCCAGGCGGCGTGATTACGGCGGGTATGTCTATTTATGACACCATGCAATTCATCAAGCCGGATGTCAGCACCATCTGTATGGGACAGGCGGCCTCAATGGGTGCCTTCCTGTTAACGGCAGGGGCGAAAGGCAAGCGTTTCTGCCTGCCGAATTCCCGCGTGATGATCCACCAGCCGCTGGGCGGATATCAGGGTCAGGCGACGGATATCGAAATCCACGCCCGCGAAATTCTGAAAGTAAAAGCGCGCATGAATGAACTTATGGCGCAGCATACGGGTCAATCTCTTGAGCAGATCGAGCGTGATACTGAGCGAGATCGCTTCCTCTCTGCACCAGAGGCAGTTGAGTACGGCTTAGTCGACTCCGTTTTGACCCATCGTAATTGATGCCCGCGACGCAACTGTGCCGCTATACTAAGGTAGGGCGGCACTCTGCTTACCGCAGCTTGCGTCTGAGAATGGCATTTGCGTCGTCATGTGCGGCACAAAGAACTTAAAAAGAGGTTTGGACTCATGACAGATAAACGCAAAGATGGTTCGGGCAAACTGCTGTACTGCTC
The DNA here is from genome assembly GCF_009176645.1 of Enterobacter oligotrophicus. NCBI lineage: Bacteria > Pseudomonadati > Pseudomonadota > Gammaproteobacteria > Enterobacterales > Enterobacteriaceae > Enterobacter > Enterobacter oligotrophicus. Next base: position 3,582,547 of record NZ_AP019007.1, read on the forward strand.
TTTTTGCGGCAAAAGCCAGCATGAAGTGCGTAAACTGATTGCCGGGCCGTCCGTGTATATCTGCGATGAATGTGTCGACTTATGTAACGACATCATTCGCGAAGAGATTAAAGAAGTTGCCCCGCACCGTGAGCGCAGTGCGTTGCCTACCCCGCATGAAATTCGTCATCATCTTGACGACTATGTCATCGGTCAGGAGCAGGCGAAGAAAGTGCTGGCGGTGGCGGTTTACAACCACTACAAACGTCTGCGTAACGGCGATACCAGCAATGGCGTGGAACTGGGTAAAAGTAACATCCTGCTAATCGGGCCAACCGGTTCCGGTAAAACGCTGCTGGCTGAAACGCTGGCGCGCCTGCTGGACGTTCCGTTTACTATGGCGGATGCCACCACTCTGACCGAAGCCGGTTATGTGGGTGAAGACGTTGAAAACATCATCCAGAAACTGCTGCAGAAGTGCGATTATGACGTGCAGAAAGCACAGCGCGGGATCGTCTACATCGATGAGATCGACAAGATCTCCCGTAAGTCTGACAATCCGTCCATCACCCGTGACGTCTCGGGCGAAGGTGTGCAGCAGGCGCTGTTGAAACTGATCGAAGGCACGGTTGCTGCCGTTCCGCCACAGGGTGGTCGTAAACATCCGCAGCAGGAGTTCCTGCAGGTTGATACCTCCAAAATCCTGTTCATTTGTGGTGGGGCGTTTGCAGGGCTGGATAAAGTGATCTCTCACCGTGTTGAAACCGGCTCCGGCATTGGTTTTGGCGCAACGGTGAAATCGACTTCTGAAAAACCGAACGAAGGCGAACTGCTGTCGCAGGTTGAACCGGAAGATCTGATCAAATTTGGTCTGATCCCTGAGTTTATCGGCCGTCTGCCGGTTGTGGCGACGCTTAACGAACTGAGCGAAGAGGCGCTGATTCAGATTCTGAAAGAGCCGAAAAACGCGCTGACCAAGCAGTATCAGGCGCTGTTTAACCTCGAAGGTGTCGATCTGGAATTCCGTGACGAAGCGCTGGATGCGATTGCCAAAAAAGCGATGATTCGTAAAACCGGTGCGCGTGGCCTGCGCTCTATCGTTGAAGCCGCGCTGCTTGACACCATGTACGATCTGCCGTCTATGGAAGATGTTGAGAAAGTGGTTATCGACGAGTCCGTAATCGGTGGTCAGAGCAAGCCTTTGCTGATTTATGGTAAGCCTGAAGCACAGCAGGCATCTGGCGAATAATTCACCAAATCATACAAGCAGTTAATCAAAAAGGGGGGATTTTATCTCCCCTTTACTTTTTCCGTATTCATGGCGTTGAATGTGTGGGAAACATCCCCATATACTGGATACATGTTAATGGTTGTGTGAAGCACAGTTACATGACCAGTTTACCTGGCGGACACTAAACTAAGAGAGAGCTCTATGAATCCTGAGCGTTCTGAACGCATTGAAATCCCCGTGTTGCCGTTGCGCGATGTGGTGGTTTATCCGCACATGGTCATACCCTTATTTGTAGGGCGGGAAAAATCTATCCGTTGCCTCGAAGCCGCCATGGATCATGATAAAAAAATCATGCTGGTGGCGCAGAAGGAAGCATCGACGGATGAGCCGGGTGTAAACGATCTTTTCACCGTCGGGACCGTGGCCTCTATTTTGCAGATGCTGAAGCTGCCTGATGGCACCGTGAAGGTGCTGGTAGAGGGCTTACAGCGTGCGCGTATTACCACCTTGTCTGACAATGGCGAGCACTTTTCTGCGAAGGCAGAGTATCTTGATTCGCCGCAGCTTGATGAGCGCGAGCAGGAAGTGCTGGTACGCACCGCCATTAGCCAGTTTGAAGGCTATATCAAGCTGAATAAGAAAATCCCACCAGAAGTGCTGACGTCGCTGAACAGTATCGACGATCCTGCACGTCTGGCGGACACCATCGCTGCCCATATGCCGCTGAAGCTGGCTGATAAACAGTCCGTGCTGGAAATGTCCGACGTTAACGAACGTCTGGAATACCTGATGGCGATGATGGAGTCTGAAATCGATCTGCTGCAGGTTGAGAAGCGCATTCGCAACCGCGTGAAAAAGCAGATGGAGAAATCTCAGCGTGAGTACTATCTGAATGAGCAAATGAAAGCCATTCAGAAAGAGCTGGGCGAAATGGACGACGCGCCGGACGAAAACGAGGCGCTGAAGCGTAAGATTGACGCGGCGAAGATGCCGAAAGAGGCGAAAGAGAAAGCCGAAGCAGAGCTGCAGAAGCTGAAAATGATGTCTCCGATGTCGGCTGAAGCGACCGTCGTGCGCGGCTACATTGAGTGGATGGTGCAGGTTCCGTGGAACGCCCGCAGCAAGGTCAAAAAAGATCTGCGTCAGGCGCAGGAGATCCTGGATACAGACCACTACGGCCTGGAGCGCGTCAAAGACCGCATTCTTGAGTACCTCGCGGTACAGAGCCGCGTGAACAAAATTAAAGGCCCAATTCTGTGCCTGGTGGGGCCGCCGGGGGTAGGTAAAACCTCTCTGGGTCAGTCCATCGCCAAAGCGACCGGACGTAAATATATCCGTATGGCGCTGGGTGGCGTACGCGATGAAGCGGAAATCCGCGGTCACCGCCGTACTTACATCGGCTCTATGCCGGGTAAATTGATCCAGAAAATGGCGAAAGTGGGCGTTAAAAACCCGCTGTTCCTGCTCGACGAAATCGACAAAATGTCGTCGGACATGCGTGGCGACCCGGCGTCCGCTCTGCTGGAAGTGCTTGATCCAGAACAGAACGTGGCGTTCAGCGATCACTATCTGGAAGTGGACTACGACCTGAGCGACGTGATGTTCGTGGCGACCTCTAACTCCATGAACATTCCGGCTCCGCTGCTGGACCGTATGGAAGTGATCCGTCTGTCCGGTTATACCGAAGACGAGAAGCTGAACATTGCGAAGCAGCACCTGCTGCCGAAGCAGATTGAGCGTAACGCGCTGAAAGCCAATGAGCTGACTGTTGAAGACAGCGCCATTGTCGGCATCATTCGTTACTACACCCGTGAAGCGGGCGTGCGTAGCCTTGAGCGTGAAATCTCTAAACTGTGCCGTAAGGCGGTGAAACAGCTGCTGCTGGATAAGAGCCTGAAACACATTGTGATTAACGGCGATAATCTGCATGCGTACCTGGGCGTTCAGCGCTTCGACTACGGTCGTGCGGATAACGAAAACCGCGTTGGTCAGGTGACCGGTCTGGCATGGACGGAAGTGGGCGGCGATCTGCTGACCATCGAAACCGCCTGTGTGCCGGGCAAAGGCAAACTGACCTACACCGGCTCGCTGGGTGAAGTGATGCAGGAGTCCATCCAGGCGGCGCTGACCGTGGTGCGTGCGCGTGCGGAAAAACTGGGTATCAACGCGGATTTCTATGAAAAACGCGATATCCACGTTCACGTACCGGAAGGGGCAACGCCGAAAGACGGTCCAAGCGCAGGTATTGCCATGTGTACCGCGCTGGTCTCCTGTCTGACAGGGAACCCGGTGCGTGCTGATGTGGCGATGACCGGTGAAATTACCCTGCGTGGTCAGGTTCTGCCCATCGGTGGGTTAAAAGAAAAACTGCTGGCGGCACATCGCGGTGGGATCAAAACCGTATTGATCCCTTACGAAAACAAACGCGATCTGGAAGAGATTCCGGACAATGTGATTGCCGATCTGCAGATCCATCCGGTGAAACGCATTGAGGAAGTTCTGACTCTCGCACTGCAGAATGAACCCTCCGGAATGCAGGTTGTAACCGCAAAATAGTGACCTCGCGCAAAGAGCGTCAATAAAAACAAGGCTGGTAAGTCAATTCGGACTTGCCAGCCTTTTTTTGTATAGCTAATTTAGATTGCTGATTGGGTTAGCCATCAACAACGGGTGTTGTAAGGTCATGGCAGGCCTGATATAACTGCTGCGCGGTCGCGTTGTGAAGGACTCAGGCGCGATATAAATTATAAAGAGAGGAAGAGAACAGTGAATAAATCTCAACTGATTGACAAAATTGCTGCGGGTGCTGATATTTCTAAAGCTGCAGCTGGACGTGCATTAGATGCTTTAATTGCTTCTGTTACTGAATCTCTGCAGGCTGGGGACGACGTTGCACTGGTAGGTTTCGGTACTTTTGCTGTCAAAGAGCGTGCTGCCCGTACTGGCCGCAACCCTCAGACTGGTAAAGAGATCACCATTGCTGCCGCTAAAGTGCCAGGTTTCCGTGCAGGTAAAGCGCTGAAAGACGCAGTAAACTGATTGCTTGCCCGCTTCAGGGAAGCCGAAAAGTACAAGGGCGCATCATTTGATGTGCCTTTTTTGTTTGTCCAGGCCTGATTTGTGCGAGTTTATGCGAGTTGTGGGCTGACAATCGTACTGGTTTCTTGTCACAATACGCCTTTACGCGCGACGGTCAGGATTTCCGTCAGCGTCAGGTAACCAGTCACATACAGCGGAGTGTTGTTACACCATGATGGACAGCTTACGCACGGCTGCTAACAGTCTCGTGCTCAAGATTATTTTCGGTATCATTATCGTGTCGTTCATATTGACCGGCGTGAGTAGTTACCTCATCGGCGGTAGCGCCAACTATGCCGCAAAAGTGAATGGCCAGGAAATCAGCCGTGGGCAGTTCGAGAACGCTTTTGCTGGTGAACGTAACCGTATGCAGCAACAGCTGGGCGATCAGTTCTCAGAGCTGGCGGCAAACGAAGGTTATATGAAAACCCTGCGCCAGCAGACGCTGAACCGTCTTATCGACGAAGCACTGCTTGACCAGTATGCAAAAAGTCTGGGGCTGGGCATTAGCGATGAGCAGGTGAAAAAAGCCATCTTCTCGACTCAGGCGTTCCAGTCTAATGGCAAATTCGACAATGCGCGTTATAACAGCATCGTGAATCAGATGGGCATGACGGCCGATCAATATGCGCAGGCGCTGCGTAACCAGTTGACTACGCAGCAGCTTATCAATGCCGTTGTCGGCACAGATTTCATGCTCAAAGGTGAAACTGACGAGCTGGCAGCGCTGGTGGCTCAGCAACGTGTTGTGCGCGAAGCGACGATCGACGTAAACGCGCTGGCGGCAAAACAGCAGGTCAGCGACGCAGACGTTAACGCTTACTACGAGCAGAACAAGAACAACTTTGTGACCCCGGAGCAGTTCCGCGTAAGCTATATCAAACTGGATGCGGCGGCGCTGCAGGAAACCGCGTCTGACGCGGAAATCCAGTCTTACTACGATCAGCATCAGGATCAGTTTACTCAGCCTCAGCGCAACCGTTATAGCGTTATTCAGACCAAAACGGAAGCCGATGCCAAAGCGGTACTGGATGAGCTGAACAAAGGCGCAGATTTCGCAACCGTTGCGAAAGCAAAATCCACCGACATCATCTCAGCCAAAAATGGCGGTGATATGGGCTGGCTGGAAGATGCCACAACGCCTGACGAACTGAAAAACGCAGGTCTGAAAGATAAAGGCCAGCTCTCTGGGGTGATCAAATCCTCCGTCGGTTTCCTGGTGGCGCGTCTGGATGATATCCAGGCAGCCAAAACCAAACCACTGGCCGACGTTCGTGATGATATCGCGGCGAAAGTGAAGCAAGAGAAAGCGCTGGACGCTTTCTATGCTCTGCAGCAGAAAGTGAGCGATGCGGCGAGCAACGATAATGAATCGCTGGCGGGCGCAGAACAGGCTGCTGGCGTGAAAGCGGTGGAGACTGGCTGGTTTGGTCACGATAACCTGCCGGAAGAGCTGAACTTCAAGCCGGTTTCTGATGCTATCTTCAATGGTGGCCTGGTGGGTGAGAACGGTACGCCGGGCAGCAACTCAGACATCATCACTGTCGACGGTGACCGTGCATTCGTCCTGCGCATCAGCGAGCATAAAGCTGAGGCGGTAAAACCGCTGTCTGAAGTGAAGGATCAGGTTGTGGCGTTGGTTAAGCACAACAAAGCGGAACAGCAGGCGAAACTGGATGCTGAGAAGATTCTGGTCGAACTGAAAGCTGGCAAGAATGACGCGCTGAAAGCGGCTGGTTTGAGCTTCGGTGAAGCGAAAACGCTGAGCCGTACCGGCCAGGACCCGATCAGCCAGGCGGCGTTTGGTCTGAGCCTGCCAGCGAAAGACAAGCCGAGCTTCGGTACGGCAACCGATATGCAGGGTAACGTTGTTCTGCTGGCGCTCGACGAGGTGAAAGCAGGCACTCTGCCGGAAGAGCAGAAGAAAGCGATGATCCAGGGTATTACCCAGAACAATGCGCAGATTGCTTTCGAGGCAATGATGAGCAACCTGCGTAAAGAAGCCAAAATTAAGCTGGGTGATGTGATAACTCAGCAGCAATAATTACGTATCTGCTCGCAGATTTTCGTAACGCTCTGCAAAATCTAAAGGCCGCTTTCGCGGCCTTTTCCATTTCTGCAATCTGGCGTTTGTGCCTGTTTTTCCGTGCGGCTATCGTGGCGTGGCTGTCAACAAACAAGGAGAAAACAGCATGAAACGTGGAATCAAAGCACTGCTTATTACACTGGCTCTTGCCACCACCGGGATGAGTGCTGGCGCACAGGCGGCGACGCCTGCCGCTAAAGCACCGTCCGTACAAAGCCAGATGGATGCAACGACGCAAACCAAAGCAACCGCCAGCAGCACAACCACCGACGATGATGGCTCGCGGGTAAGCATCAATTCAGCCTCCGCTGACGATCTGGCCCGCGTCATGAATGGCGTAGGACTGAAGAAAGCACAGGCAATCGTCAGCTATCGTGAGGAGTACGGTCCATTCAAAACCCTTGATGACCTGAAGCAGGTTCCGGGTATGGGGAGCGCACTGGTTGAGCGCAACCTCTCACACCTGACGCTGTAATCGCACATTAACTTGCACTGCGGCAAAAATTTGCCAGGATAAAGAGGTCATACCAGTTGTGACCTCTCACCCTATAACAACAGTAAAGGCTATTGCGCTATGCAGACAAAAATCAAAGTCCGGGGCTACCACCTCGATGTTTACCAGCATGTGAATAACGCTCGCTATCTCGAATTTCTTGAAGAGGCGCGCTGGGACGGGCTGGAAAACAGTGAAAGTTTTCAGTGGCTGACTGCACATAACATCGCGTTTGTGGTTGCCAATATCAATATCAACTACCGTCGTCCTGCCGTCCTGGGGGATTTGCTTACCGTCACCAGCCAGGTGCAGCAACTGAACGGAAAAAGTGGCGTACTCAGCCAGGTGGTCACCCTGGAGCCTGAGGGACAGGTAGTGGCTGACGCGCTGATCACCTTTGTCTGTATCGATCTTAAAACCCAGAAAGCACTGCCGCTGGAAGGCGAGTTACGTGAAAAGCTGGAGTTAATGATTGTGTAGGATGTTTTAGGTCATCCGTGCTGTCGACATTCTCTGGACGACAGCACGGAGAACGCGCGTTATTTCAGCCCGGTTTTTTTCTGCATCGCGGCCATCACGCCGACTTTATCGGCAAGGTAGTGATTCAGACCGTTGGCACGCAGGTTACAGGCTGCACACTGGCCGCAACCGTCGCCTTTGATGCCGTTGTAGCAGGTCAGGGTTTCGCTGCGAACTAAATCAAGCCTGCCCCAGTAGTCCGCCAGCGCCCAGGTTTCCGCTTTATCGAGCCACATCAGCGGCGTTTCAAAGCGTGTCTCTTTCGCCATGCCCAGGTTTACCGCATGATTCAGCGCTTTTACAAACTCATCGCGACAGTCCGGATAGCCTGAAAAATCCGTTTCGCACACGCCGGTGATAACGGCTTCGGCTTTGACCTGGTAGGCATAAATTGCTGTCAGGGTCAGGAAGAGGATATTGCGGCCAGGCACAAAGGTATTGGGAATACCGCTGGCGTCAGGTTCGTAATCGGGAACAGGAATACTGTCGCGGGTGAGGCTACTGACGGCCAGTTCATTTAACAGCGTGACGTCCAGTACCTTGTGCGCACGGGCACCCAGTTTCAGAGCCAGTTCACGGGCAACATCGATTTCAGCGCGGTGACGCTGACCATAATCGAAAGTAACGCAGTGAACTTCATCGTACTGATGAAGCGCCTGTACCAGGCAGGTAGTGGAATCTTGTCCTCCGCTGAACACGACGACGGCACGTTTCATAAATCTTCTCGACAGTTACGGTAAAAACATTATGTTAACGCCTGGCTACGGCGGCGACCAGCTTCTTCACGATTTGGGGGCCGGAAGCCAGGCTTCGGTGAAATCAAACCAGCCGCGCGTGTTGAGCCGAATCCCATTGACGCCCGGCGGAGCGCTGATTTGATACTGATAGTTAAAGAGTGGAGTTAGCACCGCATTTTCCATCAGTCGGCTGAAAATAACTTTTAAGCCAGCATGTCGGGCCTGTTCGTCGGCCTGGGTCTGTACAGCATCCAGCGTGGCCTGCAGGTGAGCATACTGCGGTGCGCTTAGCAGATGCGGCCAGAGCGCATCACAGCGTAACCACTGCTCAAGGGTATATTCCGGCGCTTCCCCAATCAGCCTGTCTCCCATCATGATGTCTGCATCCGCAAGCCGCTGGCACCCGTCCCACGTTTTGGCATCGTGGAAAACCACCTCCAGTTCACAACCCTGCTGCGCAAGATAGCGCTGTAGCTGGCTTGCCATCGTATGTAACTCGACGGGGAGATGATAAAACAGCGTCAATTTTTCCGGCAGGGGAACATCCGTTAAATCCGTCCACCGGGGAATAGACCAGCCGGGAAGCAGTTCCTCTGTAGGCGTAATCAGCCCTTCGTTAAGCGGTAACGTATGCAGAAGCGTCGAAAGGTGGATGATATTGATCAGTCGACGCGCCTGCATTTCACTCAGGCGCGCGCTTTGCTTCAGCGTGAGATAACAGAATCCCAGGCTGGTGCTATTACTGACCAGCCGAAGGCTGGACAGTTCGTCAGGTTCACCCACAGCAATTTGTACAGGATGACGGCAGCTTGTGCCCAGTTCAGCGTCAAATAGCTGTGGCGTGATCCAGAATTCAATGGCCTTAAGCAGAGGATGGCTCAGATGGTACTGTTCATGGCTTTCCAGGCGCACCAGTTCGGGGTCGTATACTGTCAGCCGGAAAGGGCCGCTGCCCGTCATGGGCTGGTCGGGATGGGCAAGACGGCTACAGTAGGCCGCGAGCCGGTGTGCCAGCCAGTAATCTGGCTGATGCAGGATAAACGTCAGACACTGCGGATGCGTCACTTCAATACGCAATACGCTCTGGAACAGTTTGCGCAGGGCGGGCAGCGTCAGCAGTGCCGTCAGGCTTCGCTGAAGCTGTACCGTCTCAATTTTATCGCCGTTATGCCAGTGCAGCGTAGAACGGATGTAAAAATGCCAGCGCAGGCCGTCAGGCGAAACATCCCAGTGATGCGCCAGATCGCCAGTGGGTTCGCTGACATTACCGTTGAAGCGTGTTAAACCGGAGAAGACTTGTCCCGCCAGATGCTGCTCCGCCCGCCCAGGCAGAAAGCCCGGATGAAGCGGGTCCAGTGAGCGGTAATAGGGAATACGCAGTGTCGGCGCGTCGTTTTGCCACTGCCCGCCGAGAAAGGGGTGCAACAGCGCTCGTAAATCCTCTGGCGCAAGCTGGGCCAGCTCAAGGGCATTATGTTGTTGCCCACTCTTCAGCGCCTCTTCCATCATCGTATTGCGCAGCGATTCCGGACTGACGTGGAACGTCAGCTCCCCACGTTTACCGCGACCAGACTGCGCATGCCAGCTGAGCCAGCCTGCGTCCTGCGCCTGCCGCAGCAACGTGCGCACATGTCGCTCGCTACAAAAGCAGCGGCTGGCCAGTTCGGTGACGGTGACCTGCTGCGGTGCCCCTGCAGAAGGTTGCCACAGACGTTGATACTGATTGAGGCGGTTAAGCTGGCGCATGATAAACCCGGAACAATAATTGTCATCTATTCACTATTACTTCCGTATATCTCACGTAATACTGATGCACAAGTCAAACGCATCACATTTCAGGAGTAATCATGGCCCGGCTTGCTGCATTCGATATGGACGGCACTCTGTTAATGCCAGATCACCGTTTAGGGGATAAAACCCTGAATACCCTGAAGCGTCTGCACGAGCGCGATGTCACTCTGACGTTTGCCACCGGCCGCCATGTGCTGGAGATGCGCCATCTGCTGGGGGCGTTTTCCCTCAATGCATTTCTCATTACCGGTAACGGGACGCGCATTCACTCTGTGGAAGGGGATGTGCTGCACCGTCAGGATCTCAACCCGGAAGTGGCGGATATTGTGCTGCACAGCACCTGGGATACGCAGGCCAGTGTGCATGTCTTTAATGACGACGGCTGGTTTACCGGACGTGACATACCCGAAATGCTGCATGCGCATGTTTACAGCGGGTTTAAATATCAGCTTATCGATCTGCGTCGGCTCCCTGCTTACGCGGTGACGAAGATCTGTTTTTGTGGCGATCACGACGATCTCTGCCGCTTACGCGTCCAGCTTAACGAGGTGCTGGGCGACCGCGCGCATCTGACCTTCTCGGCGGTGGATTGTCTGGAAGTGCTGCCGGTAGGCTGTAACAAAGGTTCTGCTCTGGCCGTGCTGAGCAACCACCTGGGCTTTACCCTTCAGGACTGTATGGCGTTTGGCGATGCCATGAACGACCGCGAGATGCTGGGCAGCGTCGGGCGCGGCCTGATTATGGGGAATGCGATGCCGCAGCTTATCGCGGAGCTTCCTCATCTGCCGGTTATTGGACACTGCCGTAACGAAGCGGTGTCCCATTTTTTGACGCATTGGCTGGACAAAAACAACCTCCCGTATTCCCCCGAATAGTGAGACCCTTCCAGCAAGCCAGACTTCGGTCTGGCTTTTTTTTATTTCACCAGCGCTGCAATCTGTGCTTTCCACGGCGCAATGTCGCCAATATTTGCCTGCACCCATTCCGCGTTATAATAGGTGTCGAGGTAGCGCTCACCGCTGTCGCACAGCAGGGTGACGAGAGATCCGGTGCGGCCCTCTTCGCGCATCCGCGCGGCAAGGTGCAGCGCACCCCACATATTGGTGCCCGTAGACGCCCCCACTTTGCGGCCAAGCTGCGTCTCCAGCCAGTGCGCCGTCGCCACGCTGGCGGCGTCCGGCACGCGCAGCATCTCATCCACCACGTCCGGAATAAACGACGGCTCCACGCGCGGGCGGCCAATTCCTTCAATTTTGCTGCCAACCGGGCTGCGCAGCCCGGCATCGCGGCTTTGCCAGTAATCGAGGAACACAGAGTTTTGCGGGTCGACCACCATCAATTGGGTATCATAACCCTGACAGCGAATGTAGCGCCCGATGGTGGCAGATGTTCCTCCAGTACCGGCGCTCATCACAATGTATGACGGAACCGGATGTGGCTCGTGGGTCATCTGGCGGAAAATACTGTCAGCGATGTTGTTATTGCCGCGCCAGTCCGTCGCGCGCTCAGCGAAGGTGAACTGGTCCATATAGTGGCCGTTCAGCTCGCGGGCCAGCATTTCCGAGGCGGCGTAGATTTCGCAGGCGCTCTCTACAAAGTGGCAGCGTCCACCGTAAAATTCGATCTGTTCGATTTTGCGTTTTGCGGTGCAGGAGGGCATCACGGCAATAAACGGCAGGCCCAGTAGCCGGGCGAAGTAGGCTTCAGATACGGCGGTTGAACCGGATGAGGATTCAATAATCGTCGTGCCTTCTTTAATCCAGCCGTTACATAAACCGTACAAGAATAGCGAACGCGCCAGTCGGTGCTTCAGGCTACCGGTCGGGTGAGTGCTTTCATCTTTCAGGTAAAGCTGAATACCCGCAAATCCCGGCAGGGCGAGGCGGATTAAATGGGTGTCTGCCGAGCGTTGGTAGTCGGCATTTATTTCGCTGATGGCATGTTTAACCCAGGTGCTATTCATCGTAGTTATCCGTTTGTCATTTTGTGCCCAGCATAGCGAAAAGCACAGAAAAAATTGTTGCTATCTGGCCTTTAAAATAGAATGAAGGGAGAAAAATTTTCTCTGTGAGGTGGGTATGCTAGATAAAATTGACCGCAAGCTGCTTTCATTGCTGCAAAGTGACTGCACCCTCTCTTTGCAGGCACTGGCAGATGCCGTTAATCTGACCACCACACCGTGCTGGAAGCGCCTCAAAAAGCTGGAAGATGACGGCATTCTGCTGGGGCGTGTCGCGCTATTAGATCCCGAAAAACTGGGGCTTGGGCTGACCGCCTTCGTTCTGATCAAAACGCAGCACCACAGCAGTGAATGGTATTGCCGCTTTGTGACTCAGGTTTCGGACATGCCGGAGGTGCTCGGCTTCTGGCGTATGGCAGGGGAGTATGACTATCTGATGCGCGTCCAGGTCGCGGATATGAAGCGTTACGATGATTTTTACAAGCGGCTGGTCAACAGCGTTCCGGGCTTGTCAGATGTCACCTCCAGCTTTGCCATGGAGCAGATAAAATACACCACAGCATTACCCATTGAATAACTTCGAAAAATACCTTCAGGAAAAAACCGCGTGCGATTATTTGCCCAGTTAAGCTGGTACTTTCGTCGGGAGTGGCAACGCTACCTCGGCGCAGTGGCTCTGCTTATTATCATTGCTATTCTTCAACTGATCCCGCCGAAAGTGGTGGGCTACGTCGTGGATGGTGTTACAGAACAGCATTACACCACCGCACGGGTGTTGATGTGGGTGGGCACGCTGGTGCTGACAGCGGTGATTGTCTATCTGCTGCGCTACGTCTGGCGAGTGCTCCTGTTCGGCGCGTCCTATCAGCTGGCCGTTGAGCTGCGTGAAGATTTTTACCGCCAGCTGAGCCGACAGCATCCTGAGTTTTACCTGCGTCATCGCACCGGGGATCTTATTGCTCGTGCGACAAACGACGTCGATCGCGTGGTGTTTGCCGCCGGGGAAGGGGTGTTAACGCTGGTGGATTCGCTGGTGATGGGCTGTGCGGTGTTGATCGTCATGTCGACTCAGATTAGCTGGCAACTGACTCTGCTGGCCCTGTTACCTATGCCGCTGATGGCGCTGGCAATCAACCGCTATGGTGAAAAATTGCATGAACGCTTCAAGCTGGCGCAGGCGGCGTTTTCATCGCTAAACGATCGCACCCAGGAGAGCATGACCAGCATTCGCATGATCAAAGCCTTTGGTCTGGAAGACAGGCAGTCCGCACTGTTTGCCGCTGATGCGGCGGATACGGGCGCGAAAAACATGCGCGTCGCGCGTATTGACGCCCGTTTTGACCCGACAATATATATTGCGATTGGCATGGCTAACCTGCTGGCAATTGGCGGGGGAAGCTGGATGGTCGTGCAGGGCACCATGACCCTCGGCCAGTTGACCAGCTTTGCGATGTATCTGGGGCTGATGATTTGGCCGATGCTGGCGCTGGCATGGATGTTTAACATCGTTGAGCGAGGCAGTGCTGCCTACAGCCGTATTCGCGCCATGCTGGCCGAAGCGCCAGTGGTGAATGACGGCAGCGAACCCGTTCCGCAAGGGCGCGGAGTGGTGAAAGCGGATATCCAGTCGTTTAGTTACCCGCAAACGGAACATCCGGTGCTGGACAACGTGAACTTTACGCTCCAGCCTGGGCAGATGCTGGGCATTTGTGGTCCGACGGGCTCCGGCAAAAGTACCGTGCTGTCGCTCCTCCAGCGTCACTTTGATGTGAGCAAAGGCGATATTCGTTTTCACGATCTTCCACTGACGACGCTGCAACTGGACGCGTGGCGCAGCCGCCTGGCCGTGGTTAGCCAGACGCCGTTTTTATTCTCTGATACCGTGGCGAACAATATCGCGCTTGGCCATCCTGCGGCGACGCAGGAGGAGATTGAACATGTGGCGCGCTTAGCCAGCGTCCATGACGATATTCTGCGTCTGCCACAAGGGTATGAAACGGAAGTGGGTGAGCGGGGCGTGATGCTCTCCGGCGGGCAAAAACAGCGTATCTCGATTGCGCGTGCCCTGTTGTTAAATGCGGAAATCCTGATTCTGGACGATGCTCTCTCTGCCGTCGATGGCCGTACCGAGCACCAGATACTGCACAATCTGCGCCAGTGGGGCGAGGGACGTACTGTGATTATCAGTGCCCACCGACTTTCCGCGCTGACGGAAGCCAGTGAAATCCTGGTGTTGCAACACGGACACATTGCCCAGCGCGGTCAGCACGACCAGCTTACGGAGCAACCGGGCTGGTATCGCGATATGTATCGTTATCAGCAGCTGGAAGCGGCACTGGATGAGGAGGTCAACAATGCGTAAATTTGGCGCGCTATGGCCGACGCTTAAGCGCCTGCTGGCCTACGGTTCACCGTGGCGAAAACCGCTGTCTGTTGCCGTGCTTCTGCTGTGGATTGCCGCGGTGGCTGAAGTCAGCGGCCCGCTGTTGATCAGCTATTTTATCGACAATATGGTGGCGAAAAGCTATCTACCGCTGGGGCTGGTTGCCGGTTTAGGCGTGGCTTATGTGGGATTACAGCTGACGGCAGCCGGGCTTCACTACGCGCAATCGCTGCTGTTTAACCGGGCGGCCGTGGGCGTTGTGCAGCAACTGCGCACCGATGTAATGGACGCGGCGCTGCGCCAGCCGCTGAGCGAGTTCGATACCCAGCCCGTCGGCCAGGTGATTTCACGCGTAACCAACGATACCGAGGTGATCCGCGATCTGTACGTCACCGTCGTGGCGACCGTTCTGCGAAGTGCGGCGCTGATCGGTGCCATGCTGGTGGCCATGTTCAGCCTCGACTGGCGCATGGCGCTGGTGGCGATCACGATCTTCCCGGCCGTGCTGACGGTAATGGTTATCTATCAACGCTACAGCACGCCCATTGTTCGCCGTGTACGCGCTTATCTGGCTGATATCAACGATGGCTTCAACGAAGTCATTAATGGCATGAGCGTCATCCAGCAGTTCCGCCAGCAGGCGCGATTCGGTGAGCGGATGGGCGAAGCCAGCCGTTCACACTATATGGCGCGTATGCAGACCTTGCGCCTGGACGGTTTCCTGCTGCGCCCGTTGTTGAGCCTTTTCTCGGCGCTGGTGCTGTGCGGTTTGCTGATGCTGTTTGGACTGACAACCCGCGGGACGATTGAGGTCGGGGTGCTGTATGCCTTCATCAGCTATCTTGGCCGCCTTAACGAACCGTTGATTGAACTCACCACCCAGCAGTCGATGCTGCAGCAGGCGGTGGTCGCCGGGGAGCGCGTCTTTGAGCTGATGGACAGACCGCGTCAGACCTACGGCAACGACGAGCGGCCTCTGCAAAGCGGCGCGATTACGTTTGATCATGTCTCGTTCGCCTACCGTGACGACCAGCTTGTGCTGCAGGATATCAGCCTCGATATTCCGTCGCGGGGCTTTGTGGCGCTGGTGGGGCACACCGGGAGCGGCAAGAGTACGCTCGCCAGTCTGTTGATGGGCTATTACCCGTTAACGAAAGGTGAAATTCGTCTGGATGGCCGTCCTCTTGCCTCGCTAAGCCACAACGTGTTGCGCAGGAGCGTCGCGATGGTGCAGCAAGATCCGGTGGTGCTGGCCGATACCTTCTATGCCAACGTCACTCTGGGGCGACCGTATACGCCTGAGCAGGTCTGGGATGTCCTGGAAAAAGTGCAGCTGGCAGAACTGGCGCGCGGGTTTAGCGAGGGGATCAATACCAAACTCGGCGAGCAGGGGAACAACCTCTCCGTCGGACAAAAACAGCTTCTTGCGCTGGCGCGGGTGTTGATTGAAACGCCGCAGGTCCTGATCCTTGATGAAGCGACGGCCAGTATCGATTCGGGTACTGAGCAGGCTATTCAACAGGCGCTGGCTGCCGTTCGTGATCACACGACGCTGGTGGTTATCGCGCACCGTCTGTCTACTATCGTTGAAGCCGATACCATTCTGGTGCTGCATCGCGGGCAGGCCGTTGAGCGCGGAACGCACAGGCAACTGCTGGAGGCGAAAGGGCGCTACTGGCAGATGTACCAGCTGCAGCTGGCGGGGGAGGAGCTGGCGGCCAGCGCCCGTGAGGAAGAGTCGCTTAGCGCCTGATGCACCAAAATCAGGCAGTGCGCTAACAGTCACAACTGTTGGTGCAAAACTGAAACGCACCGTGCACTGTCATGGTGCGTTTTTTTTCACCAGTACAACCCTCCACGCCTTCTTTTGCACACCGCGCCGCTTTTTCTCTCACTTTTCAATTCTGGCACACCGCTTGCAATAACTCCTGCGTGTTAGCTGCGGCCATTACCGAATTCTGACTGGAGGGGATTTATGAAGCTGGTTACGGTGGTAATCAAACCATTCAAACTCGAAGACGTGCGTGAAGCACTGTCTTCCATGGGTATTCAGGGACTGACAGTGACCGAAGTGAAAGGCTTTGGTCGTCAGAAAGGTCATGCCGAGCTTTATCGCGGGGCGGAATACAGCGTTAACTTCCTGCCTAAAGTGAAGATCGATGTGGCCATTGCGGACGATCAGCTCGACGAAGTGATTGATGTTGTCAGCAAGGCGGCCTACACCGGCAAGATTGGCGACGGCAAAATTTTCGTTGCCGAACTGCAGCGCGTTATTCGCATTCGTACCGGCGAATCCGACGAAGCGGCATTGTAAGTAACTCCTGGCACACAGTGATAGGGATCGAGAAAATGAAGATAGCAACAATCAAAACGGGTCTGGGGTCGCTGGCACTGCTGCCGGGCCTGGCAATGGCTGCCCCTGCTGTGGCAGACAAAGCCGATAATGCTTTTATGATGATCTGCACCGCGCTGGTGCTGTTCATGACCATTCCGGGCATTGCGCTGTTTTACGGCGGCCTGATCCGCGGCAAAAACGTCCTCTCTATGCTGACGCAGGTAGCCGTGACGTTCGCGCTGGTATGCGTGTTGTGGGTGGTCTACGGTTACTCGCTGGCGTTCGGCGAAGGTAATGCCTTCTTCGGTAACTTCAACTGGGCGATGCTGAAAAATATCGAACTGACCGCGCTGATGGGCAGCTTCTATCAGTACATTCATGTCGCTTTCCAGGGTTCATTCGCCTGTATTACCGTCGGTCTGATTGTCGGGTCGCTGGCTGAGCGTATCCGCTTCTCTGCGGTACTGATCTTCGTGGTGGTCTGGCTGACCCTCTCCTATGTGCCGATTGCCCATATGGTCTGGGGCGGCGGTCTGCTGGCATCCCATGGTGCGCTGGACTTCGCAGGCGGTACGGTTGTACACATCAACGCAGCCGTAGCAGGCCTGGTGGGTGCATACCTGATTGGCAAACGCGTGGGCTTCGGTAAAGAAGCGTTCAAACCGCACAACCTGCCGATGGTATTTACGGGTACGGCTATCCTTTACTTTGGCTGGTTCGGTTTCAACGCCGGTTCAGCAAGCGCAGCTAGCGAAATCGCGGCGCTGGCTTTCGTGAATACCGTGGTCGCAACCGCTGGCGCTATTCTGTCGTGGGTGTTTGGCGAGTGGGCTGTTCGCGGTAAGCCGTCACTGCTGGGTGCCTGCTCAGGTGCGATTGCCGGTCTGGTCGGCATTACGCCAGCGTGTGGTTATGTGGGTGTCGGCGGTGCGCTGCTCATTGGTATCGTGGCGGGACTGGCGGGTCTGTGGGGAGTCACCGCACTGAAACGTATTCTCCGCGTTGATGATCCGTGTGATGTGTTCGGCGTGCACGGCGTGTGCGGCATCATCGGCTGTATTATGACGGGTATCTTTGCCGCGGCATCTTTGGGCGGCGTGGGCTACGCAGAAGGCGTTACGATGGTTCACCAGGTTCTGGTGCAGCTGGAAAGTATCGCTATCACCGTCGTCTGGTCGGGGGTGGTGGCCTTCGTTGGCTACAAGCTGGCGGACATGACCGTTGGCCTGCGTGTACCGGAAGAGCAGGAGCGCGAAGGTCTGGACGTCAACAGCCACGGCGAGAATGCGTATAACGCATAACACATAGCAAAACGGCAACTTCGGTTGCCGTTTTGAGTGTGTATGCCCTCTCCCAAAGGGAGAGGGCATCAGCCCGCACAAAATCACCCTCGGTTACGCATCACCCCTTCCTGCACCGTTGATGCCACCAGTACGCCATCCTGAGTATAAAACTCACCCCGCACGAATCCGCGCGCGCTGGACGCCGAGGTACTTTCCACGCTGTAGAGCAGCCAGTCGTTCATATCGAACGGACGGTGGAACCACATAGAGTGATCGATGGTCGCCACCTGCATCCCTTTCTCCAGGAATCCTACGCCGTGCGGCTGCAGCGCAACGGGCAAAAAGTTGAAGTCAGACGCGTAGCCGAGCAGATACTGATGAACGCGGATATCAGCCGGAACACTCCCGTTGGCACGCATCCAGACCTGACGTTTTGGCTCGGCAGTGTGGCCTTTCATCGGGTTATGGAACTCGACGGGGCGGATCTCCAGCGGCTTATCGCAGAGAAACTTCTCTTTCACTTGCGGCGGCAGCAAATGCGCCAGCGCGCGGGCGATTTCAGTCTCAGATTTAAGGTCGTCCGGTGACGGCGCGGGCGGCATCTCTTTTTGATGCTCGTAACCTGGCTCAGGTGCCTGGAACGAGGCGGTCATGTAAAAGATGGGCTTTCCGTTTTGCACGGCAGCCACGCGGCGGGCGCTGAAACTGTTGCCATCACGTAAGACTTCCACGTCATACACAATGGGTTTTGCACTATCACCAGGGCGTAAAAAGTAGCTGTGAAAGGAGTGCACCAGACGGTCTGCCGGGACGGTTTCTTTTGCGGCATACAGCGCCTGTCCCACGACTTGCCCTCCGAAGACCTGGCGTAAGCCCAAATCTTCGCTCTGTCCGCGGAAGAGTCCCTCCTCAATTTTTTCCAGATTCAGTAATGTCAGCAGATTGTTCAGTGCCTGACTCATAATCGTCCTCAATAAACGCCGTGGCGAAAGATACGCTGAGTATAACGCAGAAATGAAAGTGGTCCGATGGGTAGATTAGTCTGAATATCGAGGCGAAATTAGGCATTAATCAGTGATTTGTGCCAGACTTGTATGCGTTATATGAATGTAAACGACATCGGGTGGGATCGATCCCGCTGGTGCATTGATGATAAGGAGACTTCAATGAAACTCGTGCCCATGCTAAGTGGTGTAGCTATTGCGGTGGCGTTGTCCGCCTGTGCAGGTAAGAGCGCCCAGGTGCCGGTGCCAGCAGCAGACCCGAACGGGATTAACACTCTTTCGCAGCAGTCCATTCAGCAACCAAATGTTTCCGGGACAATCTGGATCAAACAGAAAGTCGCGCTACCGCCGGATGCGGTATTGACGGTTACGCTTTCCGACGCCTCGCTGGCTGACGCGCCATCGAAAGTGCTGGCGCAGCGCGCCGTTCGTACTGAGGGGAAACAGGCACCGTTTAGCTTTGTGCTGCCGTACAATCCTTCAGACGTTCAGCCGAATGCCCGTATCCTCCTGAGCGCAGCAGTAACAATCAACGATAAACTGGTCTTTATCACCGATACGGTGCAGGAAGCGATTAATAACGGCGGGACAAAAGTCGATCTGAACCTGGTGCCGGTGCAGCAAACTGAAGTGCCCGTAGCACCACAGACTAACCAGCCGTCGCTGCCGACGCCGCCAACGCAGCTTTAAAGACTCTGACACCCTCTCCTTCGGAAGAGGGTGTCAGTACACCCAGCGATACTTCTGTAAATCAACCTGCCCTGAACCTGATACCTGTATCCCTTCTGAAAGCAACGCCTGGCGTTGTCGCTGGAGATCCGGCCCGGTGAGCGAAATAGCACCATGGCGATTCACCACCCGGTGCCAGGGCAATGTGCTGCCTTCCGGCAGTCGTTTCAACACCCCGCCGACCTGACGCGCAGCGCGCGGTGAACCGGCCAGCCGGGCAACCTCTCCGTAAGTTGTTACATACCCTTCCGGTATGGAGGCAATGATTTGCCAGACGCGCTGCGGGAAAGCGTCGTGTTCGTCCATACTTACTCCTGTGGGGAACCTTTGATGTGTCATGGTAAACGAAGATAAACCTGATTGCTGCGCCTGTTTGCGCAATAAACCATCATCCGGTTGCCGGCGGCTTGCAATTGCAGGCCAGCACAGGGATAATGCGCCAGCGCGTTGGTTATCAACGCTCTCAATGGGGGCTCTGTTGGTTCTCCCGCAACGCTACTCTGTTCACCAGGTCAGGTCCGGAAGGAAGCAGCCAGGGCAGACGACGTGTGTGCCGGGATGTAGCTGGCAGGGCCCCCACCCATTTCTGCTCCTCGACAGTACTTGTATCCTCCTTCGTCGTTACCGATTCGTGCCTGAGTTTGTTATTCCCCACAAATAAAAAGTATTTTATATATTATGTAATTTATCTTTCATTAATTTGAAATATAACTGTCATAAACCTGTAATAATAGCCTGTCATTTTATTACTGGGCATCTTTTTTCTGTCATAAGCAAAAAATATATATCTGGATAAGCAAGTTAACTTCGTGTATTAAATAAGGCACGTATTCCGAAGGGAAGTGACGAACATGGCTACTGCGGTTTTAAACGTTAAAATTGATGAAACGCTAAAAGAAAAACTTCGCCACTATGCAGAAGTGAATAATGAGAATTTAAGCGTGACCACAGAGAAACTGCTGCTGCTGGCGTTTGAAGCAGTAGAAGAGGCGGGAGTATCGGAAGAGGATATCGATAATCAGCATACGGAAGAAGAGAGTGTATCTCCATTTACTCCTAAAGAAATCAAGGCACTACGTAAAATTCTGAAGAAGAGAAAATGAAACAACAACTGTCGACTGCCAGTGACTACAAAGAGGCCTGCGATTTGTTGCGTTCAGGCTATGTCAAACACGTACGTCTTGGCTGGAATGTAGGAAGTGATGAGTTCTTTCGGATTGCGTCAGACTGGTGTGATACCGGCGCGAAAATAAAGAAAGACGGTGAAAGTTTCGTTATTTCACTGAAAGGTTTCCCTATTCCTCCCCAGCACTAAAATCTGCCCCGTGAAAACTGCTGACTGCAGAACGCCAGTCAGCAGTTTTTATTATTTTTCGCTGAGAAAACTAAATCAGGCTCCGTTTTACGGGCGGCGTGGTTTTATTCAGGGTGAGCCACAGCGGTTTAATTCGCAGCAACGCCTCTTCAAGCGCCGCCGGGGCGAGCGAGAAGGGCATACGCAGATAGCGGTCAAAGGCACCTGACAGACCAAACCGTGTGCCGGTCCCCAGATTAATCCCCGTCGTCTCTGCCCGTGCCGCGAGCTGTGTTGCCAGCATACCGGGCAACTCAATCCAGTAAGAAAGGCCTCCTTCTGCCTCGTGAAACGACCATGCCGGAAAATGTTCGCGCAGCAACGCGCCGCACCGGTCCCGACGTTCCGCCAGCATTTTCCGCCGTGCGGGCAAAAAAGCATCACTGTTTTCGATAAGCCAGAGCGTTGCAAGCTGTTCCAGCAGCGGTGTGCCCAAATCCAGAGTGTCGCGCGTCTGGGCGAGCGTCGCGATCGTCCGCGACGAGGCGCGGAGCCAGCCGAGGCGAAGCCCTCCCCAGAAACTTTTTCCGGCAGAGCCCAGCGTGATGACGGCAGCCTCCGGGTTAAACGCGGCCAGCGGGGGCGGAGGGGGAGCATCAAACCAGAGATCAACCATCGTTTCATCCACGACCAGCGTGGTGCGGGTCTGTGCGGCAATGTCGGCTATCGTCTGGCGCGTTGCGGTGTCCATGCAGCGTCCCGTCGGGTTATGAAAGTCTGGCATCAGATACGCCAGGCGCGGCGCTGTCTGGGCAAGCGTCGCGGCGAAACCATCGGTATCCCAGCCCGTTTCGGGAAGGGATACGCCTACCGGCCGACAAAGTGCACCCTGAATAGCGGCAATCGCCAGCGGATAGGTGGGATGGTCGACCACCACGCGATCGCCGGGACCCGTCATCATGCGTAACACCAGCGAAAAGCCGCTCACGGCACCATTAACCACCATCACTTCATCAGCCCGTGTCGGAAGCCCGCGCGCCGTGTAGCGTGCGGCAATGGCTTCCCGCAGTGCTGGTAATCCGAGCTGGTCGTAGCCTGTCTGTGAAAGGTGTTGCGTGATCGCCGTGAGTGCATGCGTATACGCCTGGTGGATTTCCGGGCCGGCGCTAAGCGCGGCAGTGGAAAGATCCAGCGCCGCGCTGGCCGCTGAGAGGGTCGGTATGGCACGTGTGTCCGGCAGGATCACGCGTGACCCGCTGCCGTGACGACTTTCCAGATATCCTTCTTCCCGCAGATGGGCCAGCGCGCTGCTGATGGTGGTTCGGCTTACCTCCAGCGCAGAGGCCAGTTCTCGCTCTCCTGGCAAGCGCGTGCTGAGGGCCAGCCTGCCGTCGAGTATCAGCAGACGTAGTGCATCCGCCAGCTGCCGCCAGAGCGGGGTTCGGGATGATGATTGCTGCCAGTGGCCTAACAGCCGGACCAGAGACTGACTACCGAAGCGACGTGATGACATGTGCAGTCCACTATTTGAAAACTGGACATTAATCATAGAGCCATTTTAGACGAGGATGGAAGTCTGGTTCATCGGAGAAGCTAAAAATGGTACGTCGTCTGGTTCAACTTTATGTCGGCTTAGGTCTGTACGGCCTTTCAACCGCGATGTTTATTCGTTCGGATTTAGGCGTCGATCCGTGGGATGTGTTTCATCTTGGCGTGGCGCTACAGCTGGGGTTGAGCATTGGTACAGTGATTATTGTCACTGGCGCTGTGGTTCTGCTGCTGTGGATACCTCTGCGTCAACTTCCCGGTGTTGGCACCATCAGCAACGTGATTTGTATCGGGCTGGCGGCGGATGCCGCCATGGCGCTGATACCCGAACTGTCCTCACTGCCGATCCGCATCGCTCTGCTGGTTTCAGGCATTGTGATTAACGCGATAGCCACCGGTATGTATATCGGCGCTGGGTTTGGCGCAGGGCCTCGGGATGGCCTGATGACCGGCATTCATGCCCGGCTGGGGCGGTCGATTCGCAGCGTGCGCACCGCGATTGAAGTGAGTGTGTTAATCATTGGCTGTATTCTGGGGGGCACATTTGGCGTAGGAACGGTGCTGTATGCCCTGACCATCGGCCCGCTGATTCAGATCTGCTTACCGTGGTTTCGTCAAAAGCCGCGCGTACAGAAGGCGCAACAGCCTGAGCGCGTGGTTTAATTCTGCGAAGCGCTCACATGCTTTAATGGCATAGCTGTGCCAGAATGAGGGCAACTCTTCTCGCGATGCCAGAATGCATGAAAGCTATCACTCTTTATGACGTTGCCCTCCTTGCGGGGGTTTCTTACCAGACCGTTTCCCGTGTGATTAACGATGCGGAGCATGTTTCCTCCCGTACACGGGAAAAGGTTCGACAGGCCATGGAGGAACTGCACTACGTTCCCAATCGTGGCGCGCAGCAACTGGCCGGAAAGCGCACCCGCACGCTGGGGCTGATCACGACCGATCTTGCCCTGCACGCCCCTTCGCAGATTGCGTCGGCGGTAAAATCCCGCGCGGTGGAGCAGGGGGCGAGCGTGTTAATTTCCATGGTGCAACAGCCGGAACAATGTCAGGCAGCTCTGCAGGAACTGCTGGCACAACGGGTGGAAGGGCTGCTGGTGAACGTTCCGCTGGAAGATGCGCAGGCAGAACAGCTTCAGGTCATGGCCTCGCCCGTTCCGGTTCTTTTTCTTGATGTATCTCCTTCTGCACAGGTCAACAGCCTCGTTTTCAATGCCGTGCAGGGGGCGAGCCTGGGCGCTGAACACCTGATCTCGCTGGGGCAAACGCGCATTGCGTTACTCAGCGGGCCGGAAAGCTCAGTCTCCGCCCGGATGCGCCTGGCAGGATGGAAAGCCACACTGGCGCAGGCTGGCCTTGAGGCGATCGCAGTGGCACAGGGCGACTGGAGCGCGGCCTCAGGCTATGAGAAAGGTCATCAGCTTTTGTCCGGTACCGAGCAGCCCGAAGCTATCCTGGTCGCGAACGATCAAATGGCGCTCGGCGTGATGCGCGCCTGTGCAGAAAAAGGCATTGCGATACCGGGCCAGATCGCCGTTGTCGGGTTTGATGATACGGCTGACAGCGCGTGGTTTTCTCCCCCGCTAACCACGATCCGCCAGGCTTTCCGCGATGCCGGTGAACGAAGTGTGGAGTGGTTATTGAGGCCAGAGCGTACCAAAACGTGCTGGCAAGTGCAGCTCCCCGTCACGCTGATCGCACGTCGTTCGACTGCCCCCCGCACAGTCGATCAGGCCGATCGTGAAGAACTGGCGCAAAAGCTCAGAAGCCTGGCGCTGATGGCAGAGAAACTCGCTCGCGGATAATGCTTTTGTGATCTCACTCGCTTCGTGACGATCCGGAGCTTTACCGTACAGATTCACCAGGGCATGTTGGCTAAGATTGTGAGCGCTTCGCAAAGAGGTTAATATGCCCAATACACCGCCGCTGACTCTCAGCGCACTTCTGGCTCGTCGGGACTGGGAAAATCCTGGTGTAACGCAGTGGAACCGTCTGGCCGCACATGCGCCGTTTCATAGCTGGCGTGAAGAGCAAGCTGCCAGGGATGACGCAGAATCATTAAGCAAGCGTTCACTCAATGGCGAATGGCGATTTAATTTCTTTTCTGCACCTGAGCGGGTCCCCGAAACGTGGGTGACAGAGGATCTGGCTGATGCCGTTGCGATGCCTGTTCCCTCAAACTGGCAAATGCAGGGTTTTGATATTCCCGTCTATACCAACGTCACGTATCCGATAGCCGTTAACCCGCCGTTCGTTCCGGCTGAAAATCCCACGGGTTGTTACTCGCTCACATTTGAGATGAATGACACATGGGCAGAGAGCGGCCAGACCCGCATTATATTCGATGGCGTGAATTCCGCTTTTCATTTGTGGTGCAATGGCCAATGGATTGGCTATTCGCAGGACAGCCGTCTGCCTGCTGAGTTCGATCTCACATCGATCCTTCGTCCGGGCGAAAACCGTCTGGCGGTGATGGTGCTGCGCTGGTGCGACGGAAGCTACCTTGAAGATCAGGATATGTGGCGGATGAGCGGTATTTTCCGCGATGTGTCGTTGCTGCATAAGCCTGAGACGCAGATTGCGGATTATCACGTTGCGACCGATCTGAACGCGGAGTGTGATCGGGCGGTGCTACACGTCGACGTCGCGCTGGCTGGCACGCGCTATGAGTCATGTGAAGTGGCATTTATCCTGTGGCGTAACGGCGAAAAATGCGCGAGTGCCGCCCAGCGCCCTGGCTCTGCCATTGTGGATGAGCGTGGAGGCTGGGCCGAGCACCTGACAGTTGCGTTACCCGTTGTGGAACCTGCGTTATGGAGTGCCGAAACGCCCGCCCTCTACCGCCTGACAATTACGCTTATGGACGCGCAGGGCAACGTACTGGAAATTGAAGCCTGCGATATTGGTTTCCGCCGCGTTGAGATCAGCAATGGCCTGCTGAAGCTGAACGGTAAACCGCTGCTGATCCGCGGTGTGAACCGTCATGAGCATCATCCGGAAAATGGTCAGGTGATGGATGAAGCAACGATGCGTCGCGACATTGAACTGATGAAGCAGCATAACTTTAACGCCGTGCGCTGTTCGCACTACCCGAATCATCCGCTCTGGTACACGCTTTGCGATCGCTATGGCCTGTACGTTGTTGACGAAGCGAATATCGAAACCCACGGCATGGTGCCAATGAGTCGCCTTGCTGACGATCCCCGCTGGCTTCCGGCCATGAGCGAACGCGTCACGCGTATGGTGCTGCGCGATCGTAATCATCCGTCGATTATCATCTGGTCGCTGGGGAATGAATCCGGACACGGCGCGAACCATGATGCCCTTTATCGCTGGCTGAAAACCACCGATCCGACGCGACCAGTACAGTATGAGGGGGGCGGGGCGAATACGGCGGCGACTGATATTGTCTGCCCAATGTATGCCCGCGTCGATCAGGACCAACCTTTCCCGGCGGTGCCGAAATGGTCGATTAAAAAATGGATTGGCATGCCGGATGAAACGCGGCCGCTGATCCTGTGTGAATACGCTCATGCGATGGGGAACAGCTTTGGCGGGTTCGCCAGATACTGGGAAGCGTTTCGTCGCCATCCGCGTCTGCAGGGCGGGTTTGTCTGGGACTGGGTCGATCAGGCGCTGACAAAGAAGGATGAAAATGGCAACGCCTTCTGGGCCTACGGCGGTGATTTTGGCGATAAACCCAACGATCGGCAGTTCTGTCTTAACGGGCTGGTGTTCCCGGACCGCACGCCGCATCCGGCGCTGTATGAAGCCCAGCGTGCGCAGCAGTTTTTTACCTTTACGCTGCGGAGTACCTCTCCGCTGGTGGTTGAGGTGAAAAGCGACTACCTGTTCCGCAATACCGACAACGAACATCTCAGGTGGTCGATCGCACGTGATGGAAATGTGCTGGCTGCAGGCGAGGTGGTGCTTGCCATTGCTCCGCAGGGAACACAAAGCGTGGAAATTACCCTGCCGCAACCGGAAGCGGAGCCAGGTGAACTCTGGCTTAATGTGGATATTGTTCAGCCACTGGCGACACCGTGGTCGTCGGCGAACCACCGCTGCGCATGGGATCAGTGGCCGCTTCCGGTTCCGCTGTTTATCGCGCCGCAGCAGCCTGCAGGGAACCCTCCGGTGTTAGCCACTCAGGGCGATGTACTTGAAATTACCCATCAGCAGCAGCGCTGGCAGTTTGACCGGGCGTCAGGAAACCTGACGCAGTGGTGGAACAATGGCACAGAAACGCTGCTCTCACCGCTGACGGATAACTTTACCCGTGCACCGCTGGACAATGATATTGGCATCAGCGAAGCCACACGAATTGACCCGAATGCGTGGGTGGAACGCTGGAAAGCGGCGGGGATGTATGAGATGTCTTCGCGTGTGTTGCGGTGTGAAGCAGAGCAAACGGCGCGTGAGGTGGTGGTGACCACGCTGCATGTCTGGGAATATCGCGGTAAGGCGCTGTTCCTGAGCCATAAAATCTGGCGGATAGATGAACACGGTGCGTTGCAGGGGGATGTGCGGGTGCAGGTGGCGTCTGATCTCCCCGAGCCTGCGCGTATTGGTCTGAGCGTTCAGCTTGCGCAGACGCCAGAAACGGCCCGCTGGCTGGGGCTGGGGCCGTTTGAAAACTATCCTGACAGGAAGCTCGCAGCGCAGCAGGGGCGCTGGGAATTGCCGCTGGAGGCGATGCAGACGCCGTACATCTTCCCGACGGAAAATGGTCTGCGTTGCGACACGCGGGCGCTTTTCGCGGGCGCGCACCAGTTCCGGGGGAATTTCCATTTCTCCCTCAGCCGCTACAGCCAGCAACAGTTGCGTGAGACGACGCACCAGCATTTGTTGCAGGACGAGCCGGGCTGCTGGCTCTGCCTTGATGCATTTCATATGGGCGTCGGGGGCGATGATTCATGGAGTCCGAGCGTCTCACCGGAGTTTATCCTGCAAAACCGCCAGCTGCGCTACACCTTCAGTTGGCAGCAAAGCGCCTTTTGAGTGACCCGGAGCGGCCACAAACGTGGCTGCTCCGCTCAGGCAAAAATGCCGCGCATCCCGTGAATACTCATATACAGCCCGACCATGACGATCAGTGCGGCTGAAATCCACGGTGCTTTTCGAGAAAACTCACTGAACCCCGGCCAGCGCGTCACGGCGTGTTTAAGGCTCAACGCTGCAATTGCGCCAGACGCCACCAGCGTCAGCGCCAGACCGATACTGAAGCTCAACACCAGCGTCGCACCGAGCGCGAAGTGTTTCAGCTGCAGGCAGATTAGCAGCACCGTAATGGAGGCCGGACAGGGGATAAGCCCACCGGTCAGGCCAAACAGAGCGATCTGCCCGGTGGTGACGTTTTGCCCGTTAAAACGGCGGCTAATGTCCTGCGCATGCGCGCGCTGGTGGGCGTCCTGCCACTCCTCGTCAACCTGTTGATGATCGTGATGATGATGATGATGATGATGATGGTGGTGATGATCGTGCGGTTGACTCTCTTTCCAGGTTCGCCATGCCATCCATAATGCGATGAGAATGATCACTAACCCTGAAATCAGCTGAAACCAGGGTTCAGACGTGTGTGCATCCCATCCCTGACCAAACCACAGGCCCGCCATCGCGATGATCCAGACCACCACCGTGTGAGAAAGCGTCGCGGCCAGGCCCAGAAGGATCGCCTGCTTTAACGTGCCCCGGATCGCCACGATAAACGCGGCCATCATCGTTTTTGAATGACCCGGCTCAAGGCCATGCAGCGCACCGAGCAGAATGGCGCTGGGCACAAACAGCCAGGCATTACCCTGTTGCAGGAGTGACGTGAAATCGTTCATGAAGGATTCCGTAAAGGAAAATGTGCTTCGAATACTACTCCCCCCCAGTAGTCAAATACTACCCCCCAGTAGAAAAATACTCAGGGGGAGTAGAGCATGTTATGCTCATGCGCCAAAAGAAGGAGATGCTGAGATGTCACATACGGTTCGTCACAAGAAAATGTTATTGACGCGTCTGAAGAAAATTCAGGGGCAAAGCACCGCACTGGAAAAAATGCTTAATAGCGATCATGAGTGTGCTGATGTCTTACAGCAGCTGGCGGCGATCCGTGGGGCGGTGAATGGTATGATGTTGCAGGTGATCGAGGGCCATTTAACCGATCATGTGGTGAAAGAGCCCGAAGAAGATCAGCGCGAAGCCGATCTTGGCGTCGTGTTGCAGGTGATCAAATCCTATCTTAAGTAGAATACTTTTCGAGGTTGTACTCGGCCCAGAGAATGAACTCGACTTTTGGCAGCGCCTTACTGTAGTACCAGCCTTGCCCGTACTGTACGCCGTGGCGATGCAGCCATATAAGCTGTCCCTCCGTTTCAATGCCTTCGGCGACCATGGCAAGATCCAGTGATTTTGCCATTTCGATAATATGCGGCGTCACGTTTTTGTACTCCAGCGCATCCACAAAAGACTTATCAATTTTCAGCGTGTCGACGTCCAGATCCTGCAGGTAGCTCAGGCTGGAATAACCTGTACCAAAATCATCAATATAGACAGGGTGACCCGAGCGGCGGAACGCAGCAATGGCCGGCGCGCTAACGCTGGGATCGGCAAAACCACGTTCGGTTAACTCAAGGGCGATCTGCCGGGGATGGACTTCCCACTTATTCAATAACTGGCTCAGCAGAGGCGGCAGCTTGCCTGACGTCAGATCCGCAGGCGCGAGGTTGATGGAGATATGCTGGTCAGGATGAAGGTGTAACCAGTTGCCCATATCCTCGAACACCTTTTCGATGATTAACCGGGTGAGTGATGAGATGAGGCCCGTTTGCTCTGCCAGTGGGACAAAAATATCCGGCGACAGGTAAGTTCCGTCTGGCTGAGGCCAGCGCGTCAGCGCTTCCGCACCCACAATTTTTCCTGTGCTTAACGCCACAATGGGCTGGTAGTGAACGACAAAATCACGGCTGCTGATGGCATCCTGCAGGCGATTACGCGGAGACTGAATGCGGCGCAATATTCGCAATAAAAAGAGTGCAGCAAGCAGGCTGACCAGTATGCCAAACGGGAGCCAGAAGAGGAGCTGACGGTGCCAGCTTTCATCCAGCGGTTTTAACGTTGCCCATGCGACGATCGCAAAGCCCAGTTCAGGGATCGGTTTTCGGATATACATTGCCCCTTTGTACTGCAGGCGCATCAGGTTTTTGTCTTCCAGCAACGAGCGGACGTGCGGATCGAGCTTATTACTGCTGGCAAAAACGATATGGTTTGCATCACCAATCAGGGCGGCATCAATGGTGATTGCGCCAAAAGGAATAACATCCACCAGTGATGCAGGGTCGAGCATCACCAGGTAATTTGCGCTGCCCAGAACGGCCATGTAGTGGTTAAGCCCGAGATCGTTTTGCGTCGTCAGCCATGCGTTGTAACCGTCTGGCGTCATGCGCATCGGTGGTGGAAAAGCGGCGGCATTGCTGGTTTGCTCCAGGGAAGAGCAAATGGGTTTCAGGTTATTGATATACACCACTTCCTGAATGTAACGCCAGGAGAAAGCCACACGACGCATTTCGCGCAAGTGTGGAGGGCTGCAGGGAATACCGTCAAAGGATTGCAGCTGAGTGAGGGCCTCCTTCGCTTGCCCGATAACTCTTTCTGTACGGATCAGCACGCGTGACGCGTAGCTATCCAGCGCATCGATAAATTTGTCTTCCGCCTGACGATGTGCCAGCCAGATGCTGAGGCAAATGGGGATCAGCACAGAGAAGATCAATATCCCTGTTACCAGGCTGACCAGATGTCGGGTTCTCATGCTGCTGTTTCCTTCCTCATCGCCCACTCCTGGGGCATTGCGTTCGCTCGCCAGAGGAGAAATTTTTTACCACGAAATGATACAGTTATAGCACGTGACAGGCATTGATTTCATACCAGAAATGGAAAATCAGCAGCAGTGCGGAAGCGCGACGCAGCATCGAGGGGTTGTTTTTGCAGCATAGCTCAGATATCATTTTGTTATGTTATAACAAAACATGAGAGCGTATGATGAAACCCAATATCCATCCAGCCTATCGCACCGTTGTGTTTCATGACACCAGTGCCAATGAATACTTCAAAGTCGGGTCGACGATTAAGACTGACCGCGAGATTGAACTCGACGGTAAAACTTATCCCTATGTTTCTATAGAAGTTTCTTCAAAATCGCATCCGTTTTACACCGGTAAACAGAAAACCTTCTCAACGGAAGGAAGCGCGGCACGCTTCCGCCAGCGTTTTGGCGGTTTTCTTAATGCGAAGCGAGGTTAACCATGCAGGTACTTAACTCACTGCGCAGTGCGAAACAGCGCCATCCGGATTGCCAGATCGTCAAACGCAAAGGCCGTCTGTACGTCATCTGTAAATCCAACCCGCGCTTTAAAGCGGTGCAGGGGCGTAAAAAAAGACGCTAAACGCGCGATTCACGCCAGCTTTCCAGGGATCTTCTCTGCTTGCCATCGGCAGTAAAATTGTCGGTGGCAAGCCAGCGTTCAAACGCGCTCGCCAGTACCGGCCACTCTTTGTCTATGATGGAAAACCAGTCCGTATCCCGGTTATGTCCTTTCGTGACCAGCGCCTGGCGAAAACGGCCTTCATACTGAAAGCCAAGTCGCAGGGCTGCTTTGCGGGAAGGCTCATTCAGGCTATTGCACTTCCATTCATAGCGTCGATAACCCAGAGTATCAAACACATACCGCATCAGCAGGTATTGCGCTTCGGTGGACATCGGCGTGCGGCTGAGCAGCGGCGAAAAATGGACGTGACCCACCTCGACCACGCCATTTTGGGGATCAATGCGCATCAGAGCCAGCGTGCCCACCGGCGAGTGCGTCTGGTTATCAATAACGGTGAAATGCACGGGATCAGATAATTCACACACACCCGCAACCCATTGAGTAAACGCGTCCACGGAGGTGTCGGGTTCACGGAGCAACCATGTCCAGCTGCGGGTGTCTTCAGCCTGGCTGTAAGCGGAGAACAGCGCGGCGGCATGCTCTGTGCGTAGCGGTTCAAGCCGACAATAACGACCCTGCAGAACGACCCGAGAAGGATGCTGGCGCGGCTGCCAGTCGATAAGTGCATCGCCAACCGGCTGTCCGAACTGATTGAATGTGTTCATGTTACTCTCCGTTGTGGTGTAAAGACGCCCAGACTAATTAAAATCTGGTTCCTTAAAAAGAACCACTGGGCTATGTTCTGGTGGTACCACGAGGAGGGGGAAGATGAACATACCGGGCGATGAATTTCACAACGTGCTAAGTGCGGCGCTTGCTGGTCGCGGAGAAGAGACGCTCCAGCGGACGCTTTATCTTGCCTTACGGGAGGTGATCCTGCAGGGCAGATTGCAGGCGGAGTGCCGCTTGCCCGGCTCCCGCGTTATTGCGCAGCAACTTTCCCTCTCCCGGAATACTGTAAATGCAGCGCTGGAACAGCTTACGCTTGAAGGGTATTTACATCGTAGCCGGCAGGGAACACGGGTGGCGCAACTGGCTCAGCGCTCCCTTGCGCAGGATTTACCTGAGCCTGCCGTGATGCTCGCCAGACGGATGGCGCAACTGCCTGCACCTGTCCCCAGGGAAACGCCGGTTCCGGCCTTTACGCCAGGGACGCCAGCCATTAACTATTTTCCTTTGCCTCTGTGGCGGCGCTTGTACGACCGGGTGCTGCGTGAAGAGGGGAGCGCACTGTTAGGTTATGGCGATCCGGCAGGGGAACCGTCGCTGCGGGAGGCCATCGCCCGCCATCTGGCGCTGTCGCGCGGGATCAATTGCGACGCCAGCCAGATTGTCATCACCGAAGGGGCGCTGGAGGGGGTTAATCTTTGCACTCTGCTGCTAAGTGAACCTGGTGATGTGGCGTGGATTGAAGATCCCGGCTATGCGGGGGCAAAAAGTGCGTTT
The DNA here is from genome assembly GCF_009176645.1 of Enterobacter oligotrophicus. Classification (NCBI taxonomy): domain Bacteria; kingdom Pseudomonadati; phylum Pseudomonadota; class Gammaproteobacteria; order Enterobacterales; family Enterobacteriaceae; genus Enterobacter; species Enterobacter oligotrophicus. The sequence continues at coordinate 3,614,917 of NZ_AP019007.1, forward strand.
GCGAAATCTGGCCTGCAGATGATCGGTATGCCGGTGGATGACGAAGGAATGTGTTGGGAGGGGCAACATGCACCGTCCCCTTCGCTTATTTTTACGTCACCGTCGCATCAGTTTCCTTATGGAAGTGTGCTCACTGCACGTCGGCGGCTGGCACTGCTGGAACTGGCCCAGCGACACCAGGCCTGGATTATCGAGGACGACTACGACAGTGAGTTTCGTTATACCGGTGAACCCGTCCCGGCCATGCTGGGGATGAAAAAAAATGCGCCAGTGGTCTATCTGGGGACATTCAGCAAAACGCTGTTTCCCTCTCTGCGGATGGGATTTATGGTGTTCCCTCCGGCGCTGGCAAAAGCCGCTCTCCCGGCAATCGGCTCGCTACTGCGTGGTGGCCATCGTGCCGAGCAGCGCCAGCTTGCGCTGTTTATTGAAGAAGGCCATTATGCGCGGCATCTTGCCGCCATGCGTCGGCTCTATCGAAAACGCTATCGCCAGCTGCGCGAGGTGCTGAGTGCTGAGCTGCATGTTGCGCACCGCGTTCTGGCAGGGGAAGGGGGAATGCATCTGACGGTGGCGATCGACGGGATCGATGATAAAGCTCTCGTCCGGCAGGCCAGAGCTTTCCAGCTTGCCCCCGCGGCGTTGAGCGGTTACTACCTTGGTACGACGCAGGGGCAAACCGGTCTGGTGTTAGGCTACGGTAATACCTCTGCTTCGCAGTTCACATCGGCTATCCGGCGTTTACAGCACCTTATTACGCAGCAGCAGGGCGGGAAAGGGTAAAAATGTCATAGAACGAAAGGTCGCCCTTCGTCGACACCATTTTCTGCAGCTTCTCTTTTTGCGCCGTTTCTACCGCAGGCGAGTGCAGGATACTGTCGATAAGCTCAGGCGGCACAAGGCGCGTGTTATACCACTCTCCGTTATAGCAGACCCGGAAATCAAGAACGTCGATATCTTCATACCGATAGCGTGGATTGACGTCGAAAAAGAAGAATGCGTTAAACACCACAAACAGCACCACGAGAAGCCAGACGGAATCTACCAGCGTTTCGGATGTGAGCATCACCACCAGCGTTGCCAGCCAGGCGGCGTACATAGCAATGAACAGGCCGGGATGTTTACGGATAAAGCTAATGCTAAAGCGCGGGCGATTGTCACGCTTTTCACGTCTGTTGAGATCGTCGATGGTGGCAGTGAGCAGGCGCTGTATCTCTGTCATTTTTTGCCTTCATGAATTATGAAAATACAGGGGATCTGTCTATTTTAGGGGAGCCGTTTCAGCGAAAAAAGTAACAGTTACAGAGGGAAAAACCATAACAGTTACTCTCTGCAGGCTTAGAGCATTTTGATAATTTTCGCCGGATTTCCACCGACCACGGCGTTTGCCGGAACGTCTTTCGTCACCACGGCACCAGAGGCGACAACCACATTATCACCGAGCGTGACGCCTGGGTTAATGACCGCGCGTCCGCCAATCCAGACATTATTGCCAATGGTTACCGGTTTGCCATACTCCGCGCCGCTATTGCGCGCGACGGCGTCCAGGGGATGGGTCGCTGTATAGATATGAACGCCCGGTGCGAGCATGCAGTTATCACCAATGTGAACAGGGCAGACATCCAGTATTACACAGTCAAAATTGGCGTAGAATTCTTTACCCAGAAAGATGTTATAGCCGTAATCGCAGCGGAAGCTCGGCTCAATATATGCGCCTTCACTTTGCCCCAGCAGTTCAGCCAGTATTGCCTGGCGTTCTGTTTTCTCGTCCGGAGCCGTATGGTTATAGCGGTGGAGCAGATGACGGGCGCGCAAGCGGTCGGCCCGTAGAGTCTCATCGCCAGGGCGGTAAAGCTCGCCTGCAATCATCTTCTGTTTTTCTTTACTCATGGGAATCTCTCCGAAAACGTCGATGACCGTAGGGTAAAGGGTATTAACCGGAAAGGGAACGTTCCCGAAAAGTCTGTGTGATTATAATCACAACATTGTTGCCGATAACGCATTTGAATCGGGGACCCGTCAGTCACACAGGGATCATAGCGCGAAAGGTAGAGTGAGTTAAAAAAGTGACGAAGAACCTCAACAGCCACATTCAGGAATTAACGAACAAACTTCCAGACAGATGAAGGAATCTTATCATACAGTTTATTCATTGTTAGCTCAGCAAGACGATGGTCAGCAGCTGAATAAAATACAGCCAATTCATTATCAGAAAGCTCGTATTTATTTTTTTCAATTACACGCTCAAGCGTGTCTATTGACTGACAACGTCGCAAGCGCATCAAATAATCAATCTTGGTTAATGGTTTTTCAGTCATAAATTCACCTTAGTAATTGTAATAATTTTAACAGGAAAGGCTAACAGGGTTAGCTCTGCTCACGTTGATGAAGCAGCGAAATAGACGGTTTCCTGATTTACGCCATTTTTGCAAATCCTGTGCGTTAATGCCGTAGCTACTGAACAACATAAAGGTGTCATCCAGGTATTCGTCAATTTGCTCAATCAGCTTATTATCTTCATTGTACTTAATTTTATAATTAAGTGCGAAGGTCGCGATATGCTCTATCAACTCATTTAGCTGTAAATTGATTGCAGACGTTGGGTCATTCACCCAGCCATGGTTGCTTTCATCAAGATTGGCAAGGCAGTCATGGTACAAGGATTCGCAGAGAAATTTCAACTGCGCGATATCATGCCTTTTTGGCGAGTACTCGTCCATAGCGCATCCCCTTTTGAGTGATTTCTTACTCACCGAACATCAATGTCGGGATGGATACAACTTACTTAGCCGCACGGGTGCTGTGTTCCTGATAACTCTAACTATAAGCTACTCTGATCAAGATTTCACCGCGCTATTACGAAAAATTACAATTAAAGCGTCAGGTTGCGAGCCTTTACGCAAATGTGCGTTCTGCACAGGGCATTTTTAGCAAAATTATTGCTTGTCTTTTACCGCTTCCTTACATTTCATTGAGTTAGCATTTACTTTCGCAAGGAGTCCAGATTCAGTCTTGACTTTTATTCGCTGATAATTAGGACTTTTCCTAATAACGCAGACGATGATATGAAATTAAAAAAATCATAATTTCGTTAAGCATTAAATATGATACGCCTGATTAAGGTGGCAAAGAATAAATAGAACGACAATAAGCGTATTTTATGATTTATCACGCAAATGAAAAAGGCCGCAAATGCGGCCTTTTTATCATGTGAAACCGGTATCAGTGGTGTTCTACTGAATGAGTGTGTTCAACATCTTCATTCTTACGGCTGAAGCGGCGACGAACCACCACGAAGAACACCGGTACAAAGAAGATAGCAAGAACGGTCGCGGTGACCATACCACCCATTACGCCCGTACCTACCGCATTCTGCGCGCCTGAGCCCGCACCCGTGCTGATAACCAGCGGCAGTACACCGAGGATGAACGCCAGGGATGTCATCAGGATTGGACGCAGACGCATACGGACCGCTTCAAGCGTCGCCTCAATCAGACCCTTACCTTCTTTTTCCATCAGATCTTTGGCGAATTCCACGATAAGTATCGCGTTCTTCGCCGACAAGCCAATGGTTGTCAGCAGGCCCACCTGGAAGTACACGTCGTTAGTCAGCCCGCGGAACGTGGCAGCCAACAGTGCACCAATAACCCCCAGCGGTACAACCAGCATGACGGAGAACGGAATAGACCAGCTCTCATACAGTGCCGCCAGACACAGGAACACGACGATCAGTGAAATGGCGTACAGGGCAGGGGCCTGGTTCCCGGACAGACGTTCCTGATAGGACATACCGGTCCAGTCGTAGCCAATACCTGCAGGCAGCTTGCTGGCTAACTCTTCCATCAGGTTCATGGCTTCACCGGTGCTTCGACCTGGTGCGGCCTGGCCGAGGATCTCCATGGATGGCAGCCCGTTATAACGTTCCAGACGCGGCGATCCGTATTCCCAGCGTGACGTTGAGAAGGCGGAGAACGGCACCATCTGACCATTGCTGCCGCGCACGTACCAGTTGTTGATATCGTTCGGCAACATGCGGTATTCCGCTTCTGACATCACGTACACCTTCTTCACGCGACCACGGTCGATGAAGTCGTTGACGTAGCTACCGCCCCAGGCTGCGCCCAGCGTGGTATTGATGTCGCTGATGGAAACACCCAGCGCCTGCGCTTTTTCCTGATCGATATCGATCTTGTACTGCGGCGTATCTTCCAGGCCGTTAGGACGTACACCGACCAGCAGTTCAGGATGCTTCGCAACTTCACCGAAGAGCTGGTTACGTGCCTGAGTCAGTTTTTCGTGACCGAGGCCGCCCTGGTCAATCAGCTGGAAGTCGAAACCGGTCGCTGTACCCAGTTCAACAATCGCTGGCAGGTTAAAGGCAAAGACCATCGCATCTTTAATCTGCGAGAAGGTGCCCATCGCACGGCCTGTAATCGCTTCAACTTTGTTCTCGTCGCCTGGACGGTCTGACCAGTCTTTCAGAGAAACGAAGGCGATACCGGTGTTCTGACCACGACCTGCAAAGCCAAAGCCGTTAACCGCAAACACGGATTCAACGTTGTCTTTTTCTTTATTCAGGTAGTAGTCCGTCACTTCATCCAGCACTTTCTGGGTACGCTCCTGCGAGGCACCCGCTGGCAACTGGGCCATGGTCAGGAACACGCCCTGGTCTTCATCTGGCAGGAAGGAGCTTGGCAGACGAACGAACAGGTAAGCCATGCCGACCACGATGATGATATAGAGCAGCAGATAACGACCGGTGCTGCGCAGGATGTTCCCCACGCTGTCGGTGTAGTGGTGCGTGCTTTTATCAAACATGCGGTTAAACCAGCCGAAGAACCCTTTATGCTCGCCGTGGCCGCCTTTCTGAATCGGCTTCAGCATGGTGGCACACAGGGCAGGCGTCAGAATCAACGCGACCAGCACCGACAGCGCCATCGCGGAAACGATGGTGATGGAGAACTGACGGTAAATCGCACCGGTCGATCCACCGAAGAAGGCCATCGGGATAAATACCGCAGAGAGCACCATGGCGATACCGACCAGCGCGCCCTGGATCTGACCCATGGATTTACGGGTCGCTTCCTTCGGTGGCAGACCTTCTTCCGCCATCACACGCTCGACGTTTTCGACCACCACGATGGCGTCATCCACCAGCAAGCCGATGGCAAGCACCATCCCGAACATCGTCAGGGTGTTTATCGAGTAGCCAAATATCGCCAGTATCGCGAAGGTCCCGAGCAATACGACCGGTACGGCGATGGTTGGGATCAGCGTCGCGCGGAAGTTTTGCAGGAACAGGTACATAACCAGGAAGACGAGGATAATCGCTTCCACCAGCGTTTTAACCACTTCGTGAATCGAGATTTTGACGAACGGCGTGGTGTCATACGGATAAACGATTTTCAGACCTGACGGGAAGAACGGTTCCATCTTCTTCAGCTCTGCACGGATAGCCGTGGCGGTGTCCAGGGCGTTTGCCCCTGTTGCCAGTTTGATACCCAGGCCGGAAGCCGGTTTGCCGTTGAACTTCGCGATGATGTCGTAGTTCTCGCCACCCAGCTCCACTTTCGCCACGTCACGCAGGCGCACCTGAGAACCGTCCTGATTCACTTTCAGCAGAATTTTGCTGAATTCATCGGCGGAGGTCAGACGCGTCTGCGCGATGATCGAGGCGTTAAGCTGCTGGCCTTTGACCGGCGGTGTACCGCCTAACTGACCCGCGGCAACCTGGGCGTTCTGCGCTTTGATGGCGTTAATCACGTCGACCGGCGTCAGCTGGAAGTTATTCAGTTTGTTCGGGTCCATCCAGATACGCATCGCGTACTGAGAACCAAACAGCTGAACGTCACCCACACCAGATGTACGGCTGATGGCGTCTTTCATGTTGGCACCCACGTAGTCGGAAATATCCTCCTGCGTCATGGTGCCATTGGTATTGATAACGCCAACAACCATCAGGAAGCTACTGGACGATTTCTCGACGCTCACACCCTGCTGCTGTACTTCTTGTGGCAGCAACGGCATCGCAAGCTGCAGCTTGTTCTGCACCTGAACCTGCGCGATATCTGCATCCGTACCTGATTCGAAGGTCAGGGTGATCTGGACCGTACCGGTTGAGTCACTGTTGGAGGACATGTACATCAGGTTATCGATACCGTTCATGTTCTGTTCGATAACCTGCGTCACGGTATCCTGCACCGTTTTCGCATCAGCCCCTGGGTAGGTTGCGGAGATCGTCACCGCCGGTGGCGCAATCGTTGGATATTGCGCGACAGGCAGCTTCAGGATCGCAAGTCCCCCAGCCAGCATGATGATAATGGCGATCACCCACGCAAATATGGGGCGATCGATAAAGAAATTAGGCATGTCTTAACGGCTCCTGTTTAAGTTAAGACTTGGTTTGTTCTGACTGACCTGCGGCTGAGGCTTGTTGTTTATCGTCAGATTTGACTTCCTGTGCCTTCACCTGCGCGCCAGGACGTACTTTTTGCAAACCAGTAACAATCACGCGATCGCCATCTTTCAGACCTTCCGTCACCAGCCATTTATCGCCAATCGCCTGCGTTGCAGTGATATTGCGCGTTTCGACTTTGTCATCTGCACCTACAACCAGCGCGCTCGCATCGCCACGTGGCGTGCGGGTCACACCCTGCTGAGGAACCAGAAGTGCGGTTGGGTTAGTCCCTTCTTCCAGACGTGCGCGTACGAACATACCCGGCAACAGGGTATTGTCCGGGTTCGGGAAAATCGCACGTAAGGTGATGGAACCGGTGGTCTGATCGACCGTTACATCAGAAAATTCCAGTGTGCCGGTCTGCGGGAACTTGATACCGTCATTAGTAACAAGCTCCACTTTGGCTTTGCCGTTTTCCTGTTTCAGCGTGCCGTTTGCCAGCTCTTGTTTCAGACGCAGGAAATCGTTGCTGGACTGAGTAACGTCAACGTAGATCGGATCAAGCTGCTGCACGGTCGCCAGCGCGGTAGTTTGGCCGTTCTGCACCAGCGCCCCTTCGGTGACGGAAGACTTACCAATGCGACCGCTGATAGGGGAGGTCACTTTGGTATAGGCCAGGTTGATACGTGCCGTTTCAACCGCCGCTTTCGCCGCAACAACGGCTGCATTGGCTTGTTGCGCATCGGCCAGGGCAGTATCGTAATCCTGTTGACTGATGTACTTCGTACCGAGCAGTTTTTTGTAGCGGTTCAGCGTTAACTGGGCAATTTTGGCTGCGGCGTCAGCTTTCGCCAGGTCACCTTTTGCGCTTTCATAAGACGCCTGATAGGTTGCTGGATCAATCTGATACAGAGACTCACCGGCTTTCACATCACCGCCCTCGGTGAAGTTACGTTTCAGGATGATGCCATTCACCTGAGGACGAACTTCCGCAATACGGTATGCGCTGGTGCGACCCGGTAATTCGGTTGTCATCTGCAGAGGTTCGGATTTGAGCGTCACGACGCCAACTTCTGGCACCTGCTGAGCCCCTTGTTGAGCCTGTTTGTCGTCACATCCTGTAAGCGCTAAGCTGCCTGAGAGCATCAGAACGACCGCCAGAGGCGTTAACCCTCTGTTTTTGTTCATATGTAAACCTCGAGTGTCCGATTTCAAATTGATCAATGGTCCTGAGTCCAAAAACCCATTGCTGCGTTTATATTATCGTCATGCTATGGTACATACATTCATAAATGTATGTAAATCTGACTCCTGTAAATTCACTAACGTATGGCACGAAAAACCAAACAACAAGCGCTGGAAACCCGGCAACACATTCTGGATGTGGCAATGCGTTTGTTCTCACAGCAGGGTGTTTCGTCAACCTCGCTGGCACAGATTGCTCAGGCCGCGGGCGTCACGCGGGGAGCGATTTACTGGCATTTTAAAGACAAGTCAGATCTGTTTGGTGAAATCTGGGAGCTTTCAGAATCCAGCATTAGCGATCTTGAGACTGAGTATCGGGCAAAATTCCCCGACGATCCACTCTCAGTATTAAGAGAAATATTAGTATATATCCTTGAAGCAACGGTAGTTGAAGAACGTCGTCGCTTAATGATGGAAATCATCTTCCATAAATGCGAGTTTGTGGGGGAAATGGCGGTCGTCCAGCAGGCGCAACGCAGCCTCTGCCTGGAAAGCTACGATCGTATTGAACAGACACTGAACCAGTGCATTCAGGCCAATATGCTGCCAGCAAACTTGCTGACCCGCCGGGCGGCCATCCTGATGCGCAGCTACATTTCGGGCCTGATGGAAAACTGGCTGTTCGCGCCACAGTCTTTTGATCTGAAAAAGGAAGCGCGTAACTATGTCGCGATATTGCTGGAGATGTGCCAGTTTTGCCCGACGCTTCGCGATGACGCCTCGCCACTCCCTGCCTGAACCGTCCAGGATTTATCCCGGAGGTTAACGTTCGCGCTATTCTGCTTTCAGCGGGCGTGATATTCTTCACGCCGGACTATTTTCGGTCATTCTCAGACATCACATTCACGACTATGCTGCACACCAATCGCTCGCAACATCCTGTTCTTGCATTATTTTTCGCTATGCTGTTTTTCTTTGCAGCCGCGCCGCTTTCGTATGCTCGCGCAGATAACGCCAATGATATCCCTACGCGTGCCGACGTTCAGGCGCAGCTGGATACCCTGAGTAAGCAAAAAGAGCTGTCGCCTCAGGAGAAGCTCGTCCAGCAGGATTTGACGGAAACGCTGGAAACTCTCGATAAAATTGAACGGGTTAAAGCTGAAACCGCTCAGCTTCGCCAGAAGGTCGCCCAGGCACCGGAGAACATGCGTAAGGCAATGGATGCGCTGAGTGCGCTGAGCGACGTCGATAACGATGATGAAACCCGCAAAACGCTCGCCACGCTCTCGCTACGCCAGCTTGAGTCACGCGCTGTACAATTGATGGACGATTTGCAGACGGCCCAGTCGGATCTGGCAACTTATAATAGCCAGCTTGTTTCGCTGCAGACTCAGCCTGAGCGCGTGCAAAACGCGATGTACACCGCCTCACAGCAGCTTCAGCAGATCCGCAACCGCCTGAATGGCACGGCGGTGGGAGATGGCGCGTTACGTTCTACTCAGCAGACGTTGCTGATGATTCAGCAGACGTTACTTAATGCGGAAATTGAACAGCAGCGTAAGAGCCTTGAAGGCAATACGGTGCTGCAGGACACTCTGCAAAAGCAACGTGATTACGTGACGGCTAACATAAACCGTCTGGAACATCAGCTTCAGCTGTTGCAGGAGGCGTTAAACAGTAAGCGCCTCACTTTAACGGAAAAAACCGCGCAGGAAGCGGTATCGCCAGACGAAACAGCCCGTATTCAGGCCAACCCGCTGGTGAAGCAGGAGCTCGACGTTAACCATCAGTTGAGCGAGCGTCTGATTCAGGCCACGGAAAGCGGTAACTCGCTGGTGCAGCAAAATATCAAAGTCAAAAACTGGCTGGATCGTGCGCTGCAGGCGGAACGTAACATCAAAGAGCAGATTGCGGTTCTGAAAGGCAGTCTTCTGCTGTCGCGTATTCTGTATCAGCAACAGCAGACGCTGCCGTCCGCCGATGAACTGGAGGACATGACCAACCGCATCGCGGATTTGCGTCTGGAGCAGTTTGACGTCAACCAGCAGCGCGACGCGCTTTTCCAGAGCGATACCTTTGTCGCCAGGCTGGAAGAGGGCCACTCCAGTGACGTGAACCCGGAAGTTCACGACGCACTGCTTCAGGTGGTTGATATGCGCCGCGAGCTGCTTGACCAGCTCAACAAACAGCTCGGCACGCAACTGATGATGGCGATTAACCTGCAGATTAATCAGCAGCAGTTAGTCAGCGTCTCGAAAAGCCTGCAGGAGATTTTGACCCAGCAGATTTTCTGGGTGAACAGCAACAAGCCGATGGACTGGGACTGGATTAAATCCTTCCCTGAGGCGCTGAAAACACAAATCAAAAGCATGAAAATCACCGTTAACTGGGAGAAAGCCTGGCCTGCGGTGATGATTGCTTTCCTGGCGGGCTTGCCGCTGTTGCTGATCGCTGGCCTGATTCGCTGGCGGTTGAGCTGGTTAAAGACGTATCAGGCGAAGCTCGCGCATGAAGTCGGGCAATTGCGAAACGACAGCCAACTGCACACCCCGAAAGCAATTCTGATTGACCTCATCCGTGCGCTGCCGATCTGTCTGCTGATCCTGGCGGCCGGGCTGATTCTGCTTACCATGCAGTTGAATATCAGTGACTTGCTGTGGGCATTCAGTAAAAAGCTGGCGCTGTTCTGGCTGGTGTTTGGCGTGTGCTGGAAAGTGCTGGAAAAAGATGGCGTCGCCGTCCGCCACTTCAATATGCCGGAACAACTGACCAGCCACTGGCGTCGTCAGATTGTGCGTGTCAGCCTGGCGCTGTTACCGCTTCACTTCTGGTCTGTTGTTGCTGAGCTTTCCCCGCTGCATCTAATGGACGACGTGCTGGGACAGCTGGTTATTATGCTGAACCTGCTGTTGATCGCTATCCTGATGTGGCCGATGTGCCGCGACAGCTGGCGCGATAAAGAGTCGCACAATATCCGCCTGATCACCGTTACAGTGCTGGCGGTCATCCCGCTGGCGCTGATGGTGCTGACGGCAACGGGCTACTTCTACACCACGCTGCGTCTGTCTGGCCGCTGGATTGAAACGGTTTATCTGGTCATTATCTGGAACCTGCTTTACCAGACCGTACTGCGTGGGCTGAGCGTGGCAGCACGTCGTATTGCCTACCGTCGTGCGATTGCGCGTCGTCAGAATCAGGTAAAAGAGGGTGCTGAAGGCGCTGAACCGGTGGAAGAGCCGACCATCGCGCTGGAGCAGGTCAACCAGCAGACGCTGCGTATCACCATGCTGGTGATGGTGGCACTGTTTGGGGTGATGTTCTGGGCGATCTGGTCTGATTTAATCACCGTGTTTGCTTATCTCGACAGCGTAACGCTCTGGCAATACAGCGGGACAGAAGCGGGCACAACGGTGATGAAAAGCGTGACAATGGGCAGCCTGCTCTTTGCGCTGGTCTCCCTGGTGGTCGCCTGGGCATTAATTCGTAACCTGCCCGGTCTGCTGGAAGTGTTGGTGCTGTCGCGTCTGAACCTTCGCCAGGGGGCGTCGTATGCCATCACGACGATCCTGAACTATGTGATCATTATCGTCGGGGCGATGACCGTCTTCGGGTCGCTCGGCGTTTCGTGGGATAAACTGCAATGGCTGGCGGCGGCCCTCTCCGTGGGTCTTGGTTTTGGCTTGCAGGAGATCTTTGGTAACTTCGTTTCCGGCCTGATCATCCTGTTCGAACGTCCGGTGCGTATCGGCGATACCGTCACCATCGGCACTTTCTCAGGGACGGTCAGCAAGATCCGCATTCGTGCGACCACCATTACCGACTTCGATCGTAAAGAGGTGATCATCCCGAACAAAGCGTTCGTTACTGAACGTCTGATCAACTGGTCGCTCTCCGACACCGTGACCCGCGTGGTGATCCGCCTGGGTGTGGCCTATGGATCGGATCTGGACAAGGTGAAAGAGGTCTTACTGAAAGCGGCCGCCGAGCATCCGAAAGTCATGCACGATCCGGCCCCGGCGGTGTTCTTTACCACGTTTGGCCCGAGTACGCTGGATCATGAGCTGCGTTTATACGTGCGTGAATTGCGCGATCGCAGCTTTACCGTCGATGAGCTGAACCGCGCCATCGATCGCCTGTGCCGCGAAAACGACATTAATATTGCCTTCAACCAGCTTGAAGTTCACCTGCGTAACGAGAAAGGTGACGAGCATACGGAAGTGAAGCGCGAGATTAAGGGGGATGACCCCACTCCGGCTTAACGTCTGCGGATCTTTTCCTCCCTCTCCCTCAGGGAGAGGGCTGGGGTGAGGGCAATTTCCCCTCAAAATCTTTTCGCACAATCTCCAGCGCTTTCAGCACCGTCTCCGCCGGGATCTCGTGATTCTCCAGCAGCATAATTAAATCGACGGCCAGCTTGACCTCGTCGGGGGCATTTTCCAGTGACATCAGTGGCTCCTGTTAACGGGTCAGGCGTTCAATAACGCGCTCAATCTCTTCCAGTGCCTGTTTACAGCGGACCAGGCGACCTTCCAGAGCGCTAATCTCGCGCATCAATAACTGCTGCTCTTCCAGCGTCTCGCTGTTGTTCAGACGCGCTTCACGCTCGCGCTTCATCTCAAACAGGCGACGCTCAAACTCCTGGTTCTCCAGCCGTTTGCGCTGCCATTTGCCGAGGCCCGGCGATGCGCTGTCCCATGCGCGCAGCGGCCAGGCTGTAATTTCGCGATGCAGGGCGGTGATCTGCTCGGTAAGATGTTCCGCAAGCCACGCCACCTGTTCCCGTTGCTCGTTCTGTACCGCATGACGTAACTCATCAAGATTCGTCTGCGCTTCGGCAAGATAATCCTGGATTAAGGTGCTGCGGGTACGAAAAAGCTGTCGGTCAAAGCGCGGCTTCAGCGTGGCGTGCCCCATCAGCGGTGTGGCCTGCGCGCGCAGGGCGGTCAGCTGATTTTGTAGCGTCTCCAGAAGCAAGGCTGTTTTCAATGCGCTCTCCAGTGGTAAAGTAGCCGTTCAGTTTGATAACGATTCGCATTATGCAGCGTACTATTTTAATCATCATTGGCTGGCTCGCGGTAGTGCTTGGCACGCTGGGTGTCGTTTTGCCATTACTGCCGACCACGCCCTTCATTCTGCTGGCGGCGTGGTGCTTTGCCCGCTCGTCGCCGCGTTTTCACCACTGGCTGCTGTACCGTTCATGGTTTGGCGGTTACCTGCGTCACTGGCAAAAACACCGGGCAATGCCGCCTGGCGCAAAGCCGCGCGCCATTGCGGTGATCCTGATTACCTTCGCCATCTCATTATGGCTGGTGAAAATGATGTGGGTGCGTATCCTGCTACTGGCGATCCTGACCTGCCTGCTTATCTTTATGTGGCGCATCCCCGTGGTTGATGAAAAGCAACAAAAGCACTGAAGCCTTATCATGGCTGTTGCAATTATCGCGCGCAGCCAGTAAATTCGACCGTTTTCGAGCACAGGTGCGCCTGGTCAAAGGTTAAACAATTGTAACTTTGACCGCCTCTTTACGCGCCGTGAGTAACACTGTTTCATTTAGGCACAAACCGATGACCGCAACTGCACAGCAGCTTGAATATCTGAAAAACAGCATCAAAAGCATCCAGGACTATCCGAAGCCTGGCATTCTTTTCCGTGATGTCACCAGCTTGCTGGAAGACCCGAAAGCGTACGCGCTCAGCATCGAACTGCTGGTCGAGCGTTATAAAAACGCCGGGATCACTAAAGTAGTAGGTACAGAAGCCCGTGGCTTCCTGTTCGGCGCACCGGTTGCGCTGGCAATGGGCGTGGGTTTTGTGCCGGTGCGTAAACCGCGCAAACTGCCACGTGAAACCATCGCAGAAAGCTACGAACTGGAATACGGCACCGATCAGCTGGAAATCCACGTTGATGCCATCAAACCAGGCGACAAAGTGCTGGTGGTGGACGATCTGCTGGCGACCGGTGGCACCATCGAAGCGACCGTGAAGCTGATCCGTCGTCTGGGTGGTGAAGTGACCGACGCGGCCTTCATCATCAACCTGTTCGATCTCGGCGGTGAACAGCGCCTGGAAAAACAGGGTATTACCAGCTACAGCCTGGTGCCTTTCCCCGGTCATTAATCCCGGTTTTCACAACCTCGCTCAATGGGTGAGGTTGTGATAGCATTCCCCTCCATAAATTCACCTTCCAGCGTTGCAGAGCCTGCCCATGAGTTATCAGGTGTTAGCCCGTAAATGGCGACCACAAACCTTTGCTGACGTTGTCGGTCAGGAACATGTGCTGACGGCCCTGGCGAACGGCTTGTCGCTAGGTCGCATCCATCACGCCTATCTTTTCTCCGGCACCCGCGGCGTCGGTAAGACTTCTATTGCCCGTTTGCTGGCAAAAGGTCTGAACTGTGAAACCGGGATCACCGCCACGCCGTGCGGCGTGTGTGATAACTGCCGGGAGATTGAACAGGGGCGTTTTGTCGACCTGATCGAGATCGACGCCGCCTCGCGCACCAAAGTGGAAGATACCCGCGATCTGCTCGACAACGTGCAGTACGCCCCGGCGCGTGGCCGCTTCAAGGTCTACCTGATCGATGAAGTGCACATGCTGTCGCGCCACAGCTTCAATGCCCTGCTGAAAACGCTGGAAGAGCCGCCTGCACATGTGAAGTTCCTGCTGGCGACCACCGATCCGCAAAAGCTGCCGGTCACGATCCTGTCGCGCTGCCTGCAGTTCCATCTGAAGGCGCTGGACGTTGAGCAGATCCGCGCTCAGCTCGAACACATTCTTGATGAAGAGAAGATTGTTCATGAGCCACGCGCCCTGCAACTGCTGGCACGTGCCGCCGACGGCAGCCTGCGCGATGCGTTAAGCCTGACCGACCAGGCGATTGCCAGCGGTGACGGCAAACTCTCCACCGATGCGGTCAGCACCATGCTCGGCACGCTGGATGACGATCAGGCGCTGTCGCTGATCGAAGCGATGATCGCCGCCAACGGCGAGCGCGTGATGTCGCTGGTTAACGCGGCCTCTGCCCGTGGCGTCGAGTGGGAAGCGCTGCTGGTGGAAATGCTCAGTCTGCTGCACCGCGTGGCGATGCTGCAGCTTTCTCCGTCGGCGATTGGCGCAGATATGGCGACCATCGAACAGCGCATGCGTGAACTTGCCCGCACCGTACCGCCTGCCGACGTACAGCTTTATTATCAGACGCTGCTGATTGGCCGCAAAGAGCTGCCGTTTGCACCGGACCGCCGCATGGGTGTCGAAATGACGCTGCTGCGCGCGCTGGCGTTCCACCCGCGTATGCCGCTGCCTGAGCCGGAAGTGCCGCAGCAGTCTTTTGCGCCCGTCGCCCCTACGGCGGTGATGTCGCAGCAGCAGGTGCCACCGCAGCCGACACCGCCGCCGCAGCAAAACGTGCCGCTGTCGGATGCCACCAGTTCGGTGCTTGCCGCACGAAGCCAGTTGCAACGTGCGCAGGGAGCAACCAAACCAAAAAAGAGTGAACCGGCAGCGCCAGGAAGAGCGCGGCCGGTGAACAACGCCGCGCTTGAACGACTGGCTTCGGTAACGGAGCGCGTACAATCGCGCCCGGCACCGTCCGCGCTTGAGCAAAAAGCCCCGGCGAAAGAAGAGGCATACCGCTGGAAAGCGACCACCCTCATCGAAACGGTGAAAGAAGAGGTCGCCACGCCGAAAGCGCTGAAAAAGGCGCTGGAGCATGAGAAAACGCCGGAGCTTTCCGCGAAGCTCGCCGAAGAATCGATTGAGCGTGACGCCTGGGCCGCTGAGGTCAGCAAACTGCAACTGCCGAAGCTGGTGGAGCAGGTCGCGCTGAACGCCTGGAAAGAGCAGGACGGCAATCAGGTGCGTTTACATTTGCGCCCTGGTCAACGGCACCTGAACTCCCCTGGTGCCCAAAAAGCGCTGGCGGAGGCGCTCGCCACATTACAGGGTGCGCCGGTTGAATTGACTATCATTGAAGATGATAATCCGGCAGTTAAAACGCCGCTGGAGTGGCGGCAGGCCATTTATGAAGAGAAGCTCGCGCAGGCGCGCGAGGCGATTATTGCGGATAACAACATCCAGACGCTGCGCCGGTTCTTCGACGCGGATCTGGATGAAGAGAGTATTCGCCCCATTTGATCGTGAGTCTGACTTACGGTTGTCATCATTAAACGTGAAAGAGAGAGAAGCCTATGTTTGGTGGAAAAGGCGGTCTGGGTGGCCTGATGAAGCAGGCTCAGCAGATGCAGGAAAAAATGCAGAAGATGCAGGAAGAGATCGCTCAGCTGGAAGTCACAGGTGAATCTGGTGCGGGTCTGGTCAAAGTGACCATCAACGGTGCGCACAACTGCCGCCGCGTTGAAATCGACCCAAGCCTGCTCGAAGACGACAAAGAGATGCTGGAAGATCTGGTTGCTGCCGCGTTTAACGATGCTGCGCGCCGTATCGACGAAACGCAGAAAGAGAAAATGGCCTCTGTTTCCAGCGGTATGCAACTGCCGCCGGGCTTCAAGATGCCGTTCTGATGCAAACCAGTCCGCTGCTCACGCAGTTAATGGAAGCACTGCGCTGCCTGCCGGGCGTTGGCCCGAAGTCGGCGCAGCGCATGGCGTTCACGCTTTTGCAGCGCGACCGCAGCGGCGGGATGCGCCTGGCGCAGGCACTGACCCGCGCCATGTCAGAAATTGGTCACTGTGCGGATTGCCGTACCTTTACCGAGCAGGATGTCTGCAACATCTGCTCGAATCCGCGTCGTCAGGAAAACGGTCAGATTTGCGTGGTGGAGAGTCCGGCGGACATCTACGCCATCGAGCAGACCGGGCAGTTTTCCGGCCGCTACTTCGTGCTGATGGGGCATCTTTCCCCGCTGGACGGCATTGGCCCGGATGATATTGGTCTTGACCGTCTTGAGCAGCGTCTCGAATCGGAAACGATCAAAGAGGTGATCCTCGCCACCAACCCGACGGTGGAAGGGGAGGCAACCGCCAACTATATCGCTGAACTGTGCGCGCAGTATGGCGTTGATGCCAGCCGCATTGCTCACGGCGTACCGGTGGGCGGCGAGCTGGAGATGGTGGACGGTACCACGCTGTCGCACTCTCTGGCCGGGCGTCACAAGATTATTTTCTGACCAAACGGAGGCTGCATGCGCGGCCTCCGCTTGAAAATTTCCTCTCTTATCCCCATCTCTCCCTCAACGTTTCAAAACCCCATTAAATGGCATTGTTGAGGTCGACTTAGATGAAAGGACAAGAAACCCGTGGTTTCCAGTCAGAAGTAAAACAGCTTCTGCACCTGATGATCCATTCCCTGTATTCCAACAAAGAAATCTTCCTGCGCGAGCTGATTTCCAACGCCTCGGATGCGGCGGACAAGCTGCGCTTCCGCGCGCTGTCTAACCCGGATCTGTATGAAGGTGACGGCGAGCTGCGCGTGCGCGTCTCTTTCAACAAAGAGAACCGTACCCTGACCATCGCCGATAATGGCATCGGGATGAACCGTGACGAGGTGATCGACCACCTCGGGACCATCGCCAAATCCGGCACCAAAGCGTTCCTTGAGTCCATGGGCTCTGACCAGGCGAAAGACAGCCAGCTGATCGGTCAGTTCGGTGTGGGCTTCTACTCGGCGTTCATCGTGGCGGACAAAGTCACCGTGCGCACCCGCGCGGCGGGCGACAGCGCTGAAAACGGCGTGCTGTGGGAATCCAAAGGGGAAGGCGAGTACACCGTTGATGACATCACCAAAGCGGATCGCGGCACCGAAATCACCCTGCACCTGCGTGAAGGCGAAGATGATTTCCTGAACGACTGGCGCGTGCGCTCCATCATCAGCAAATATTCCGACCACATCGCGCTGCCGGTTGAGATTGAAAAACAGGAAGAGAAAGACGGCGAAACCGTGGTCTCCTGGGAGAAGATCAACAAGGCGCAGGCGCTGTGGACGCGCAATAAGTCTGAAATCAAAGACGACGAATACAACGAATTCTACAAGCACATCGCCCACGACTTTACCGACCCGCTGACCTGGAGCCACAACCGCGTGGAAGGCAAGCAGGAGTACACCAGCCTGCTGTACATCCCGGCGCAGGCACCGTGGGACATGTGGAACCGCGATCACAAGCACGGCCTGAAGCTGTACGTGCAGCGCGTGTTCATCATGGACGACGCCGAGCAGTTCATGCCGAACTACCTGCGCTTTGTCCGTGGCCTGATCGACTCCAACGATCTGCCGCTGAACGTCTCCCGTGAAATCCTGCAGGACAGCACCGTCACCCGTAACCTGCGTAACGCCCTGACCAAACGTGCATTGCAGATGCTGGAAAAACTGGCGAAAGACGACGCGGAAAAATACCAGACCTTCTGGAAACAGTTCGGTCTGGTGCTGAAAGAAGGTCCGGCGGAAGACACCGCGAACGTTGAAACGATCGCCAAACTGCTGCGTTTCGCCTCCACGCATACCGACTCCTCCGCGCAGACCGTGTCGCTGGAAGAGTACGTTTCCCGCATGAAAGAAGGGCAGGAGAAGATCTACTACATCACCGCCGACAGCTATGCGGCGGCGAAGAGCAGCCCGCACCTGGAGCTGCTGCGTAAGAAAGGCATCGAAGTGCTGCTGCTTTCTGACCGCATCGACGAATGGATGATGAACTACCTGACCGAGTTCGACGGTAAATCCTTCCAGTCCGTGGCCAAAGCCGACGAATCTATCGACAAGCTGGCGGATGAAGTGGATGAAAGCGCGAAAGAAGCTGAGAAAGCGCTGGAGCCGTTCGTTGAGCGCGTGAAAACCCTGCTGGGCGACCGCGTGAAAGAGGTGCGCTTCACGCACCGTCTGACCGACACCCCGGCCATTGTCACCACCGATGCCGACGAAATGAGCACTCAGATGGCAAAACTGTTCGCCGCGGCGGGCCAGGCGATGCCGGAAGTGAAATATATCTTTGAGCTTAATCCGGATCACCCCCTGGTAAAACGCGCAGCGGATACTCAGGACGAAGCACGCTTCGCTGAGTGGGTTGAGCTGCTGCTGGATCAGTCCCTGCTGGCCGAGCGCGGCACGCTGGAAGATCCTAACCTGTTCATTAAACGTGTGAATGCGCTGCTGCTGGCGTAATTGACCACGCCTCCCCTGGTCTTCTCCCTCTCCCGTGGGAGAGGGCCGGGGTGAGGGCATCAAACCGCACCCTCCCAAATATTCTCCCCCCGTTAACCGTTTCAGCCTTCCCGCCTTCCTTGAGCCATACCCGTTCTGGTGGTATTGTTTAGCGCTTTTTGAAAAATTGAATCGACTTTTGAGGGGATTTTCGCAATGCGTATTATTCTGCTTGGCGCTCCGGGCGCGGGTAAAGGAACTCAGGCTCAGTTCATCATGGAGAAATACGGTATTCCGCAAATCTCCACCGGTGACATGCTGCGCGCCGCTGTTAAATCTGGCTCCGAGCTGGGTAAACAAGCGAAAGACATCATGGACGCAGGCAAGCTGGTGACCGACGAGCTGGTTATCGCGCTGGTCAAAGAGCGCATTGCTCAGGAAGACTGCCGTAACGGTTTCCTGCTGGACGGCTTCCCACGCACCATTCCTCAGGCTGACGCCATGAAAGAAGCGGGCATCAACGTGGACTACGTGCTGGAGTTCGACGTACCGGACGAGCTGATCGTTGACCGTATCGTGGGCCGTCGCGTACACGCTGCCTCTGGCCGCGTTTACCACATCAAATTCAACCCGCCTAAGGTTGAAGGCAAAGACGACGTGACCGGCGAAGAGCTGACCACCCGTAAAGACGATCAGGAAGAGACCGTGCGTAAGCGCCTGGTGGAATACCATCAGATGACGGCCCCGCTGATCGGCTACTACAGCAAAGAAGCGCAGGCGGGTAACACCAAATACGCGAAAGTTGACGGCACCAAAGCTGTCGCTGACGTTCGTGCAGAGCTGGAAAAAATCCTCGGCTAATGGCATGTCTCTCACCCGGTTCCTCCGGGTGAGAAAAATTCTCATCTTACCTATCACAGCAATGGGTTCCGTTTAAACGCATTTCCGCTACAATTGATAACTAATCAAAAGGTTAAGAGGCGTGAATGAGTCAGGCGAAAACCGGCATCCTGCTTGCCAATCTGGGCACTCCAGAAGCACCCACTCCAGACGCGGTAAAACGCTATCTGCGACAATTTTTAAGCGACACGCGTGTTGTGGATACCCCGAGATTGCTGTGGTGGCCGCTGCTGCGTGGCGTCATTCTGCCGATTCGCTCTCCACGCGTGGCAAAGCTCTACCAGTCCGTGTGGATGGAAGAGGGCTCACCGCTGATGGTTTACAGCCGTCGTCAGGAAAAAGCGCTGGCTGCCCGTCTGCCGGATATGCCGGTGGCGCTCGGCATGAGCTACGGTAAGCCATCGCTGGAAAGCGCTGTCGACGCGCTTCTGGCGCAAGGCGTTGAGCACATTATCGTGCTGGCGCTTTATCCGCAGTATTCCTGCTCTACGGTGGCAGCCGTCTGGGATGAGCTGGCGCGCATTCTTGCCACCCGTCGTCGTATTCCGGGTGTGACCTTTATTCGCGATTATGCCGATAACGATCTCTACATTAAGGCGCTTGCCAGCAGCGCGCGCGTCTCGTTTGAAAAACATGGCGAACCGGATCTGCTTCTGCTCTCCTATCACGGCATCCCGCAGCGTTACGCCAATGAAGGCGATGATTACCCGCAACGCTGCCGCGACACCACCCGTGAGCTGGTTTCTGCGCTCGGTTTGCCGCCAGAGAAGGTGATGATGACCTTCCAGTCGCGCTTTGGGCGCGAGCCGTGGCTCACGCCGTACACCGATGAAACGCTCAAAATGCTGGGTGAGAAAGGCGTGAAACATGTTCAGGTCATGTCGCCGGGCTTTTCGGCGGACTGCCTTGAAACGCTGGAGGAAATTGCGGTTCAGAACCGGGAGTTTTTCCTTGAAGCGGGTGGGACAAAGTACGAATACATTCCGGCACTTAACGACGCTCCTGAACATATCGACATGATGGTCTCGCTGGTAACGAACAGCCGCTGATCGCGCTTTAGGCCGGGTTTGTGCTACCATTCCCGGCCCATAATCCTTGCACAGTTCAGACCATGAAATTTCCCGGTAAACGCAAATCCAAACACTACTTTCCCGTTAACGCCCGCGATCCGCTGCTGCAGCAAATCCAGCCGGTAAACGAAACCAGTGCCGCATGGGTGGTAGGTATCGATCAGACGCTGGTGGACATTGAAGCCAAAGTGGATGATGCGTTTGTCGCACGTTACGGTCTGAGCGCCGGACACTCACTGGTGATTGAGGACGACGTTGCCGAAGCGTTGTACCAGGAGCTGGTGCGCGAAAATCTGATCACCCACCAGTTTGCCGGTGGCACTATCGGCAACACTATGCATAACTACTCCGTCCTGGCAGATGACCGTTCGGTTCTGCTGGGCGTGATGTGCAGCAATATTGAAATCGGTGGCTACGCCTACCGCTACCTGTGCAATACCTCAAGCCGTACCGATCTGAACTATCTGCAGGGCGTCGACGGGCCGATTGGCCGCTGCTTCACGCTGATCAGCGATTCCGGTGAGCGTACCTTTGCCATCAGCCCAGGCCACATGAACAAACTGCGTGCGGAGAGCATCCCGGAAGCGGTGATCGCGGGCGCATCTGCGCTGGTGCTCACCTCCTACCTGGTGCGCTGCAAACCGGGCGAACCGATGCCGGAAGCGACCATGAAGGCGGTAGAGTACGCGAAGAAATACAACGTCCCGGTCGTCCTGACGCTCGGCACTAAATTCGTGATTGCCGATAACCCTGAGTGGTGGCAGGCCTTCCTGAAAGAGCACGTCTCGATTCTGGCGATGAACGAGGAAGAGGCTGAGGCGTTGACGGGCGAGAGCGATCCGCTGCTGGCCTCCAATAAAGCGCTGGACTGGGTGGATTTGGTGCTCTGTACCGCCGGACCGGTTGGGCTGTACATGGCGGGCTTTACGGAAGAAGAGAGCAAACGCAAAACCCAGCACCCGCTGCTGCCAGGGGCGATTGCCGAGTTCAACCAGTACGAATTCAGCCGCGCTATGCGCCATAAAGACTGTGTGAACCCGCTGCGTATTTTCTCCCACATTGCACCGTACATGGGCGGCCCGGAGAAGATCATGAATACCAACGGCGCAGGCGACGGCGCGCTGGCGGCATTGCTGCATGACATCACGGCGAACGCGTATCACAAAACCAACGTGCCGAACTCCAGCAAGCACAAGTTCAACTGGTTGACTTATTCGTCGCTGGCGCAGGTGTGTAAGTATGCGAACCGGGTGAGTTATCAGGTTCTGAACCAGCATTCGCCGCGCTTAACGCGTGGGCTGCCGGAAAGGGAAGATAGCCTCGAAGAGGCTTATTGGGATCGTTGATTGCTAAAAGAAAACCCCGGTGGCGCTGCGTTTACCGGGGCTACTTGTAGGCCTGCTAAGCGTAGCGCCAGCAGGCTTTCTTTAACCCGACACCGTCACTTCAACCGGCGGTTTCTCCAGCAGCGTCAGCATTGTATTCGCAATTTCACGCTCACCCATCACCACCTGATTTGCACCGCGTTCGGTGATGTACTCGACTTCGTCGTCATAGTGGGCCCGCGCGATAATCTCAATATTCGGGCACTTTTCGCGCGCCGACGCCACAATTTCACCCGCTTCATAGCCGTTTGGAATGGTCAGCAGCAGCCAGCGCGCGCAGTCCAGGTGCGCCAGATTCATGATCTCTTCATTCGCTGCATTGCCCAGTACGGCACGAATACCACGCTCGCGCAGCTCATCGACGCGAGTGCGTGACGTTTCAATCACCACCAGCGGAATGCCCTGCGCCATCAGCTTCTCTCCGAGCAGGCTGCCGACGCGGCCGAAGCCGACCAACAGCGCATGGTTACAGATATCCACCGGGATCTGCTTCTCTTCTTCCGTTGCCTCTTCCAGCGTTTGCTCTTCCAGCGTCTCGGTTTTCTCGAGGTATTTTTCCAGCAGCGCAAACAGTACCGGATTCAGCATAATGGAGAGGATCGCCCCCGCGAGAACCAGATTTTGCCCGGCCTGCGGCAACAGATTCAGCGCCATGCCCAGTCCGGCCAGAATAAAGGCGAATTCACCGATCTGTGCCAGACTGGCGGCAATGGTCAGCGCCGTGCGCGGCGAGTGACCAAACAGACGCACCAGGAAGAAGGCGGCAACCGACTTACCAAAGATGATAATCGCCAGCGTGCCCAACACGGCCAGCGGTTGTTGGATCAGGATCAGCGGGTCGAACAGCATCCCGACGGAGACAAAGAACAGCACCGCAAACGCGTCACGCAGCGGCAGGGTATCGTGTGCGGCGCGGTGGCTCAGCTCGGATTCGTTCAGCACCATTCCGGCGAAGAACGCACCCAGCGCAAAGGAGACATCGAACAGCTCTACGGCACCAAAGGCGATACCCAGCGCCAGCGCCAGCACGGAAAGGGTAAACAGTTCGCGGGAACCGGTCGCAGCACTGCGGGACATGATCCACGGTACCAGACGGCGGCCGACCAGCATCATGATGGCAATAAACGCCACAACCTTACCGATAGTGATGCTCATATCCAGCGCCAGCGAGGCGAAGCCAACGTTGTCTTTTTCCATCATTCCGGCGACAGCGGGCAGCAGAACCAGCGTCAGCACCATCACCAGGTCTTCTACAATTAGCCAGCCAATCGCGATCTGCCCGCGCTGGCTGTCTATCAACTGCCTCTCTTCAAGCGCGCGCAGCAGCACCACGGTACTGGCGGTTGAAAGACACAGCCCGAACACGATACCGGTCATCAGTGACCAGCCCAGCACTGCTGAGAGCGCCATTCCCAGTAGCGTCGCCACCCCTATCTGGGCGATCGCTCCCGGTATGGCGATAGACTTTACCGCCATCAGATCCTTCAGTGAGAAATGCAGACCGACGCCAAACATCAGCAGAATCACGCCTAATTCCGCCAGTTCGGGAGCCAGTTTAGTATCCGCCACAAAACCTGGCGTAAACGGTCCCGCCAGCACACCCGCTAATAAATAGCCTACAAGAGGTGAAATACGCAGTTTGTTGGCAATCATGCCAAGGATAAAAGCGAGCACAAGTCCACCAACAATGGTGGTGATAAGCGGTGTGGCGTGATGCATTCCGTCTCCTTTCGTGATGGGTGTTCCTCTTTTGGCGTAAACACCAAAAAGCCGATTAATAGTTTATGACAATTTTCATTGTTATGTTTATGAATAATTGTTGAAGTTTGAATAAAACAGCAATATGCGGTCAAAAAAGCAGATTTTGATAAATTCGGGGGCGTAGAGAGAAGAAAGCCTTATAGCATCAGGGGATCAGGTCGCCAAAGTAAAACTTTAGCGACCCGGAAATTACGCTTTGTGGCGGTTGTCAGGCAGGAATATGGTCAACATCCCCAGAAGTGGCAGGAAAGCGCAGATTTTATAGACCAGGAAGATGCTGGTGTGGTCTGCAACCATCCCCAATACCGCCGCGCCCAGGCCGCCCATGCCGAAGGCAAAGCCGAAAAAGAGACCGGAAACCATACCGATACGGCCCGGTAAGAGTTCCTGGGCATAGACCAGAATGGCCGAGAACGCCGAGGCAAGAATAAACCCAATGATGACGGTTAAAATCCCTGTCCATTCAAGGCTTGCGTAGGGTAAAACCAGCGTAAACGGCGCGACACCCAGAATAGAGCCCCAAATCACATATTTACGTCCGATTTTATCGCCAACAGGCCCGCCAATCACCGTGCCTGCGGCGACTGCAAACAGGAAGGCAAACAGGTGGAACTGGGCGTTTTGTACCGATAATCCGAATTTTTGCATCAGATAAAAGGTGTAATAGCTGCTGATACTCGCCATGTAGAAGTATTTCGAGAAAATCAGCACCAGAAGCACGCTGACCGCGAGGATAATCTTGTTACGGGGAAGAGGATTGATAACCTTCGCGGCAGGTTTACCTTTATTCACGCGGTGCTGAGCGGCATACCAGCGGCTAATTTGTGCCAGAACGATAATCGCCAGCAGGGCCGCGAGCACAAACCACGCCACATTACCTTTGCCGTATGGGGCGATGATCACTGCGGCCAGCAGTGGGCCGAGGGAACTACCAAAATTCCCGCCCACCTGGAACAGGGATTGCGCCAGCCCGTGACGGCCACCGGAGGCCATACGCGCCACGCGGGAGGATTCCGGGTGGAACACTGACGATCCGGTGCCGACCAGCGCGGCGGCGACCAGTACCGCTTCAAAGCTGCCCGCTATGGCCAGCAGTACCAGCCCGCTCAGGGTAAAGCACATGCCAATCGGCAGCGACCACGGCATCGGATATTTATCCGTCCAGTAACCGACAACGGGCTGCAGTAGCGAGGAGGCCAGCTGGAAGGTCAGGGTGATCATCCCGATCTGTACGAAGGTTAATGAAAACTCGGACTGCAGCAGCGGATAGATCGCCAGAATCAGCGACTGGATCATGTCGTTGAGCAGATGCGAGAGACTGATTGCGCCTAATACCTTAAATGAGGTGCGCGATTTTGGCGGCGACGCCGGAGCGCCCGAAACGGGCTGGGTTGATTCACTGATTGCCATAGAGAGAATTACCACGTCTTTAGTTATTAGAAATGCAGGGTGTAATTATTATCCGACTAACATACCCGTCTGTGACATTTGAAGAAAGTCGCAATTCTGAAAACATATTTGTCTATTCTGATTACTCATTGTAATTTTTGCGTTTGTCTATGGTCAGGGAGAGAGAAGATGAAGTTAATGAAGCGTGGCATTGCGCTGGCGTTGATCGCTGCATGGGGGCTGGCAAGCCTGCCCGCGCAGGCGTATGAGAAAGACAAAACCTATAAAATCACCATTCTGCATACCAACGATCACCACGGTCACTTCTGGCGCAGCGAATACGGCGAATATGGCCTGTCTGCTCAAAAAACGCTGGTGGATGGCATTCGTAAAGAGGTGGCGGCAGAAGGTGGCAGTGTGCTGCTGTTATCCGGTGGCGATATCAATACTGGCGTACCAGAATCCGACCTGCAGGATGCGGAGCCAGACTTTCGCGGCATGAATTTAATCGGCTACGACGCGATGGCCGTTGGTAACCATGAGTTTGATAATCCGCTGAGCGTGCTGCGCCAGCAGGAGAAATGGTCCAAATTCCCGTTCCTCTCCGCCAATATTTACCAGAAAAGCACCGGCGAGCGTTTATTTAAGCCGTGGGCGCTGTTTAAGCGCCAGGATCTGAAAATCGCGGTGATTGGGTTAACGACTGACGACACGGCAAAAATTGGCAACCCTGAGTTCTTCACCGATATCGAATTCCGCAAACCGGCAGACGAAGCGAAGCTGGTGATTCAGGAGTTACAGCAGAACGAGAAACCGGATGTCATTATCGCCGCCACCCATATGGGCCACTACGACAACGGTGAGCACGGCTCTAATGCTCCTGGCGACGTGGAGATGGCACGCAGCCTGCCAGCGGGCTCGCTGGCGATGATTGTGGGTGGTCACTCACAGGACCCGGTGTGCATGGCGTCAGAGAATAAAAAACAGGTGGATTACGTGCCCGGCACGCCGTGTGCGCCGGATCGTCAGAACGGCATCTGGATTGTGCAGGCCCACGAGTGGGGCAAATACGTGGGCCGCGCGGATTTTGAATTCCGTAACGGCGAGATGAAACTGGTGCATTACCAGCTTATTCCGGTCAACCTGAAGAAGAAGGTCACTTACCCGGACGGGAAAAGTGAGCGCGTACTTTATACGCCAGAAATTGCGGAAAACCAGCAGATGCTCTCGCTGCTGACGCCGTTCCAGAGTAAAGGCAAAGCGCAGCTGGACGTGAAGATCGGCACGCTGAATGGTCGCCTGGAAGGGGATCGCAGCAAAGTTCGTTTTGTGCAGACTAACATGGGGCATCTGGTGCTGGCGGCACAAATGGCGCGTACAAACGCTGATTTTGGCGTGATGAGCGGCGGCGGCATTCGTGACTCCATTGAAGGCGGAAATATCACCTATAAAGATGTGCTGAAGGTACAGCCGTTTGGTAACGTGGTGGTGTATGCGGATATGAGCGGCAAAGAGGTGATTGACTACCTGACCGCCGTGGCGCAGATGAAGCCGGACTCCGGGGCCTATCCGCAGTTTGCAAACGTCAGCTTTGTGGCGAAAGATGGCAAGCTGAATGACCTCAAAATCAAAGGCGAGCCGGTTGATCCCGCCAAAACCTACCGTCTGGCAACGTTAAGTTTCAATGCCACCGGCGGTGACGGCTATCCGCATATTGATAATAAACCGGGCTATGTGAATACCGGCTTTATCGATGCGGAAGTGCTGAAGCAGTTTATCCAGCGGAATTCACCGATTGACGTGAATGCGTATGAGCCGAAGGGTGAGGTGAGCTGGCAGTAGTGCGGGGTTTGGTTGCCCGGTGGCGCTGCGCTTACCGGGCCTACGGGAGCAACATGTAGGCCGGGTAAGGCGTAGCCGCCACCCGGCTTTTTCGTCTACTCCCGGCGCGCAATATCCGCAAATTTCGCGTCCAGCATTTTCGCCAGATCGCCCGCCGCCAGTTCGATATCCAGCCCGCGTTTGCCGCCAGAAATATAGATGGTTTCAAATTCCTGCGAAGGCGCATCGATCAGCGTTGGCAGACGCTTTTTCTGCCCCAGTGGGCTGATCCCGCCAACCAGATAGCCGGTGCTGCGTTGCGCAACCATCGGGTCTGCCATATCGACCTTTTTTGCCCCCAGCGCTTTGGCGACTTTTTTCAGATCCAGTTGTCCCGCAACAGGTGTCACCGCGACGGCGAGATGTTTCATATCACCATTCACGGCAACCAGCAGCGTTTTATAGACCTGGTCGGCATTCAGACCCAGTTTACGCACCACTTCATCACCAAAGTTTGTCTCGTGCGGATCGTGATCGTAAGTGTGTATCCGGAAAGAAATTTTGTTTTTTTCGAGTAATTTAACGGCGGGAGTCATAGCTATCCTTCTTACGACAGACAATTCATGCCAACAGCATACGCCTGACGTTTGTCTAAAAAATAGCACCATCTTGCGCAATAGTATTGGCAGTGATGGTCACTTTGAGCGACAATCGGCTCAACCGAAGGTCTCCTTCGGCATAATAAAAACGATGAAATTCCTCTTTGACGGGCCAATAGAAATATTGGCCATTTTTTTATTTCAGCAGTGAGGGTAAATTCCCTTCCCCATACAAATGCAGCGCGCCAACGGCCACGACATACCTCCCGGCAGGCAGAGCATACAGCATTTCTCGCCACGCCTGATTGCGCGCGTTCATCAGCACATCATACAACGATTCGCTGAACGTTGACGGTAATGTCAGCTTACTGCCCGTGGGCGGCGCATCCAGCCACCAGCCGATCATCGTTTGCAACAGACGCGCGTTGGTGTGCCAGTGGGTGAGGGTGTCATCCAGCAGCATCAGGCCATCATCGGGAAGCTGGCGAAGCAGGGCAATCTGGCTGTCCGTTCCTTCCAGCTCAATGATGGGCATACTGCGTGCCCGCGCCGTATTTAACAGCTGATAATCAATGCCGTAATCACCGCGCAGCCCCAGGCGCTGCGCCTGCGTTGCCTGCAATACCATCGCAATTTGCCACAGCGGCAGGGTGTCCAGCATGGCGAGCGATACGCCGGTTTCATCCGCGAGCCGCGTCAATTCGGTCAGTTGGGCTTCGTTGAGACGTTCTGCAAGAGGACGAGCGCGCTCCAGTCCTGCAAACGGTGACTCATGACCCGAAATATCGGCCTCAACGACCAGCGCGTCAGCATGCTTTAGCAGTTTTATCAGGCCGGCAGGCAGCGGGGACATATCCTGCGTGCCCATATGGATGCTGCCCACAAGGTGCAGGTGTTGCCCGCCGGGGAGTGAGATATCCATACCAGGCCAGGCATAACGTCGGGGGAAGAGGGCGCGAAACGATGTTTTTATACGATTAAACAGACTCATACGCGCTCCATGACCGGAAAGGTTCATGCTAGCGCGTAGGAGAAGAAGGTTCAATCCTTCGGTTTAAACCGCAGCAGCCGGTTGGCGTTGCTCACTACCGTAATGGAGGAGAGCGCCATGGCAGCCCCAGCCACCACCGGGTTTAGCAGCGTTCCGGTCAGCGGCCACAAAATCCCGGCGGCAATCGGTATCCCGAAGGCGTTGTAGATGAATGCTCCCAGCAGGTTCTGCTTCATGTTGCGCAACGTTGCTTTCGAAATGGCCAGCGCATCCGCAACCCCCATCAGACTGTGGCGCATCAATGTAATCGCTGCCGTTTCAATGGCAACATCGCTCCCGCCACCCATCGCAATACCTACATCCGCCTGGGCCAGCGCCGGCGCGTCGTTGATACCGTCACCGACCATCGCCACCTGACGCCCCTGACGTTGCAGGTTCTTAATCGCATCCGCTTTGCCATCCGGCAGCACGCCTGCAATCACCTCATCAATACCGGCTTCTTTGGCAATAGCGTTAGCCGTTGTTGGGTTATCCCCGGTCAGCATTACCAGGCGATAACCCGCGCGGTGCAGGCGCTGTAACGCGTCCATACTGTCCTGGCGTAACGGATCGCGCACAGCCAGTAGCGCTATCGCTTGACCGTCGACCGCCAGCAGCACCGGCGTTGCTCCCTGAGAAGCCTGCGTTTTCAGTTCACTCTCAAGCGCTGAGGTATCAATGCCGTTTTCATTCAGTAGCGCCTGATTGCCCAGCAGCAGCGCGTGGCCCTCTGCTTCACCGCTGACACCCAGCCCGCGGAGAGTACGGAAGTTGCTGACCTGTGGCAGAGCGGAATCATTCGCTTTATCGAGAATGGCGCGAGCCAGCGGGTGGCTGGAACCTTGTTCTAGGGCCGCGGCGAGACGAAGTGCGTCTGCTTCCGCGAAGCCGATGGTATGCACCGCCACGACCTGCGGTTTCCCTTCCGTCAGCGTCCCGGTTTTATCAAAGACCAGTGTATCCAGCGTACTTGCGCGTTGCAGGGCATCGGCATCACGCACCAGCACGCCAAACTCAGCGGCGCGGCCGACGCCTGAGATAATTGACATCGGTGTTGCCAGGCCGAGCGCACACGGGCAGGCGATGATCAGCACCGTGGTGGCAATCACCAGCGTATAAACAATCTGCGGTGCGGGGCCAAAGATATACCAGATTGCCGCACTCAGCAGGGCAATCCCCACAACAACCGGAACGAAAATGGCGGAAATTTTATCCGCAAGCTGACCAATTTCCGGCTTGCTGCTTTGCGCCTGGCGAACCATGCGAATAATACGCGACAGCGTGGTATGGCTGCCGACGGCGCGGGCGCTGAACAGCACGCTGCCGTCCTGTACGACCGTACCCGCGTGCACCGCGTCGCCCTGCGATTTCTGCTGTGGGATGGGTTCGCCGGTGAGCATCGCTTCATCAAACCAGGCTTCGCCCTGGGTAATTTCACCGTCGACGGGGACACGGTCACCGGTAGTCAGGCGCAGCGTCATACCGGGCTGAACGTCCGCCAGCGGAACGTTTTTTTCGCCGTCCTCCGTTACCACGCGTGCCGTCGGGGGTGTTAAATCAAGGAGCCGTTCCAGCGCCTTCGAGGAGCGCTGACGGGCGCGGGCTTCGAGCATATGACCTAAGTTAATCAGGCCGATAATCATCGCGCTCGCTTCATAATAGAGATGACGTGCTTCCATCGGGAACCACTGCGGCCAGACGTTAACGCTCATCGAGTAGAGCCATGCTGCACCGGTGCCGAGGGCGACCAGCGTATCCATTGTCGCCGCGCGATTTTTCAGGCTCTTCCAGGCGCTGGTGTAAAAATGCCCGCCAGCAAAGACCATTACGGCAAGCGTAATGAACCCAATCACCAGCCACAGCGTGCGGTTATCCGCGGTGACCATCATGTTGTCGCCGAGCATGCCCCACACCATTACCGGAATACCGACCAGCAGAGCGACAATCGCCTGCCAGCGGAAGCGTTTCATGGTGGCGATGGCCGTTTCCTGCTGGCGTTCGCGGCGTTTGGCATCGTCTTCGATGGCTTCTGCGCCATAGCCCGCTTTCTCAACGGCCTGCACTAAATCAGCGGCGGAAGCACTGCCCATCACCAGCGCAGTACGTTCCGCAAGATTAACCCGTGCCTGCGCGACGCCGGGCACAGCCTGCAATGCATTCTGTACTCTGGAGACGCAGCTGGCGCAGCTCATGCCGTTGATCAGCAGCTGTTGGCTGTCATCAATGTCATCCGCTACCGGAAGCTCAGGAGTGGCCGCTGTCAGTGCTTCCGACGGGGATGGTGACTCTGCCAGCGGTTTAGCCTTTGGGTGGCTTAGCTCCGCCCCGTAACCGGCCTGTTTGATGGTGTCGATCAGCGCATCTGCACTGGCGCTGCCGGTGACGGCGGCGTGATCGATAGTGACCTCGGCGCTCTCAACATCAGGACGCTGTTCCAGGCTTTCTTTAACGCGTTTGACACAGTGGCCGCAGGAGAGGCCGTCCAGTGTCAGGTCAATAGTGTGAGACATAACAAAACTCCCGTATAATGAACTGGTCAGTTGTTGACCTAAGTAACACTTTTCGCTAACTGTTATGAAGGTTAAACCTTCCATCAAGGGGAAGGTCAAGGGGGAAATGTGAATATCAGTGATGTTGCGAAAAAAACCGGATTGACCAGCAAAGCGATTCGTTTTTATGAAGAGAAAGGGCTGGTAACGCCGCCGCTGCGCAGTGAAAACGGCTACCGCAGTTACACGCAACGGCATCTTGATGAACTGACGTTACTGCGCCAGGCCAGACAGGTGGGTTTTAACCTGGAGGAGTGCGGCGAGCTGGTCAACCTGTTTAACGATCCGAAGCGTCACAGCGCGGACGTGAAAAAACGGACGCTGGAAAAAGTGGCAGAGATTGAGCGTCATATTGTTGAGCTGCAGTCGATGCGTGAACAGCTCCTGCAACTGGCGGAATCCTGTCCGGGTGATGACAGCGCCGACTGCCCGATTATCGACAACCTTTCCGGCTGCTGTCATCGCAAGACCCACGCTTAACAGGCTCTGACCCGCAGAGTT
This sequence comes from Enterobacter oligotrophicus, assembly GCF_009176645.1. Lineage (NCBI taxonomy): Bacteria > Pseudomonadati > Pseudomonadota > Gammaproteobacteria > Enterobacterales > Enterobacteriaceae > Enterobacter > Enterobacter oligotrophicus. Next base: position 3,646,593 of record NZ_AP019007.1, read on the forward strand.
ATCCCTTCTACCGCGATGACCTCAACCTGCGTTCCGGCGCTGAGGTCATCATCAGCCACTACCGGCCAGGAACTATCACCCACGCGCATATGTCCGCGTCCGTTCACCAGCGCGGCGTCGAGGGTAAAACGCTTGCCGACGATCTGCTGCCCGCGCTGATTAAGATGCGCATCCGCTGGTTTCTGCTCCCTGACCTGGCGGTTCAGCCAACGCCACCACAGCCACGCGGCAATCAGCGTCAAAACGGCGAATGTCGCGCCCTGCCATTCCCAGCCGAAAGGCAGAATCCAGACGACCAGACCAGTAATAACGGCAGCTACGCCGCTCCAGAGCAGGTAGCCGTTGCCGCCAAGCATCTCCGCGGCCAGCAACAAACCACCGAGGCTTAGCCAGAACGCATGAGGATGTGCAACAATCAGCTCAATCATTTTTTACGCTCGTTTCCGCTGTCTTTGATCAGTTCAGCAATCCCGGCAATGGAACCCATCAGGCTGCTGGCATCCAGCGGCATCATCACCACTTTGCTGTTGTTCGCGGAGCCGATCTCTTTCAGGGCATCAGTATATTTCTGCGCGACGAAGTAGTTCACGGCCTGGATATCACCGGCGGCAATGGCCTCGGATACCATCTGCGTCGCACGGGCTTCCGCTTCTGCTGAACGTTCACGCGCTTCCGCCTGTAAGAATGCCGACTGACGATCGCCCTCGGCTTTCAGGATCTGCGACTGCTTTTCCCCTTCGGCTTTCAGGATCTCCGCCTGACGCACCCCTTCGGCTTCCAGAATATAGGCGCGCTTGGTTCGTTCGGCTTTCATCTGGGCGTTCATGGAGGCGATAAGCTCTGCCGGTGGACGCACGTCACGGATCTCAATACGGGTGACTTTGATCCCCCAGGGATTGGTGGCTTCATCAACAATGTGCAGCAGGCGGGTGTTGATGCTGTCGCGCTGGGAAAGCATCTCGTCCAGCTCCATGGAGCCAAGTACGGTACGGATGTTGGTCATCGTCAGGTTCACGATCGCCAGCTCCAGGTTGCTCACTTCATACGCGGCTTTCGGGGCATCGATCACCTGAATAAAGCAGACCGCATCAATGGTGACGTTGGCGTTGTCTTTAGAGATCACTTCCTGAGAAGGAATATCCAGTACCTGTTCCATCATATTGATCTTGCGACCAATGCGGTCCATGAAAGGAACAATCAGGCTTAAACCGGGCTGCAATGTGTTGGTATAACGACCGAAGCGTTCTACCGTCCACTGATAGCCCTGCGGAACAATTTTGACGCCTGCGCCTACAATGACCAGCGCAACGAAAATAAGGACAGGAATAACGATGAGCATAAAACCTCCTGTTTTGAATGCTGTAATGAGAAAATTGCGTGTTTGTTGTTCTAAGTATATCGGTTAACGGGGGGAAATTCGCCCCTGTAAAGAGGTGGGAAACGGACAACCGGAAACTAAAATCATTGCCTGATATCGGGCGTCCTATAACGCGTGGTAATTGCGCCGGGCGGCACGTTTGCCCGGCCTACGGTGTAACCGTTCATTGTAGGCCCGGTAAGCGTTAGCGCCACCGGGCTTTTGCATCAGTAGAGCAGCGCGTACAGCTGACGACGATACTTAGACGCCAGCGCATCACCCGTGCCCAGTGCAGCCAGGATCTCCTGGAACATCTTCCGCGCCTGACCCTCTGCGGCAGCAAGGTCTTTCTGCAGATGGCTGAACAGCAGTTCCAGCGCCTCTTCATTACGGCCTACCTGATGCAGTTGCAATGCGAGCTGGCTCGCCAGCGCGGCATCGGCCGGATTATCGGCGACCTGCTGTTGAAGCTGCTGAATTTCAGGAGTATCTGCCGCCTGTTTCAGCAGTTCAATTTGCGCGACCAGACCCTGATAACGGGTATCCTGATCCTGTAGCGGAACGGTTTTCAGCACGGCTTCTGCATCGTCTGAACGGTGCAGGGCTATCTGCGTTTCCGCGAGCAGCAGGCCAATCTGGCTATCCTGATTCGACAACTGCCAGGCGTCTTTCAGCAGCGGCAGCGCTTCGTCATATTTACCTTCCTGCATCAACGCCGCGGCTTCTTGCGCTTTCAGCTCCTCTTCTCGTGGCAGCACTTTATCCAGCAGGGCGCGGATCGCCTCTTCTGGCTGCGGCCCCTGGAAGCCATCGACAGGCTGGCCGTTCTGGAACAGATAGACCGTTGGGATCGCACGCAGGCCGAACTGTGACGCCACCATCGGCTCTGCGTCACAATCCAGTTTCGCCAGAATGAACTGACCATTGTACTGCGCAGCAAGGCTCTCCAGTATCGGCGTCAGCTGCAGACAGTGTTGGCTGCGTTCAGACCAGAAGTAGAACAGCACCGGTTGCGTCATCGACTGTTCGAGGATCTGTTGCAGGTTTGCTTCAGTGATATTGACGATATTCTGTACGGACATACGGCATTCTCTTTTATCGGTTTGTTCTTTACATGGGGGTAAGCGGCGATGCTTCAACTCAGCCATGTAAAATTTTGTCCATCATCCGGCCCGGCAGCAGGCGTTTTAGCCAGCCGACGGCATGGGTCACCAGCGTGACCGGATAGCGTATTTTGGGTTTATCACTCTCAAAAGCATGGCGCACTTTGGCGACAACGGCCTCCGGGCCAAGCGTAAAACGTGCGGCGATACCCGGATTTTCGACGGGATTGTCCGCTTGCGTCTGGTTTACGTTCTCGGTAAAACGGGTTCGGATAGGGCCGGGTTCAATCAGGCTGACCTTGATCCCGCTGTGGCGCAGCTCCATACGCAGGGCATCCGACCAGGCTTCCAGCGCGTATTTACTGGCGGCGTAGGCCCCGCGGCCTGGGGTAGAGATCAGTCCCATCACGGATGATGTCATGACGATACGCCCTTCACCGTGCGGCAGCATGGCGGGAAGCAGACGCATCGTCAGCTGATGCACACCAAAAAAATTGGCAGAAAACTGTTGCTCAAGCTGTTCTCGTGAAAGGGTCTGCAACGGGCCGTACACGCCAAAACCGGCATTATTAAACAAGCCGAATAATCGGTTTTCGGTCAGCGCGATAACCTCGTCGGCGGCACGTTCAATACTCTCTGGTGAATCCAGATCCAGCAAAATGCCGGTTAAACCCTTGCCATTCATGCGTTCGACATCTTCGGGTTTGCGGCAGGCTGCCAGCACCCAAAATCCCTGACGCTTCAGTTCAAGGGCACTTTCAAGGCCAATTCCGCTGGAACATCCTGTTATTAAGACCGATTTTTGCATAACTTTACCTGTCAGGATCTCAGCTGTTTGACGAGTCATGTTTTACTAAAGGGGCCAGCTGCGTTGCCATCCAGTCGGCAATAAACGGCTGGGCATCGCGGTTGGGGTGAATACCATCGTCCTGCATCCACTGGGGTTTCAGATAAACCTCTTCCATGAAAAATGGCAGCAGCGGAATATCAAACTCTTTGGCAAGCGCAGGATAGATCGCGCTAAAGGCTTCATTATACCGACGACCGTAGTTGGCGGGCAGGCGAATTTGCATGAGCAGCGGCTGTGCGTTGGCCGCTTTAATATCCTGCAAAATGGTGCGCAGCGTTTGCTCCGTTTGCTGAGGCTGGAAGCCGCGCAAGCCGTCATTGCCGCCCAGCTCCACCAGCACCCAGCGCGGCTGGTGTTGCTTGAGCAGGGCGGGGAGTCGCGACAGCCCTTGCTGTGAGGTATCGCCGCTGATACTGCCGTTAACGACGGTGGTTTGAGATTGCCATTTGTCGTTGAGCAGGGCGGGCCACGCTGCACTGGCCGCCATACGATAGCCTGCGCTCAGGCTATCGCCCAGAACGAGTAACGTGTCCGCAGCCGCCGCGCGGAAGGTCAACAGAATCAAAAACAGGAAGGGCAAATGCCAGCGGAAAACATTGTTGAAGTTCATCGTCTTAAGAAGTCCGTCGGTCAGGGGGAACACGAGCTTTCCATCCTTACCGGAGTTGAACTCGTTGTCAAACGCGCCGAAACCATCGCGCTGATTGGCGAATCCGGCTCCGGTAAGTCTACGCTGCTGGCCATTTTAGCCGGGCTGGACGATGGCAGCAGTGGCGAGGTCAACCTGGTGGGCCAGCCGCTGCACCAGCTTGATGAAGAGGCGCGTGCGGCCCTGCGTGCGCGGTACATCGGGTTTGTCTTTCAGTCCTTCATGCTTATTCCAACCCTGAACGCACTGGAAAACGTGGAACTGCCGGGCCTGCTGCGCGGGGAAAATACCCGCGAGAGCCGCGATCATGCCAAAGCCTTGCTGGAACAACTGGGGCTGGGAAAACGCCTTGACCATCTTCCGGCACAGCTTTCCGGCGGTGAGCAGCAGCGCGTGGCGCTGGCGCGCGCCTTTAATGGCCGCCCGGAGGTGCTGTTTGCTGATGAACCTACCGGGAATCTTGACCGTAAAACCGGCGATAAGATTGCCGATCTGCTGTTTTCGCTCAACCGTGAACACGGCACCACGCTGATCCTGGTCACCCACGATCCCCAACTGGCTGCCCGCTGCGATCGCCGCCTGCGCCTGGTGAACGGTGTGCTTGAGGAGGAAGCATGATTACCCGCTGGTTCTGGCGCGAGTGGCGCTCGCCCTCTCTGCTGATTGTCTGGCTGGCGTTAAGCCTGGCGGTGGCGTGTGTGCTGGCGCTCGGCAGCGTCAGCGATCGAATGGAGAAAGGCTTAAGCCAGCAAAGCCGCGAATTTATGGCGGGCGATCGGGCGCTGCAAAGCTCGCGCCCGATCTCGCCCGCGTGGATTGACGAGGCGCGCAAGCAGGGGCTGAAGGTTGGTGAGCAGATTACTTTCCAGACCATGACCTTCGCAGGCGACACGCCACAGTTGGCCAGCGTTAAAGCGGTCGATGATATTTATCCAATGTACGGCGAACTGCAAACCAGCCCGCCAGGGTTAAAACCGAGAGCCGGTACGGTGCTGCTGGCTCCGCGCCTGATGGCGCTCCTGAACCTGAAAACCGGTGACAGTATCGACGTCGGTGATGCCACGCTAAAAATTGCCGGGGAAGTGGTGCAGGAGCCTGATTCCGGCTTTAATCCGTTCCAGCTCGCGCCGCGTCTGCTGATGAACACCGCTGACGTGGCGAAAACCAATGCGGTGCAGCCGGGAAGCCGCGTCACCTGGCGCTACAAATTTGGCGGTACGCCTGCACAGCTGGATGCGTATGAAAAATGGCTGTTGCCACAGCTAAAACCGGAGCACCGCTGGTACGGGCTGGAGCAGGACGAGGGGGCGCTCGGTAAATCCCTTGAGCGCTCTCAGCAGTTCCTGCTGCTCTCGGCGCTGTTGACCCTGCTGCTGGCGGTGGCGGCCGTCGCCGTGGCGATGGGGCACTACTGCCGCAGCCGCTACGATCTGGTGGCGATCCTGAAAACCCTCGGCGCGGGCAGGGCGCAACTGCGCAAGCTGATCGTCGGCCAGTGGCTGATGGTACTGGCGTTGTCGGCAGTTACCGGCGGGGCAATAGGACTGGTGTTTGAAAAGCTGCTGATGGTGCTGCTTAAACCGGTGCTGCCTGCCGCGCTTCCGCCAGCCAGTCTCTGGCCGTGGCTGTGGGCTATTGGCGCAATGACGGTGATCTCGCTACTGGTTGGATTACGCCCGTATCGGCTACTGCTCGCGACACAACCGCTGCGCGTGTTGCGCCGTGATGTGGTGGCTAACGTCTGGCCGCTGAAATTTTACCTTCCCGTTATTATCGCCGTGGCGGTTGGTCTGCTGGCCTGGCTGATGGGCGGTAGCACGTTGTTATGGGCGGTACTGGCGGGCGCGGTGGTGCTGGCGCTGCTGTGCGGCGCACTCGGCTGGATGTTGCTCAATGTGCTCAGGAAGCTGACCGTCAAATCGCTTGCGGTGAGGCTGGCGATCAACCGCCTGCTGCACCAGCCGTGGTCTACCCTCAGCCAGCTTTCGGCGTTTTCGCTGTCGTTTATGCTGCTGGCGCTTCTGCTGGTGCTGCGCGGGGATCTGCTGGATCGCTGGCAACAGCAGCTTCCACCAGAAAGCCCGAACTATTTCCTGATCAACATTGCACCTGAACAGGTGACACCACTGAAAGCGTTTCTCTCAGAGCACCACATTGTGCCGGAGTCGTTCTACCCGATTGTTCGCGCGCGTCTGACGCAAATCAACGGCCAGCCGACGGAGGGCAATACAGACGAAGCACTTAACCGCGAGCTGAATCTGACCTGGCAGGAGCAGCGTCCCGATCACAACCCGATTACCGCTGGCACCTGGCCGCCGAAAGCGGGTGAAGTGTCGATGGAAGAGGGGCTGGCGAAGCGCCTGAACGTCAGGCTGGGGGACAGCGTGACTTTTACCGGTGATACACAGGACTTCAGCGCCAGAGTGACCAGCCTGCGCAAGGTGGACTGGGAAAGCCTGCGGCCCAACTTCTTCTTTATCTTCCCGGCGGGTGCGCTGGACGGGCAGCCACAAAGCTGGCTGACCAGCTTCCGCTGGGAGAACGGTAACGGCATGCTGACTCAGCTTAACCGGGAATTTCCGACGGTGAGTCTGCTGGATATCGGCGCGATCCTGAAGCAGGTCGGGCAGGTACTGGAGCAGGTGAGCCGCGCGCTGGAGGTGATGGTGGTGCTGGTGACAATCTGCGGTCTGCTGTTACTGCTGGCACAGGTACAGGTGGGCATGCGGCAGCGTCATCAGGAGCTGGTGGTCTATCGCACGCTCGGTGCCAGCAAGCGTCTGTTACGCGCCACGCTCTGGAGCGAGTTCGCGCTGCTTGGGCTGGTGGCTGGTCTGGTGGCGGCCATCGGTGCAGAGACGGCGCTGGCGGTACTGCAGACCAGAGTCTTCGATTTCCCGTGGGAGCCTGACTGGCGGCTGTGGTTTACGCTACCTGTCTGTGGTGCGGTGCTGTTGTCGCTGTGCGGCGGCTGGCTGGGCACACGGCTGTTAAAAGGCAAAGCGCTGTTTCGGCAGTTTGTCAGTTAATTCATTTCCGTGATGATTGCGCACCGGTTTATATGCTGGTGCGTAATCACTTAGTAGCACAAATAGGTAATACCTCATGTTTTAGCAGCACAAAACATTAAAAACCCGCCCACACAGCCAGAATATTTCCAGTTAATATTCATCTGCTAAATATTTAGCAGCGTGTCTATTAAGGAAAAATAATGACTATAAAAAAAACAGCGCTGGCGGCAACCATCGGCGCAGCAGTGGCACTGGCCTCCTTTGCATCCCAGGCGGAAATCACTGTTCTTAAGCAAGATCCTCAGGCGGGTGACCCGCTGAGCCGTCTGAACTTCACCGTGGGCGGCAGTATTCGTCCGCAGTTCAACATGATGACCGGTGATGGTGATAAAGGCTCCTACAAACGTAATGGCTTCGATGGCGGCACCCGTTTCCGTTTCGCGGCTGATTACTATCTGTTTGATGACATCAGCTGGGTCAGCTACTACGAGCTGGGTGTGAACATTCCGGCGCTGTTCGACTGGGATAACCACTACGCAGAAGGTGCAAACGACACCTCTCGCCGTATGCTGTACACCGGCCTGAAAAGCGATACCTGGGGTACGCTGACCTTCGGTCAACAGAACAGCGTTTACTACGATGTGGTGGGGGCGAAAACCGATATCTGGGACTACGACATGATTGGTCAGGCACCAGGTAACGGGATTAACGGCGACTATGACGGATCTTATCGTTCACGCAAAATGCTGAAATATAAGAAAACCGTGGGCGATGCGGATATCTATGCTTCTTACCTGTTTGAAGATGGTGAATACCTGCCGGGTAACGGCCTGCGTTACAAACGTAAAGGCGGCGGTTCACTGGGTCTGGATTACCACCTGACCACCGATCTGACCTGGGGCGCAGCATGGAACTACACCCGTGCGGAGATGCGTAACCCGGACAACGGCGACAGCAAAACCTACGACCAGAATATCCTCGGTACGGCGCTGAGCTGGACGCCGGATAACTGGACCTTCTCTGCTGGCGGCGGCTGGTATCAGAACTTCATGACCACCAAAAAAGTGTCTACCGACAACTACTTTGCTGGTGATGCGTGGGGTATTGAATACTTTGCAGGGTATAAATTCCCAATCAATCAGTATGCGGTGAAATCCATCCAGCCTTACTTTATGGGTGACCGTATTGAGTACGTGAATGGCCGTAACTACCAGCGCATCGACAACGGCGTGGGTATCAGCTTCCAGCTGGATTACGGTTTCCGTGTGGATTACGAACACGTGTTCACCTCCAGCACCGATGACCTGGGCGACATGAACCTGGTGCGTCTGCGTTACGACTTCTGAGTCGTCTGTTCCCCGGTGGCGCTGCGCTTACCGGGGCTACAAAAGTTCGCGTAGGCCGGGCGTAGCCGCCACCCGGCTTTTTTCAGCGATTAAGCCACTCAGCTATTTCTTCAAACGTCCCGCGACAGACAATCTTCTCCGCTTTCTTTTCCAGCTGATAGCTGTACATCGGGTCGTAGTAATCGTTCAGCAGCGGCGCAAGCCAGCTAAAGTGTGCTTCGGTATTGCCGGAGCGTTGCTGTTCCAACAGCGCGGCATCTAACAGCGCGGTGAATTCCGCAAAGCGCTGCAGCCCCAGTCGGCGGCGAATGGCGTAAAGCCCGTGATGCAGGTACTCGCTGTACTCCTTCCAGCCCGCCTCTTCGCCGTATGCGGCAGAAAAATCCGCCCACATATGGTCGAAATACTCCTCGCGCAGGCGCTCAAGACGAATGTCAAACGGATCGTCCACCACCACGATAGGTGCTTCCCCCATGCGGTCACGCAAACACTCCGGCAGGTGGTTGGAGCCAATCATCCGGCCTTCATCTTCCAGCACCCAGCGCGTGGCCTCTTTTTTCAACAGCTCAACCGCAAGGTGGTTTTCAAAACTCGCCTGGCAAAGCTGGGGCGTGAGCGTCCGGCCAAATGACGAGCCGCGATGGTGCGCCAGACCTTCCAGATCGACACCCTGCGCGTGTTGTTTGACCAGCAGCGTTTTACCGCTCCCGGTACAGCCGCCGATCAGCACCATCGGTTTTTGCACCTGTTCGATGGTGACCTGAATCGCGGTCTGGCGCAGGGCTTTATAACCACCGGCAATCAGCGGGTAATCGACTCCTGCCTCTTTCAGCCAGGACTGGGTAATGTGCGAGCGCTGACCGCCGCGCGCGCAGCAGAGATAGCCGCCGGGGTGCGCAAGGCAGGCTTCACGCCAGGCGTTGATGCGATCGTCACGGGTTTTGCCCTTCACCAGGCTGTGGCCGAGTGCCAGAGCCGCCTCAGGCCCCTGACGCTTATAACAGGTGCCAACGGCGGCGCGCTCGTCATCGTTCATCAAGGGCAGGTTGAGTGCCGCAGGCATCGCGCCCTGGGCAAATTCGATCGGCGCGCGAACGTCGATTAAAGGGGTATCGGATGCGAGGATCGCGCGATAGTCCGTTCCATCGTTCATGGTTATTCCAGAAATCAAAACAGCAATGGAAGGGGATTTTACGCGCGTGAGGAGTGGCCGGGGAAGGGGAAGATCAACTCCCCGGCACTTATCGCTTATTTGAGCTTAGATTGCGCCCAGACAATGCCGCTCGCATATTCTGGCGGCAGCAGAGTAGTGATGGCTTCAAGCGTCGCGCTCAGGCGGTCCGTGTCACTGTCATTCAGGTTCAGGTGACCGACTTTACGACCCGGACGCACCTCTTTGTCGTACCAGTGCAAATGTACCAGCGGCAGCTTCAGCCAGTCGTAATTCAGATCGGTCCCGATCAGGTTGATCATCACCGACGGGCTGTTCACCACCGGCTGCGGCAGCGGCAGGTTGGTAATGGCGCGCAGGTGCAGCTCAAACTGACTGATGGACGCGCCGTTTTGCGTCCAGTGGCCGCTGTTGTGGACGCGCGGTGCCAGCTCGTTGATCAGCAGACCGGATGGGGTGACGAAGCACTCCATCGCCATCACGCCCACGTAGCCCAGCTCGTGCATAATGGCTGAGAGCATCTCTTCCGCCTGCGCCTGTTGGTCGGCATTCGCGTGCGGAAACGCCACGCTGGTACGCAGAATGCCGTCCTGATGCAGGTTGTGGGTCAGCGGATAAAAGACCGTGCTGCCATCGTGCGCACGTGCGCCAACCAGCGACACTTCGCCGCTAAAGTTAATGCCCTGTTCAACGATGCACTCGCCGTAGCACTCGTCCGGCAGCTCGGCGGTTTCTGCTGCGCGCAGACGCCACTGTCCACGGCCGTCGTAACCACCCACGCGACGCTTCACGATCGCCAGTTCGCCCAGCATGGCGAACACATCGTTCCACTCGCTTTTATCAGACAATAACTGCCAGGGGGCGGTTGCGAGGCCGAGCTTGTCGAACAGCTGTTTTTGCGTCAGGCGGTCGGCAATGATCGGAAACACATCGCGGTTAACAAAGGCGTTATGGCGCGCCAGTTCGCGGGTGAGTGCGGTTTCCGGCCAACGTTCAATCTCGGCGGTAATCACGCTCTGGTGAAAGGGCACGGCTTCCGGTTCGGCATCCAGCCCGACGGGCCAGACGGAAATACCCAGCGGCTCACCGGCCTGACGCAGCATGCGGCCTAACTGACCGTTACCGAGGACGCAAACCTGCTTCATGCTGCACCCCGCGGGTCCGGGTTATCCAGCACCTCGTCGGTCTGGGCTTTACGCCAGTCCGCCAGACGCTGACGTAAGTCTCTATCATGCGTCGCGAGGATCTGCGCGGCGAGCAGGGCGGCGTTTGCGGCACCCGCTTTACCTATTGCCAGCGTACCGACCGGAATGCCGCGCGGCATCTGAACGATGGAGTAGAGGCTATCGACACCGCTTAACGCGGCGCTCTGCACCGGTACGCCCAGTACCGGCACCAGCGTTTTGGCGGCAATCATGCCTGGCAGATGTGCTGCACCGCCCGCACCGGCAATGATCACCTCGTAGCCGTTCTCTTCGGCGCTTTCGGCGAAGCTGAACAGTTTGTCCGGGGTACGGTGTGCGGAGACCACTTCGACGTGGTGCGGAACATTCAGGATTTCGAAGATTTCGGCGGCGAACTGCATGGTAGCCCAGTCGCTTTTGGACCCCATCACGATGGCGACACGCGCCGGATTATTGCGGGAAGACATGCGTCTTAAAACTCCTGTGGTGCGAAACACACTGCTTTCGAGGGCACAGAGAATAGCATGTAATAACGGCAAGGAAAACGGTTGCGTGGCTGAGAAACGGGCGAAAAAATGAGAATCCGTTAAAACGGGAAGGCGATCAGTTCTACACCTTCCTGCGTCACTTTTACCATTGATCCTTCGCTGTGCCAGGCCCCTAAAACCACGCGATGGGCCGGTTCGCCGTTGGCGATAAGAGAATGTACATCAGGGCGATGGGTATGGCCGTGGATGAGCCACTGGACGCGATGCTTTTCCATCACGTTCACAACCGCCTGCGGGTTTACGTCCATGATGGTCATCGATTTGCTGCTGTTAGCGGCTTTACTGCCTGCACGCATTCTGGCGGCGATACGGCTACGAATAAACAGCGGCAGGGCGAGGAACAATTTTTGTATCCACGGCGTGTGGACTTTGGCGCGAAACGCCAGGTAGCCCGTATCGTCAGTGCATAGCGTGTCACCATGCATGATCAGCACTTTGCGGCCATACAGGTCGAGCATTTGCTCTTCTGGCAGCAGCGTCATGCCGCTTTCGCGGGCGTAGCGCTTACCGAGCAGGAAATCGCGGTTACCGTGGATGAAATAGCAGGGGATACCGGAATCGACCAGCGCCTTAATCGCAGTAGCGATTTCGCGGTGCAGCGGGTTGGGATCGTCGTCGCCAATCCAGGCTTCGAACAGGTCGCCCAGAATATAAAGGGCATCGGCGCTTTTCGCTTCACCACGTAAAAAACGCAGAAAACCGGCGGTGATCGCCGGTTCTTCTGTCTGCAGATGCAAGTCTGCAATAAAGAGTGTCGCCACGAATTACTCGCTGACGGTCACGCTTGTAATCACAACGTCTTCTTTAGGAACGTCCTGGTGCATACCGCTGCGGCCAGTAGAAACGGCTTTGATCTTGTCAACCACGTCCATACCTTCAACCACTTCCGCGAATACGCAGTAGCCCCAACCCTGCAGGCTTTCGCCGGAGAAGTTCAGGAAGTCGTTGTCCGCCACGTTGATGAAGAACTGCGCGGTTGCGGAGTGTGGGGCCTGAGTACGTGCCATCGCCAGCGTACCACGGGTGTTTTTCAGACCGTTGTTCGCTTCGTTTTTGATCGCTTCTTTGGTCTCTTTCTGGTGCATACCAGGTTCGAAACCGCCGCCCTGGATCATAAAGCCGTTGATCACACGGTGGAAAATTGTGTTGTTGTAGAAACCTTCGCGGCAGTAGTCCAGGAAGTTTTTAACTGTTTCAGGCGCTTTGTCATCAAAGGTTTTGATTACGATATCGCCATGATTAGTGTGGAAAGTAACCATTTTTGCATCCTGTTCCGTTATTGTGGTGCGTCGACCCCTGTTCGGGTCACATATAGGGGCTTGTTATAGCATAACCGCAGGATGCGATCACCTTGCATTGTGTGCTGCTTCGGGTTTGAATTACGGGTAGAATAGCCGGTTTTCGTCCACACACGTGTTTACATGGAATCTTCGATGTTAAAAATCTTTAATACAATGACGCGCCAGAAAGAGGAATTTAAACCTATCCATGCCGGGGAAGTCGGCATGTACGTGTGTGGTATTACGGTTTACGATCTCTGTCATATCGGCCATGGTCGTACCTTCGTTGCCTTCGACGTCGTTTCACGCTACCTGCGTTTCCTGGGGTATAGCCTGAAATACGTGCGCAACATCACCGATATCGACGACAAAATCATTAAACGCGCTAATGAAAATGGCGAAAGTTTTGTCGCGCTGGTGGATCGTATGATCGCGGAAATGCACAAGGATTTTGACGCCTTAAATATTTTGCGCCCGGACAGCGAGCCGCGCGCGACCCACCATATCCACGAAATTATTGAGATCACGGAAAAGCTGATCGCACGCGGCCACGCTTATGTCGCCGATAATGGCGACGTGATGTTCTCTGTGCCAACCGATCCAACTTACGGCCAGCTTTCCCGCCAGGATCTGGATCAGCTGCAGGCTGGCGCGCGCGTGGACGTGGTTGACGTGAAGCGTAACCCGATGGACTTCGTACTGTGGAAGATGTCCAAAGAGGGCGAACCAAGCTGGCCATCCCCGTGGGGTGAAGGCCGTCCTGGCTGGCACATTGAGTGCTCAGCGATGAACTGCAAGCAGTTGGGCAAACACTTCGATATTCACGGCGGCGGCTCGGATCTGATGTTCCCGCACCACGAAAACGAAATCGCCCAGTCAACCTGTGCGCACGGCGGCGAATACGTGAACTACTGGATGCACTCCGGCATGGTGATGGTTGACCGCGAGAAGATGTCCAAATCTCTGGGCAACTTCTTCACCGTGCGTGACGTGCTGAAGTATTACGATGCGGAAACCGTGCGCTACTTCCTGATGTCTGGTCACTATCGCAGCCAGCTGAACTACAGCGAAGAGAACCTGAAGCAGGCACGTTCGGCGCTGGAGCGTCTGTACACCGCCCTGCGCGGCACCGACAAGTCTGTTCCTGCGGCGGGCGGCGAGGCGTTTGAAGCACGTTTCGTAGAGGTGATGAACGACGACTTCAACACGCCGGAAGCGTACTCCGTGCTGTTCGATATGGCGCGTGAAGTGAACCGCCTGAAATCTGAAGATATGGCAGCCGCCAATGCGCTGGCCTCTCACCTGCGTAAGCTCTCTTCCGTGCTCGGCCTGCTGGAGCAGGAGCCAGACGTATTCCTGCAGAGCGGTGCGCAGGCGGACGACGGTGAAGTGGCGGAGATTGAAGCGTTGATCAAGGCGCGTCTGGAAGCGCGTCAGGCGAAAGACTGGGCGGCAGCAGATGCTGCACGTAATCGTCTGACCGAGATGGGTATCATTCTGGAAGATGGCCCGCAGGGAACGACCTGGCGTCGTAAGTAAGTCCGTAATGCCCGGTGGCGCTTACGCTTACCGGGCCTACAGGTGAAAGTAGGCCGGGTAAGGCGCAGCCGCCACCCGGATTTTTTTACCTTCTCTTCCACCATAACACTCCCATCAGCACCATCCCCGGCAGCCACACCCACAGCAGTTCCGAGATAATGACCTGATGCCCGTATGGCGTGGTATAGCGCGACAGCGCAAACGGCGCGACCTTGATCACCTGCCACGGCGCAAAGAACCGTTCGTCCGACCACGGCCACAGCCAGCCGACGCCTTTTCCGCCGGTGGTAATGGAATCCAGCAAACTGTGCGACAGCAACGACACGGTTAAAAACAGCCAGCAGCGCGTCAGGCTTGCCCTGAACCATCGTCGGCCAATCAGCACGCAGAGCACCGGCACCACAAAGGCAAACAGCAGCGAATGGGTAAAACCGCGGTGGCCGAAAATATTGCCGTAGGCGACGCCGAACTTAAACGCCAGCACGTCGGCGTCGGGCAGCATGGCGAGGACGATACCGGCAAACAACAGGCGGGGAGGGATCGTTTTACGTCCCAGACCTAAGCCCAGGCACAGCGGAACAGCAGCGTGAGTGATAACGGTAGGCATTGTAATTATCCATGGCAAATCATGGAAATATAGCAGCGAAAACGCGCTTGCAGACCTGGGCTAAATTCTGATTTACGCCGACTCTCGCGCGATAAGCTGCCCGGAAAGCGTGATACGCTGCGTTTGCAGGTCCGGCTCTTTCAGCTTGCGGATCATCAGGCCTGCGGCCTGACGCCCCGTCTCTTCGCTGGTAGAGGAGACGTAGGTGAACGACGGTGAAGTGAGGTTGACGTGCAGCATATCTTCAAAGCCGACGAGTGCGACCTGCTGGGTTAAGAACACATCTTTCCCCACGGTACGCCCCACCTGGTGAATGCCGGATATCGAGCCGATCATCGCATCCGGTGAATGACACAGCAGGGCGGTGATGGTGTTGTTCTTCTCAAGTAACTGGCGAGTGACCATCGCCGCTGCCTGCGTGTCATCGCTACAGGCAGGAGAGTATTCTTCACGCCAGACCAGCCCGTTTTGCGTCATCGCGCTGCGAAAACCGAGCAGGCGCTGCTCGCGGATAAGGCAGCCCTCGCGCCCGCCAATGTAGGCGATCGTGCGGTGTCCACGCTCGATAAGATAGCGCGCGGCAAGGTTTGCCGCCTGGCGGTTATCGCGCATCACCAGATTGCATTTTTCATCCAGCAGAGACTGCGAGACCACCACCAGCGGCAGCGGACACTGGCGGATTTGCTCCGGCAGGGCAGACGTGCAGGTATCGGAGGCGAGATAAATCACGCCTGCAACACCCTGCTGTTTGAACGACAGCAGACAACGTTCCAGATGCTCACGATCGTTCAGCGGCTGGCCGAGGAAAACCATATAACCCTGCTTCTCCAGCTCCTGAACGATGCTCGCCATCACCTTGATGGAAAAGCTGTCGCTGAAGTCACGCAGGATCAGACCGATCAGGTTAGAGGTGTTGGCGCGAAGGTTGGCAGCGGCGACGTTATGAACATAGCCAAGCGTCGTGATGGCGGCGTTGACCTTCCCGATCGTCGCCTCTGAGATTTTCCCTTTCTGGCGTAGCACCAGCGAGACGGTAGAGACCGAAACGCCCGCGTGCTTTGCGACATCAATAATGCTGACTTTCTTCAAAACCGCTCCCTGAAATTTACCGATTATCAGCCAGATATGACAGCGTCTCCCAGCGTACAGGAGACGTGTCGTTCAGGCATCTTATTATTTGCCGATCATGGTGGACATGGTCTGGGCGATAAACTGTGCTCTGGCACCGAAAATCACCTGAATACCGGTGTCGCCAACGAACACCACGCCGCGCGCGCCGAGTCCGTTCAGGCCGTCTTTATCCACCGCATCGCTCTTCGCCACTTCCAGACGCAGACGAGTGATGCAGGAGCCCACAGAATCGATATTCTGCGCGCCGCCCAGCAGGCTGATGATTTCGGTGGCGAGTTCGGAGTCTGATTTATCGTTCGCACTGGCGGTCACTTCGGTACGGCCCGGCGTTTTCACGTCGAAGCGACGGATCACAAAGCGGAAGGTGAAGTAGTAAATCAGGCCCATCGGAATGCCGATGATAATGGCGTTCAGGAAATTGGTCTGGTAGCCGTTAAACGATGGCAAAATCCCGAAAGACAGATAGTCGATAAAGCCTGCCGAGAAGGACTTGGCAATATGTGCATGCATGAGATACATGGTCATATACGCCAGGCCCGCCATGATGGCGTTAAAGATATACAGAATCGGTGCCACGAAGATAAAGGTGAACTCTACCGGTTCCGTAATACCCGTCAGGAAGCAGGTGAGGGCGGCAGAGAACAAAATACCGGCTGCGATTTTCTTATTCTTCGTGTGCGCTTCGTGATACATCGCCAGACATGCCGCAGGCAGCGCGAACAGCATCAGCGGGAATTCACCCTGCATGAACTTACCGGCGTTCTGGTAGGTGTCGCTGCTGAAGGATTTCACCCCTTCTTCCAGCATCTTGAACCAGATGGTCTGGTCGCCGTGGATCACCTGGCCTGCCTGGGTGGTGTAATCCCCGAACGAATACCAGAAAGACGGATACCAGATATGGTGCAGGCCGAGTGGGATCAGCGCGCGTTCCACCAGACCGAAAATAAAGGTCGAGGCTGCCTGGTTATCGCCGTTCACCACCACGGAAAGGGCATCGATGCCGGACTGGATATGCTGCCAGACATACGGCAGCAGCAGGCCGAGCAGGAACGACAGAAACGCGGTCGCAATCGCCACAAAACGCTTGCCGGAGAAGAAGCCGAGGAACTCCGGCAACTGCATGGTGTGGAAGCGGTTATAGCACCAGGCCGCGAGAATACCGCAGATCAGGCCGCCAAAAACGCCCATCTGCAGCGTCGGGATGCCGACGACCATGGCGTATTTCCCGCCCTGAGAGGCCATTTCCGGCGTGATGCTCAGCACGGTGCTGATGGTGATGTTAGTGACAAACACCGAGACTGCCGCAGAAAGCGCCGCAATGCCCGATTCTGACGCCAGGCCGACAGCAGAGCCGATGGCGAACAGCATTGGCAGGTTATCAAAGATAACGCCGCCTGCGTTCATCATTAACGGCAGGTGGAACTTATCGCCGAAGGCCAGCAGCAGGCCCGCAGCGGGAAGCAGTGAAATTGGCAGCATCAAGGCGCGACCAATCATCGATAACTTAGACAGCGATTTAACAAACCCTGATATCAGACTCATGCTGATTTCCCCCGAGCGAGAAGCGCTTTTTTGGCGCTGTTATTGTAAGTAGAACGTTTTAGTAGAACGTTCTACTTATCGTGGGGAAAGCATGAAATTCGCGCAACTTAATTTTCACATTTCAACAGATGAAATAATGATTATTTGAAGTTGATCGATAATTAACCGTGATGGGGGTGGGGGGATTTGAGAAGAATTGCCGGGTGGCGCTGCGCTTACCCGACCTACAAAACCCGTAGGCCCGGTAAGCGCAGCGCCACCGGGCAACAAACGGCTCAGGCCGTAACCGTAACGCTCTGCCCTTCAAAGCTCACGGTCTGGCCCGCGACAATCTTGCAGCGCTTGCGGGTTTCCACCACGCCGTCGACCGTCACCAGACCGTCGGCGATAACAATTTTCGCCTGCGCACCGCTTTCGCTCCAGCCTTCCAGCTTCAGCAGATCGCACAGCTCAACGTGCGGGTGTTTACCTAATGAAAATGTGGACATCTTATGCTTCCTCCGGGTCGTGGTACTCAACGCACGCCTGATAGGTGTTCTGAATCAATGTAGCGACGGTCATCGGGCCTACGCCGCCCGGTACCGGAGTGATATACGACGCTCGCGCGGCGGCATCGTCAAACACGACATCGCCAACAACCTTGCCGTTTTCCAGTCGGTTAATACCGACATCCACGACAATCGCGCCCTCTTTAATCCACTCGCCCGGAATAAAGCCCGGTTTACCGACTGCCACGATCAGCAGGTCGGCGTTCTCAACGTGATGACGCAGGTTTTTCGTAAAGCGGTGGGTCACGGTGGTGGTGCAGCCCGCCAGCAGCAGCTCCATGCTCATCGGGCGGCCGACGATGTTGGAGGCTCCAATCACCACCGCATTCAGGCCGTAGGTGTCGATGTTATAGCGCTCCAGCAGCGTCACGATGCCGCGTGGTGTGCACGGGCGCAGACGCGGCGCGCGCTGGCACAGGCGGCCCACGTTGTATGGGTGGAAACCGTCGACGTCTTTATCTGGTGCGATACGCTCCAGTACCTTCACGTTGTCGATGCCCGCTGGCAGCGGCAACTGAACCAGAATACCGTCGATCTCGTTATCGGCATTCAGAGTGTCAATAAGTTCCAGCAGTTCCGCTTCGCTGGTGGTTTCTGGCAAATCGTAAGAGCGGGAGACGAATCCTACCTCTTCACACGCTTTTCGTTTGCTGCCGACATAAATCTGTGATGCCGGGTTGCTGCCAACCAGCACAACAGCTAACCCTGGAGCGCGAAATCCAGCCGCAGTACGCGCTTTCACTTTTCCCGCGATCTCAGAGCGCACCTGCTGCGCAATCGTTTTACCGTCAATAATCTTTGCTGCCATCAGAGAGAGGATTCCGTCTGTAACGTTTAAAAGGGGGGATGCCCTGTATTTTGTCAGAAGCGAGCGCCGCTGTCAGTCACCCTTTGCGAGAATTCCACAGCAGGCCGCAAAAACCTTTCTTAAGGCATGGTCAATTTCCTAGCCGGAATTAGGATGTCGCCTGGTGAAATGGCAGTGTTTTGACATATTTAAAAAACACATCCTGCGCTACTTTGTCTCCTCCGAAATAAGCCTTCAATTACTTAATTGAACATATTTCTTATTCCCGAACGTCGCGGGAAGGGTTATTTATATTTTAAAGGAATAGACATGAAACTCAGCAACATTGCTTCTACTGTTATTGCTACACTGGCCCTGGTCGCGGGTGCCGCTCACGCAGAAGATACCACCACTCCGGTTTCCGTAAATGGCGGTACTGTGCATTTTAAAGGTGAATTAGTGAATGCCGCATGTTCAGTCAATACTGATTCTTCTGAACAGACGGTTAAACTCGGTCAATACCGTACTGCGAAATTCACCAAAGTGGGTGACACGACTTCAAATATTCCATTCACCATCGAACTGAACGATTGCGATCCGCTGGTGGCGAAAACTGCCGCAGTTGCCTTTACCGGTCAGATTGACGCGACCGATAAAACCCTGCTGGCCGTCACCTCCGGTAGCAACGATAACACCGCGAAAGGCGTGGGTATCGAGATCCTCGACAGCAAATCCACCACTCTGACCCCAGATGGTGCGACCTTCTCTGCGGCGCAGAACCTGATTGAAGGGACCAACACCCTGAACTTCACCGCGCGCTACAAAGCCACGGCGGCTACCACCGAGCCAGGCCAGGCGAACGCGGACGCTACCTTCGTAATGAAATACGAATAATTTTTCTGCACAGGGACGTTTATGGCCTCAGGGAAGAGGTCTTTTAAACGAAAACGCCGGGAACGAAGGATGACAAGGATTGGGATAGCGCTGTTAGCCCTTGCGATTGCTCACCAGACCCTCGCGCATACCGTGGTAATTGATGGCGGGAAAGTTCACCTCAGAGGTGAGCTGGTCAACGGTGGCTGCGCCGTGGCACCTGACAGCCAGAATATGCGTATTGATATGGGGCAGTACCGCACAAATGCATTTTCCGGTGTGGGGAGCTTTTCAACGGTGAATGTGCCTTTCACCGTTCGGCTGCTTGACTGCAGCGTGGACGTCTCGCGCACCGTGGGGATTCAGTTCCAGGGGGTAACGCCTGCCGAAGATCCGCAGGTCTTTCTGGCGACATCGCGGCCAGGCGAAACGCCTGTCAGCAGCGGCGTTGGGCTGGCTCTTTTTGACGAACAACAACGCCAGATTATTCCAAATGCGACGGCGGTCAGCTGGTTGCCCATTAATTCCAGCGAGCTGGCGTTTCATTTCAGCGCCCGTTATCGGGCTATTTCCGAACAGCTCGTGCCAGGCAATATTCAGTCAGATGTCTGGTTTACGTTGATTTATCCCTGACGCCTGCGAACACATTATTAAAGGTACGGTTGTGATGAACACCCTAATTAAACCTGGACTGATCTTTTCACTTATTTTGATGATGGTGTCTGTTTCCGCGAACGCCTCCGGGGGGATTGCCCTGGGCGCGACGCGCGTTATTTATCCGGCGGATGCCAAACAGACGTCGCTGGCGATCACCAACAGCAATAAACAAGAGCGCTATTTAATCAACGCGTGGATTGAAAATGCCAGCGGCCAGAAAGAAAAAACCTTTGCCGTGACGCCGCCGCTGTTTGTCAGCGAGCCGGACAGCGAAAACACGTTGCGCATTATTTACGCAGGCCCGCCGCTGCCAGCCGACCGCGAATCGCTTTTCTACATGAACGTGAAGGCAATCCCGTCGGTAAGTAAATCACACCAGGACGGCAACAATGTCCTGCAACTGGCAATCTTATCGCGCATCAAACTGTTTGTTCGCCCGACGAACCTTGCTATGCCGCCGGAAGAGGCGCTTTCTCAGCTGCGCTTTGAGCGGGTCGGGAATCATCTCAAGGTGAGCAATGCCTCGCCGTATTACGTCACCCTGGTCAACCTGACGCTCGGCGGCAAGACGCTAAACAACCTGATGGTCGCCCCGAAAAACTCGGCGCAGCAGGTATTGCCTGCCGCAGCAGGGGGCACGCTCTCCTGGCAGAGCGTGAACGATTACGGTGCCATCACACCGGCGCGTAGTGTCAACCTGTGAGCAGAGTCAGGGCGATGAACACTCAGCAATGGCGTTACTGCCCGGTTGCACTGGCACTGATGGCAACGCTCTGGCCGCAAACCGGCTGGAGCGAAAGTTACTTCAACCCCGCCTTCTTATCCGATGACACCGCTAACGTGGCGGATTTGTCACGTTTCGAACAAGGGCACCAGCAGGCACCCGGTATCTATCGCGTGGATATCTGGCGCAACGATGAATTTATCGGCACGCAGGATGTGCGCTTTGAACAGGCCGACGACACGCCGCCAGTCGCGGGCGGATTGTCGCCGTGCATCACACGCGCGCTGCTCGATCGCTTTGGCGTCAATATCGCGGCGTTTCCTGAGCTGGCTAACGTGCAGGGGGACGCCTGTGTCCCGCTGAAAACGGCCATTCCCGGAAGCGAAACGGTATTCAACTTTGCCTCGCTGCGCCTCAACGTCAGTCTGCCGCAGGTGGCGATGCAGAACAGTGCCCGCGGCTATATTCCCCCTGAGCAGTGGGATGAAGGCATCCCCGCCGCGCTGCTGAATTACAGCTTTACCGGCAACCGGGGGAGCGACGACGACAGTTATTACCTGAACCTGCAAAGCGGGCTGAACTACGGTGCCTGGCGTCTGCGTAATAACGGCGCGTGGCGTTACTCGCAAAATAACGGTCAGCGGCACAGCGAGTGGCAGAACATTGGCACCTGGGCGCAGCGCACCGTTATCCCGCTTAAAAGCGAGCTGGTTCTTGGTGACAGTAATACCGGTAACGATGTGTTCGACAGCGTTGGTTTTCGCGGCGGGCGGCTCTACTCCTCCGACAGTATGTACCCGGACAGCATGCAGGGCTACGCGCCCACCGTGCGCGGTATCGCCCGCACGCCTGCCAAAGTGGTGATCCGCCAGAATGGCTATGTCATTTACCAGAGCTATGTGCAGCCGGGTGCGTTTGCGATTACCGATCTGAACCCGACCTCCTCAAGCGGTGACCTGGAGGTGACGGTCGAAGAGAAGGACGGTAGCCAGCAACGCTACACCGTACCGTATTCCACCGTGCCGTTACTGCAACGTGAAGGGCGCTGGAAATACGATCTGGTGGCGGGGGACTACCGAAGCGGCAACAGCGAGCAGGATACGCCGTTCTTTACGCAGGGCACGCTGATTGCTGGTCTTGCGGAGGGGTATACGTTGTATGGGGGTACGCAGCTGGCATCGCGCTATACCGCGATTGCCATCGGTGCCGGGAAAAACCTCGGAGACTGGGGCGCGGTGTCGCTCGATCTCACCCATGCCCGCAGCCAGCTTGCGGATGACAGCCGCCATGAAGGGCAATCGCTGCGTTTCCTCTACGCAAAATCACTGAACGGCTTTGGTACTAACTTCCAGCTGCTGGGCTATCGCTACTCCACCAAAGGGTTTTATACCCTCGACGATGTGGCCTGGCGTTCGATGGAAGGCTATCAGTATGGCGATGATCAGGATGATGACGGTGTGCCGGATGTGCAGAGCTATCACAACCTGACGTGGAATAAAAAAGGGCGTTTCCAGCTCAATATCTCCCAGTCGCTGGGGGATTACGGCTCTGTATATGTATCGGGTAGCCAGCAAAGTTACTGGGGAACCAGTGAATCAAACGTCTGGTATCAGTTGGGTTATGCCGGCGGTGTGCAGGGGATCAGCTACTCCGTCTCCTGGTCGTGGAACAAGTCTGTCGGAATCGACGGGATGGATCGCATCGCGTCGTTTAACGTCTCCGTGCCGTTTAGCCTGTTTACCCGCCACGGTTATCGCCGCGATAGTGCGATAGACAGGGCCTATGCCACGGCGTCAGCCAGCCGTAATAGCGACGGTGAAAGCAGCTGGCAGACTGGCGTCAGCGGCACGTTACTGCAGGATCGCAACCTGAGTTACAGCGTGACCCAGGGGCACACCAGCAATAACGGCTCAAGCGGAAGCGCCAGTGCTAACTGGCAGGCAACCTACGGCACGCTGGGCGTAGGTTACAACTACACGCGTGACCAGCACGATCTCAACTGGCAGCTCTCCGGCGGTGTGGTCGGCCATGCTGACGGTGTGACTTTCAGCCAGCCGCTGGGGGACACCAACGTGCTGATCAAAGCGCCTGGCGCAACGGGCGTCAGCGTCGAAAACCAGACTGGGGTGAAAACCGACTGGCGGGGCTATGCGGTGATGCCGTATGCCACGGTCTACCGCTATAACCGCGTGGCGCTGGACACCAACACCATGAGCAACAACACCGACATTGAAAATAATGTCTCAAGTGTGGTGCCAACCAAAGGTGCGCTGGTGCGTGCCAGCTTCGATACCCGCATTGGCGTGCGTGCCCTGCTGACCGTTAAGCGCAATAACCAGCCGGTGCCGTTTGGGGCGGTGGTGCGTGAAACCCAAAGCGGTGTCACCAGCATGGTGGGGGATGACGGGCAGATCTATTTAAGCGGGTTGCCACTTTCAGGCCAGCTGTTAATTCAATGGGGCAATGGTGCGAGCATGCAATGCCGCGCGTCTTACCGCCTCCCGGAAGAGAGCCTGCAACAGGCGATCACGCAACAGGAGATCCACTGTGATCGATAAACGACTTAATCGCCGGATTCTGCTGGCGTTATTGCTGGTCAGCCTCCCGGCAACACAGGCCCTGGCGACCGTTTGCGTAAATGAAAATGGGGTGGCGACCGATATTTTTTACGATCTGACCGACACCTTTAACAGTTCAAATAACCAGGTGGGACAGATTGTTACGCTGAGCCAAAAATCGCAGTGGGTGGGTGTCAACGCGGTCTGCCCAAAAGGAACATCCGGCACGACCACCAAACGTAGCTATGTGACTGATTTTCCGATCACAACCACGATCGATAACTACAAGTATCTCAGGCTGAATGACTACCTTGACGGCGCGATGAAGATAACCGATAGCGCCGCAGGGGTGTTTTATCCTCCGCAAAATTATATCCAGATGGGTAGCCACCCTAACGTGGCAAAAAATCAACCCTTCCCGGTAAAAGACTCTAATCTGGTCTTTCGTCTGAAGGTGACACGACGGTTCATCAATATGGTTGAGATCCCGCGGGAGACGATGTTCCGGGTTTACGTTACCACGACATCATCCGACCCGCTTAGCACGCCGGTCTACACCATCAGCTACAGCGGAACAATCCAGGTACCGCAAAGCTGCGCCATTAACGCCGGTAATATCGTGGAATTTGATTTCGGTGACATCGGTGCCTCTTTGTTCAGCAAA
This sequence comes from Enterobacter oligotrophicus, assembly GCF_009176645.1. Taxonomy (NCBI): domain Bacteria; kingdom Pseudomonadati; phylum Pseudomonadota; class Gammaproteobacteria; order Enterobacterales; family Enterobacteriaceae; genus Enterobacter; species Enterobacter oligotrophicus. The sequence goes on from NZ_AP019007.1 coordinate 3,670,722, forward strand.
GCCGGCGCGGGCAACAAGCCGGAGGGCGTGTCAGCGCAAAGCAAAACCATCGCCATTAAATGTACCAACGTGGAGGCGAATGCTTACCTGACGATGCGTGTGGAAGCGGAAAAAGTTTCCGGCAGTGCGCTGGTGTCGGATAACCCGGACGTGGGTTTTGTCATTGCCAATGAAAGTGGTACGCCGCTGACGCCCAACAACCTGACCAGCAAGATCCCGTTCCGCCTGGATGACAGTGCGCAGGCGCAAGTGGGAATACGCGCGTGGCCTGTCAGCGTGACGGGCAACAAGCCTGCTGAAGGGCGATTCACCTCCCGCGGCTATCTGCGCGTGGATTACGATTAAGGAGGAGTGATGCACTACGGGATCAGGCTGGTCGCGGTAGCTCTCCTGGCGCTTCATACCCAGGCCCAGGCGACGACGGCGTTGGGGGAAATTAACATTCAGCTTTACGGCAACATCGTGGATTTTACCTGCGTGGCGGAGGGCAGCGACAGTGATAAGACCGTCTCGCTGGGCACCTGGCCGACGAAGCAGCTCAACACCACGGGCAGCCGCACTCAGGCGGTTCCTTTTACGCTGAAGCTGACGGGGTGTCCGCCGGGGGCGGCCTCTATTACATTCTCCGGTAAAGCCGACGGGAGTGATAACAGCCTCCTGGCGCTGAATGATGCCAGTGCGGCCAGCAACGTAGCGGTGGAGATCCGCGATCGGGATAAAACGCGCCTGGCGTTGCAGCAGGCCAGTCAGGAGGTGGCGGTTGACGCGGAGGGCAATGCCGAATTGTCGTTTTATGCTAATTATATTGCCACAGCCGATAATCCGCAGCCTGGCCGGGCGGATGCCGATGCGACGTTTATGATTAATTATAATTAAGCCTGACCGCACTCCCTGCAACTCACGTAAGTTGCAGGGAGTGATTTCAGGTTATAGCAATTCGTGTGCTTTGGCGTAATCAATTAATTCAACAATGCTCTGCACACCCAGCTTGGAATAGATATTGGATTTATGGGCACTGATGGTCTTGTTGCTTAATAATAACTGTTCTGCAATCTCCTTATTGGATAATCCGTTCGCGAGGTAACGCAGCACCGTTACCTCGCGATTTGATAAGGGCATATCCACAGCGGCTCCCGTCCGGGAACCCAGATGATTTATAAAGCTCAATGTTTCTGAGGGGAAAAAAGAATAGCCCGTCAGAATCATTTCAACCGCGTTATAAATCTCGCTCAAATCTTTTCGCTTGCTGACAAAGCCATTTGCCCCGGCGCGTATGGCGCGCCCGGCATAAAATAATTCAGATTTCGAAGACAGGAAAAGAACCTTTATCTCTTTGTTTAAGTTCCTGATTCTTTTAAGCAATGAGAATCCATCGGTGCCTGTCATTTCGATGTCGAGGATCACCAAATCGATGGTGTGGTTACGAATGCAGTCAAGCACTTCGTGACTATCACCAGACTTGAGTTTGACAACGATATTTTTATTTTTCTGTAGCAGGACTTCTATCGACATTCTGACGATAGGGTGTTCGTCCATAATGATAACGGATGCCGGTTTCATTTTTTATGCCTCAGATTGTTAAAAGCGTTATGCTGAGTTTTGTAAAACTCTCGTAAAGCCGGAAGGATAATTGTGCAGATCCTTATACGGTGGTATTTCCCTGGAAAGAGCGAAAGCATCCTTGTTAACGTAGTGATGGAATCAATGCCACTGCGCGGTTATGTCATTTTGCTGTCGATGGCAAAAGGAATTTTCTTATTCGTATTTGAAACACGGCTTATTATACCGTTTAAGTTTTATCCGAAAAGCCTGTAAATTAATAACTGTATATTTCCGAATATTATATTCTGGATCTTAAGAGCTATTATTTTAAATTTAGCGGAATTGTCCTGTTATTTCATTTACTGCAATCATTCATCTTTATGTAATAACAAAAAATAAAAGATATCACTATATGTTGATCAATTGTTAACAAAAAGGGGCAGGAAACGCACCTGCCACGTTCGTGTTTATTGGTTATCATGCAACCACATTGGGCGCGATATCGTCATCTGAAGCCTTTGTTCTCCTCCTGGAAAATTCTCTCATTACACAGCAGGATCTGCTGTGTTTCACGCTTTACGCTCCCCGTCAATTCAGATAAATCGCTTGTTTTTACATCATTATCTTACTCTTTACGGAAAGAGTTAAACCTTAACGCATGGGCGAAATCGCTGTTTTTACTGTTTTTGTCAGCATTTCACGTTGTTGAAGTGGATAAATTAGGAATAGTTTTAAATTCGATATTTTTGTTAAAAATAAACATTAAATTAACATTTATAGTAAGTAATTTCCTAAAGGTCTTTAGGAATTAAGGGGTTAGTGGGCGCGTTAAAATGTGAAGTCTGAGAGGTTATTGAGAAGATGGAGCAGTTCCTGGCGGTTGTTCAGCCCAAGTTTCGTCAAAATGCAGCTGAGACGATAAATGATGCGGTTGTAGGGTCGGTTATGCAAAAGCGCGATATGCCGTAACGAGTAGCCGCGCGACAGCGCCTGCAAAATAGGCCACTCCTCACGTGAAAACCACTCTTTACTCACGCCTGGGTGAGGCCGGGTCTCCAGCAGGCTTTGCTGCATTGCCGGTGCCGGAAGCTGACGCTCCAGAACATGGAAAGGCCCCGCTGCTTTGCAAAAAAGCCGTGCGTCGTAATCATCCGCCCTGATTAACAGGTGAGGCATGAGAAAGGGAGGATAGAGGCTTTGCCTTCTCAATCGATCCAGCAGATCGATTAATGTTGACGTGCGGCTGTCGATATCCACGACAAGCCGTGCTGACGGCCAGTGGCTTAGTGCGGCGAGCGCCGTTTCCAGCGTAGGGTAGTCGCAGCAGTTATTGAGGGGAAACTGGCCGTTGAGAAACCCTGTGCGCAGGAAATTATCCTGGGTGACCAGGATAATGAACGGGGCATCGGTTTTGCGAGTCTGGTTGACCGACTGGCTCAAAAATTCGAGTCGATCGAAAAAGGGGGGAACAAAAGGGGAGTGCGTAAATCCCAGTGAATCACTTCCTGTCCGACGCCGCCTGTAACGGCGTACTGTCATTCGCATAGCTTCCCTCTCGGCGATGACCGTTTATTCCTCCGGCCATGTCCAGGATGGCCAGTAATATCCCTGACCGAATCCCGCGCCTGCCTGCAGAGCACATGCTTGATCCCTGTCTGTTTCAATACCTTCGATAAGCACGTTCGCCGCGATTTGCGAGCACAGCGTGACCAGTTGCGAAAGCGCAGGACTGGTTCGTAAACGCCAGAACGCAAACTTATCGATTTTTACCCCACACAGCGGCAAGCGAAAGGATAAAAACGCGTGCACTAACGCTTCATCAACATCATCCAGCCAGATACGGTGTCCCTGTAGGGTCAACTGCTGTAAGCGCAGAACGACACATTCACGCTGTCTGGCAGACAGCGAAAAAAATAATCCCGGCTCGACAATCTCAATATTTAGCGGCGGACTTTTCAGCTGGTACAGACGCTTAAAAGTTTCCGGCACGGTTAATACGGTTATCGGCAGATTGATGAAAAGATTGTTACAGGGGACGTCGTTTTTTAGCATGGCAAGCTGAGTCTCAAGCAGCATAACCGCCTGCATCGTCGATTGATGGCGAAAAAAGCATTCGCTTTGCTGATGTGGAGACAGCACGCTGAGCACTTCAGCCCCCACGGTGCGGGAAGAGGAGAGGGCGACGACAGGCTCAAGTTTGATGCCGGTGATGTCCTGTGAGATATGTTGCAAGCGAGAGGGGGAATACGTCAGGTTGTGCGCTGTCACTCCGTTGTCCTGTTCTCTGCCAGCCTCCGGGCGGCCGGGATACCGCGTAACAGTGTGACGGGGCAGTGAGCAAGATAATAGCGGGCGTTACTTAAAAGCGACTAAGGTTTTTCTCAGTGATAAAATGCGCAGAGAACACGCACAAATGTTGAAAAAACAGCCGTATTTACAACTGGCTAACCGTTATCAGAAGAGAAGGCGGAAAAGGCATTGACTCACCTGTCATTGACCGTATAATTCCTCGCGTTTCACCACCGCGAAGTTCACTCTTCTCCGTGCGCCCTTAGCTCAGTTGGATAGAGCAACGGCCTTCTAAGCCGTAGGTCGTAGGTTCGAATCCTACAGGGCGTGCCATTATGAATCATGAACTTACGCCTCTTTCGCTTCCTCCTCATTTCCGGTGTGGGACATATTTGGGACATCAAACCCAAAAATTGAGTCAATTTGCTTCGCATGCTCAGTTAAATGGTTAGGGGCTAAGTGAGCATATTGACGTACCATTTCTATGCTTTCCCAGCCGCCCATTTCCCGCAGTATAGATAATGGAACTCCGGACTGAATTACTCGTTGATGATCAGCGAAGAGGCAACGTCCTGATTGTCCAGAATCGATGACCAGGCGCGTACCGCATTGCGGATCTTTTCGTGGTCTGGCACCGCCTGAGATTGAGCGCGGTTTATCATCGCTCCCGGAATGAATCCGGTATTGTATTGATACTTAAGTGAATGCATTGCTTTCCCTGTCGCGGTTAGGGCCGCCGGTCACGATGCAGCCGTTGAGCGCCGAAGGGATACCTTCATCAGGTAAAGATATGAATGGAGTGCTTTATTCAACTACTGTCCAGCAGCAATAGCAAAATATTGGTATGACATATCCATTCAGCCAGGAATTCTCTGAAGCAGTGAGCGGATACCCTAGAGGAGCCATTGTTCCAAACAACTATTTCAGGCCTGACAAATTCCAGCATTACGCTCCCATCTCTCCAGGCAGCCAAGGACCGCATTATTTTAACTGGAAGTCTTACCAGGAATATAAACCTCACATTTCCTATGGATAAGATTATGGACATCTAGAATAATTGCCCTGGTAATTTCTCTGTCACATACAAAATGGCTTCTGGGACTGGGGGCCAAATAGTGTCGGGTCTGACATCAAGAATATTTTGTGATGGCGTTAACATCTCAGATGAAACCATCAATGCCAAGAACGATATGGTAGGTGTCGCCCTGCCTTTTGCGATGAACATAGCTTCTACAGGATGGCTGATTTGCAATGGTCAGGAAGTAAGCAGAGCCGCATATGCCAGATTATTCTCGCGAATTGGAACGCTTTATGGATCTGGTGATGGGTCGACAACGTTCGAGTTCCAGATATGCGTAGTGAATTTGTCAGAGGGTTTGATTCTGAGAGAGGTGTAGATGTCGGAAGGTTGTTTGGTTCGTATCAAAGTTATGCAATGGAGAGAATAACCGCATCGTTTATTACACGATCATCGATATCAGCAGTCGGTGCTGCTGCGCAAAATATTGTTGGTGTTTCTGGTGCTATGACAACCCAACCACTTTTGGCTGGAGATTACATCCTAACGCAAACACCCCGTTCTATCTCAACTCTATTTCAGAGTTAGTTGATGTTAGGTGTGGCATGGGTGTTTATAGATGGAATATCGACCCAAGGGGCATGGTGAAGGAGCACAGTTATGCTACCGAGATGCGCTACGATGACCTAACGAAGCCGGCATTTTACTCGGATATAAAAATTCCCTCGGCTCTGGGTGGGTATGGAAGACAATTTGCGACATTACTTTTTAACGGAGAGAGTGCAGCTCGGACTACTGTAGCAGCAATAAGCTATAAAGATTTTACTTCTGATGTTGAATTGAAGAAGGTTGGGAGATATGTGTTTAACCAGCGAGTATATTACCAATATGAATGTCGGAATCAGGAAGCCATCTGGAAACATCGGCAATGAAATACATAACATTTCTACACAAAATATCAATTATATAACATGGGCAACATTTATCGTTTAATCACCGCAAATGAATAGCGGAAATGACACATACATGAAGTATAATTTCTCCGGGTGTATGATAGCTGCCACAAGATTTGATGTAAAAAATATTTTTGGTTCAGGATTCGATATTGTATATAGACAATGTCTCTTTCAGTATAATGAAGGATATGCAATAAGGATGAGATGCCATAATTCTGAAACTCAACATTATGGCTCTGTAATTATTGACAATCGCTGGTTCGAGGAAAATGGTAAAATTGGCGATGCGATTATTATTGATGGAATAACAGAATAGCCAGTGGACATGTATTTTCAGAATATCAGAAATGTTAAAATCGTTGACGCTGCGTTTTCTAGTATAAGACTGGTAAACTCATCAGTATCCATGAACTATTTGGCGTTCAGTGATGTTCGCGGATCTGATTATTATCTTTCTGAGATTGATTCAAATAGTTGTATCTATAGTGAAAATGAACGAGCGCAATTAGGAAGGCCTTTGCAGGGATTGATTATCAATTCAATTCCCGCATATTAGTGGAAGTAATGGCTTGCGTGATAGGTTTCTTACAACGCATCGTAGAACTAAAACAAACCTCAGTCTCGCTTCCTCATGTGGCTATGGATGCAGTTTTGACCAATCAGCAAGCATGAACTCAGCAACAGGTTCTTTGTACCCCAGCACCCAAGCGCAGTATGCACTTCTTGGCACCTACGTTTCTGGATGGATTATTCCTGCAGGGACAACGGTAGTTATAACAAATCCGGCGAATATCATGATGGTTGTTGGTCGATATTATGCCTGGTCTGTTGATGTATGCTGGATAGTTGCCGGGGATGCCACAGTGCAATTAGTGCAGTCTGGAGGAGTCACTCTCTCATAACCGCTGGTAAGAAATACATCTACAGAAAACGGATACAGAACATTTTCTGGACTTGGCTGGTATAGTGCCGCATAAGAGGATAATCGCTGTGCATTGAGGATTAATGGAGGAACAGTATCAACTGTTTTACAAACCAGCATGTTTCAATTTCAAATGTTCGATTCTCTTTCTGAGGCTATCAACTGGTTTAACTCCGGCATATGTCTGGGTAAAAACTCTACTATATGATTCATGCCCCATGAAGGGGCTATTATTTCTAAAAATTCGACATGATGAAACCAACAATCCCGCCAACAAGGCAGCCCACCGCAATTTCAGGTAGGCTATGCCCAACCCTCTCACGCAGACCAGATTGATTTATCTTGTTGATGGCCTTCGCGTGCTTCTCCACCTGCTTGCGTAGACTTTTCGCATCAAGCAATACGATGTACGCCAGAGTCACAGCAACACCAAATGCCGGATTATCAATCCCATTTCTAAACCCAATCAGCGAAACCATACTGAATACGATCGCCGAGTGGTTACTTGGCATTCCGCCATAACCTATCAATGAAAAGGCCAGCTTGCCTTCTCTGATGCTGTTCACCAGAAACTTAGTAACGCCAGTAACAAACCATGCAACGAAAGGCGTTGCCAGATACACAAAGCTCATCATTTTCCCTTAAGGCATAAGCACATAAACACAGGTACTAATCCACGCCAGAATTGTAAGTATTAGCGGGTAATCTGAAAGAAGAGAGTCTGTGGGAGACTCACCGCCATCAAGTGAATCAACGTTATACCAGTAGCGGAAGAGACCGAAAAGAACCAATGGAATTGTGATTGTCATTTCCGGTTTCTCTGAGATCACATACAGGCTATAGAAAACCAGAGCGCCAGTTGCGGACATTTCAGAGTACCGAGACACAAGCTGAACGGAGTATTTACCAAGGACATTCCTGGACTCCTTTCCACTCTTTAAAAGCTCCTGTCGGCGCTTGATGGATGCAAGGTAAAGAGCCAGACACAGTGTTGTGATGAACATCCACTGAGAAAGGCTGACACCTATAGCCATAGCTCCAGCCATAGTCCTTAGCACAAAGCCTATAGCAATGCAGAATATATCTACTACCGGTATGTGTTTCAACTTATATGAGTAGGCAACGTTAAGACCGATATAGCCAATGACGACTACGGCTACATTGCTGTACACGGCCAAAGCCAAAGCCAGGACTGTATACAGAATAGCAAGCAAAGCCCATGCCTGAGCATTAGAAACGGCACCTGATGCAATAGGGCGCTTCATTCTCTTCTTCGGATGAGCCCTGTCTTTCTCAACGTCATTGATATCGTTTAAGACGTAAACAGCGGAGGATGCAGCGCAAAATATCAACATTGCAATAACGGAATGAAGAATCGAATCGGCATTCATGAACTGGCTTGAAAATAGCAATGGAGCCATAACAAACAAGTTTTTTACCCACTGCTTTGGTCTGAGCAATTTAATCAGCCCGGCAGGCAAAGAGTTCCTTTCAGATACTGTATATTCAGTCATGTGTTTTTAAGTAAATGGTAATGAAGTTGCCCGGATGATAGCATGTCTGCAAAATCATGTCTTTATCGGTGGGTAAATGGGGATTATCTATATTATAATCAGCGGCTTATGTAGCGCATTGGCTGGGGCTATGTTAAAACTAGGGGCGCACAGAAAGCCATATGTAAGCCTGTTTGATTTTTGGCCGCATGCATCTGCAGTGGGATTTTATTTTGTGGGTTTTGTATTCTATTTTCTCGCACTATCAAGAATGAGCCTTACCATTGCATATCCGATCATGGTTTCCAGCGCCATTCTGTTTGTGATGTTTATGGGAACGATATGGTTTGCTGAGCCAATTACAACAACGAAAATTGTTGGTGCGGCAATAATTATCCTCGGTGTATTTGTTGTTAATATGGCATGAGGTGTTTTGTGCAAAAGGAACTTCAAAACAAGTGGGCATTAAGTAGTTTTTATATCCTCCTGTTTTTCATAATTGTAAGTCTAGCATCTATAGCAAAACAGCTATTAATGCATTACCAAGTTATTGGAGGGGGTAACTCTGTTTTCATTCTCTCCTTGGTCATTGCTGCGGCCATCACTTTTGTTTCAGCCAGAAAGGCTAACGCATGGATTTTGCTGCCACTTTTGATGATCGGGATTTCTCTGCTTCAAGCCTCTATATATCCAGATCATAGTTGGGATGGGTTGGCGTATCATCAGAAGGCAGCATGGTACCTCATGCATAGTGGAAACCTTCTGTTTGATGGTGATGCTGGAAACTTCTGGATTGCGCTATATCCAAAATCAACGTGGTACTTTGCTGGTGAGGCAGGATTGCAGTTTGGTAGCCTTGCTTACGGCAGCGCCTATCAGCTTATGATCGGATTTTCTGCGTATGCATACACAATCTATTTCTTCGGAAAGAACGGATACTCATTAGTTGCAGGCCATATCTTCGCGGTATTGAGTTTGCTTAGTCCAATATTCATAGCGCAGTCTTTCAGTTATTACGTTGACGCCACGATGGGATTTCTGGCACTCCTGATGATGCTGTCATCACTCGAATATGGAAATACGAGGCACTGGTTTGATGCTGCTGTATTGATCATGGCATCCATCATAATCGTTAATATAAAGTTCTCTGGCTTCCTTTACGTTGGAGTTTGCTTCTTAATTCTGGGCCTGAGAAGCCTTCCCAGAGTGAAGGAAACAGTAACGGTCTGTGTAATTTTTATAGCTTTCCTCATTGCTGGCGTGGGTGTGATTGGCGCTAACCCATACGTTAAGAACTTAGTCTCAGGAAAGCATATATTTTATCCATTGTTTGGGGAGAGTAAGAAAGACATCATCACTTTTGCACAGCCTCCTTCTTTTCATGACATGAATCGTTTTGAAAAGCTGGCAGTGGCTACGTTCTCTCAGAGTGAGAACATAAACGAGGCATCCAAAAGGGATCCTCAACTAAAAGTGCCTGGAATTATAAGTGCTAACGAGTTAAGCCAATTATCCTTTGAAGATTTGCGAATTGCAGGATTTGGTCCGCTTTATTCTTTTGCACTTATATTAGCTTTTGGATTCATCATCTACCGCAGAGGTATAGATCGGAACTGTCTTATACTTCTTGGAATGATTGGACTGAGTACCATTCTTAACCCAGAGGCATGGTGGGCGAGATATGCACCGCACCTGTATACGATACTTCTTCTTCCACTAATAAGCATCAAAAAAGATGAAGATGGGTTGGGGAAAGTATTCATAGGAGCAATCATTGGTGTCGTTATCGTGAACGCACTGATGATGGCAAAGGCAAGATATGAAACATCAAGCTCATTTAATGCTGGTCTCAACTGGATTTCAGGGAGTTGCAAGGACAAGACACTGCACCTCTCACCATTCAATACCTTCCTTATAGAGCCAATGGCTCAGAGAGGTGGTGAGAAATACTTCATCGACGATAAACCATCAGGCGATGCAAAAGACTACAGGCGTAAATTTTACTACTGGTGTGAATGAGTTAGAGACCCGCTCCGGCGGGTCTTCTTATTTCATTAGTTGAGCTATCAGCTCGCAACCTTATGCGGTGCGAGTAGAGGTGCCAAGACGGCTTACTGAAATATCGAATTGTGGTGCATTGAGTTTAATGGTACACCTATAGCACCTGCTATTTGTTCTTACGAACGCCGATACTATCGCTTAATTCTACTGAACAGATCTTTTACTACCTTCCAGTCCATTTGTGACCATATTTATATTCCGATTAAGTCGATAATTTTTGTGTCTTGAACTGAGCAGAGAAAATTAAAAAGTAAAGATAAAAGGCATACCATAACAATGAACCCTACTAAGGAAGTGATTATTTTTAACATGGCATCAACCATCAACACACGCAAACAAACCAGCCAATTGATACACTTATGGCGAACAGATCAAGATGATGTGAATGATGTCATTGTAAGAGAATGATTTATGTGGTAAAAACATAAAAATCACCAAAATCTTTCGGAAATTTTTAATGCGCAACAATGTTGTAGACTACTACCGCGCTTTAGCTGTAACGTTGGTCACTGTATACCATATTCAGATGGGGCTTGGGAAAGATACCTTTGATTTAAATTACGGATTTAACCTATTCGCCCCATTGGGTAATGGTTGGATTGGTGTGGGTATATTTTTCATTCTCTCTGGTTACTGCATGGGGATGTCAACGGCGCGCGATCTTACCAATGGTGTCACTATTTTTAAATCACTTCGGTATTTAATGAAACGCTTCCTTCGTATCGCGCCTGCATATTATTTCTCGATGCTGGTCTGGTTCGTTTTTATTAATTATTTTTCCATTATAAAAAAACCAACAGATCTCATTGATATAATTACCCATTCCATATTCATTCATAATCTGATACCAGAAACCATTTACACCATTAATGGTGTCTACTGGTCCATTGGCGTAGAAATGCAATTCTATGTCTTACTCCCGGTAATTATTGCTCTGGCCACAACGCTAAGCAAGCGAGTTATATTGCTAGCGCTCTGCGTTGTCACAACCATAGCAACTTACTACTCAGACCTGAGCCATGCTTATAAAATTGGGTTAGCTAATTATCTTACACTCTTCGTGTTGGGATGGATGTTTTATGAATACAGGCATCAGATTCATTACTTCTTAAAAAAAAATAATCTTGGGCTGGCGTGTCTTTTAATCGCTGTAACTATGATGTTTTACAAGGGGAACAGTTACAGTAACTCAGAAAAAATTTTTGAACTTATAGTTTCTGTTTTCTTTGGATTAAGCATGATCAATTTCGCGGTTGATGGGAAGTTCGCAAAAACGTCATACATAAATGAGTTAGTAGCCTTAGTCGGAAGAGCATCATTCAGCATATATTTGTATAACTATATATTCTATGCTGTTAAGCCAGTACAATATAATTTGATTGCGGGTCTTGTACTACTAATCACAGTAATTGCGTTCGGTATACTCATGTACCAGATTGTGGAAGTACAAACGGAAAAAATCAGGAAAAGAATTTTCTCCCGAAAAGCTCAAAATGATCACGTGGGACAAGTTGCTTGAATCCAAAAGAAACCCCACTAAGGTGGGGGTTCTTTATCAAAGACATCTAACTTTATCCCGAATTTTGTTTATTCTTTTTTCAAATGCATGTGCAATAAAACAAGCGAAAAATGTAGTGATTGTTCCTGCTATCAATAGCACGAAACTCCGCGCTTCAATATCTGTAATTTTGAAAATAATATAACCAATAGGCAAGTGAAGAAGGTAAAATGGATAAGAATAATCACCCAATAATCTTGAAGTATTGCTTTGCTTCATATTAAATAATTTATAAACTATTATTGCGCTAGATAGTATGTTTATATAGAAGAATAAGGCTGACATTATTTTCAGTTGCGTTGTTGAAGGACCATTTAAGAACCAGATAAAAGTAAAAGCGTAACATATCATAAGAGCAGCAACCGAAGAAACAAAGGCCTTGTTTGAACTGGCCCAGTTCAATAAATAGGTTCGGAAGTAGCATCCAACAGAAAACCCGAGGGAACCAGCTATTATTGTGCCGTAACGATCATCCCACCCTAAGAGCGATTTCTGAGAAATGATTAATACTGTAAGATGATAGCCTATAGATACTGTCAGCCAAAGTGAGATAAATTTCTTTCCCATCTTTACAGCGAATGGAATAAAAGCGTAAAAAAATAACTCAACGAATAAAGTCCACGATGGCGGTATAGTCCTTTCTTTTACATCAAAATCCATTCCGATTAATGTTGAGTTCATCAACCAACTTTTTATGGTTGAGGGTAGAGATAAATTTGAGTCGAAAGCCTTGATGTTATCAACACCTAAAATATATAGCGATGCAATGGTAAAAATGAAAACCAAGAGATACATCGGGTAGATTCTAAGGATTCTATTAATCGCATATTTATAAACACCTATTGGTGATGTGCCATATTTGCCCATGACTATTTCAGTCATTAAATAGCCACTAAGAATGTAAAATGAAAAAACAGCATATCTGCCGATTCCACCAATAATCCATAGATGATTTGCACATACTAATAATGCAAGGAGAAACCTGAAATATCCCACGTCGCATCCTTTTATTTAACTTTATTAATTGTGTTAATAACTCTTGTTTTCAACCAGTCATTCCATTCAATGTGTAACCAAACGACAATAATGATAGTGTTAGCTAATATAGTTAACTGATTTTTATCCCAACCCGTTATCAGCGCTACAATGGTGAGAGTTCCGAGTATTCTGATTAGTATTTTTTTAAAAGTCATGGTTAACCACACATAGGAGACATTACACCATCATACCCAAACATGGAGGAATATGTTACTGAAAAGTTGTATGTGGCCACTGTTGCCATAACTCGAAATTTAAAGGTAGTAAGCTCTAAGATCCTTGCCTAATCTTCAGACTTAAAAAAACTGTGTGCATATACAGTCAGTGATTCAGTGAGGATATCATTAATGCCTCGTCAGTCAGACATACACGCTGCCTTTGTTGCGGCTATACAACTAAACTCCAGGGGCTATCGCTACCTGAGCACTGACAGCTTCATTGAGAAGTTGCGGGAGTTCAATTGGCACTTTACCCGGTCCAATGCAAACTCATGGACAGAGCACTATCGGCCAGATTTCATTGATAAGACGCGACAATCACTAATGGATCTTGCGCAACATGGGGACGGTTCACTGATGGGCTTTTCTTCACCTGCTGCTGACTTCCAGGAACAACGCATATCACTCGATCAGCGACTTATTCAAAAATCAGCCGCCACGTACTTTATGCTCGCTGTGGAGACTATTTACCGCTGCGGCATTATGAAAGATGCTCTTCTTGTCGTTGATGCGCCACTTACGTCATGCTACGACTCGCTGCTTATCTGCGAATCGGAAGGTGCATTCAATGTAAAACGGTACAGAACTCAGACTAGATCGCATCTGGAAAATGTGTCCAGGAATGAAAAAGGAAAGTTTGCCTGGGAAGGATTATGGAGAGGCTAGACCGATATTTGGGATGAGCACATACATCACCAACGATGCGTGCACGGGCGAGTTTGATGACTGCTCGGTGTTGTGAGGGAAAACGGCATAGTTATGCTCAGTAGATGGCTGTGCATTATCTGTGTCACAGATGTGTCATGCATGGATGCACCATAACGCAGTGGATAATCATGTGACGACACGTAATGACACAAGTCCGGCGCGAGCGCGGAAAAAACGATGCTAATACAGTCCGTTAAATACTGCTCTACGTTCTTCTAAGCCGTAAGCCGTAAGCCGTAAGCCGTAGGTCGTAGGTTCGAATCCTACAGGGCGCCATCTTTATATTTTCTAACGTCCCGCAAAGCCTGCTAAATCCAGCTAATACATGCTTTTCAACTGAGGGCATGTCTCTGGCGGCGGAAGAGGAAAGGTGAATCAGGCCCGCTACAGCACAATGCGGGCTTCAGTTGCTAGAATTCTCGCGATAAGGTCAGATACCCGTTGAACCGTACCGAGCATTCATTATCATTTGTAAAAGCTGACGAAATGAATTCATCAAGTTTGCCGTTTTTATCCGTAAACGTGTATTTTGCTGTTACAGTCAGTACATGGTTGTCGTGATAAATACGGTAGTAATCGCGCTCTGAAAGTCTTATATCAGCTGGTTTTTTTAAGTCAGCCTTACTGTCAGCAATCGCAAGTTTTCGGGCAAATACATCAGATACTGGCGCAATACTCAGCACTTCAACGGCGGTCTTATCGTGCTGGATTGTGGTCAGGTCAATACCCAGATCATTCTTTATGCTGGTAAGGAGCATCCCTTCGACATAATGCTCAGGTGCTGCACACTCGCTATCCGGAACTGCTGCTATTACACATACTGGCATGAAGATAATAGCCAGTGCATATGTGCGGATCATCGAACAACCTCCAGCAATGCACCTGTATCCTTACTTACAAGCAGGCGGGTCGAATGACTCATAATGATACAACCTTCTGAGGCAAATCCGGTAATACCAACACGCTTATCACCGTGCATTCGGAAGGTATGCATATCGCGTGCGTAGGTATTTCCACTAATATGTTTCAGGGTAATAGTCAGCGGCCCTTTGCTGGTGCCAGAGCTGCCAATTTTCCATGTTCCGCGCGGGATTGGCCCCATACCTCGCACGTGCTCGCGGTCAGGGTTATTTTTATTGGTAAGAACGCCGGAGTAACCTGTTTCAACGAGTTTTCCATTTTTGAACAGTTCACCGGTGCTTTGTTTATAAAGCCATTTAGCCATTAGTGATCTCCTTATGCGGTTTTACGTTCTTTCCAGCTGTCAGCATGCTGAATATTACCATCGACATAATTCCAGGTGATTTTTTCGAAAGTATGTGCCTTGTGCTGGCGCGTTCCGGTAGCAGCGCCGGTCATGTCATCGGTGGGGATAAATACATCGTGCTGCATCCCCACCAGTTCAATGCTTCCCTCTCGTCCAGTAATATCAACTCCTCCTTTCAGTAGCTTTTCGTCTTCCTCGTAAAGCCATAGATAAACGGGTATTGCCATCCTGGTAACTCCTTGTTACTCCCTGAAATTTAATTAACCATACCGCGCAATAAGTTTTGTAAGTGTAATATTTTATTGGCATGGATTAACCATGATTCGCGTCATTGATAAACAGGCATGATTCATTCATAAACCGAAAAGTCTCTGCGAAATACATCCCCTGTTTTCCCGGTCACCTTTCTGACCAGTTCGGCAATCTCAACGGGTCGGCAGAAGTAGTACCCTTGCAAAAAATCACACTTTTTTAAGCGCAGGTAGTCAGCCTGAGCCTGTGTTTCGACACCTTCTGCAATGATCCTGAGATGCATTTTTTTCGCCAGTTCGATAAGGCTATCCACCAGGCGGGTATCGCCACTACCGTCGATCTGGCGGATAAACAGTTTGTCTATTTTAATGAACTCTGGCTCCAGCGCGTGAATGTATGACAGGTTCGAATATCCCGTGCCGAAGTCATCGAGCGCAATCGCGATGCCGGAATTTCGTAACGTCGCAAACCACTCGCTCAGTTGAGGAGTGAAATGCAGCGGGTGCCTTTCGGTGATTTCTATAACGAGCCGCACGTGGCTTGCGGAGAGCCTGTGTAAAAGCTCAACGGAATCGGTTTTAAAACGAAGATCGAGGCAGTTATGGGGGCTAAGGTTAAGACAAATGTAGAGCCCGTCCGGCAAGAGATGACACCGGTGCTGTAGATCGGCAATGACCTGCTGAATAAGATGATGGGTTAGCGGAGCGATAAGATTATGTTCCTCCGCAAGAGGGATGAAAATATCAGGGGAGACGCAGCCATAGCGTGGATGTTTCCACCTGGCGAGCACTTCAATTCCGGCCATTTTGCCCGACTGACTGTCGAAAAAAGGCTGATAGACCGGCACGATCTGAAGCTGATGAATGGCCGCGCTCAATGTTTTTACCGGCGAGTGGCGAAAAAAACGGGCCAGCAGTGCGCGAAAGCGTGAGAGCCGCGCAGGGTTAGGTTTGTTAACGCTGTTCATTGTGAGCCTTTACCGTGCGGGCAACCGCAGAGCAGTGATCAGAATTTAACCCAGTCGCCGCGCTCTTTACCAGGTTAAAGCCGGTGTCGACATGCGAGACAGATCCGTTAATCCGGTTTTCGATCGCTTTCGCGGACCGGGCACTCCGCTGTGCAAGAGTACGTACGAACGCCTGCATGGGCGGCTTCAACGGCGGCATTCTGCGAAGCCGCTAATTAACGAGAAAAAAATGTTTACAGACTGGAAAGGAAAAAAGCCCTTCGCGTCACTGCTCAGGGCAAATACCTGGGCTGACATCAATCACTCAGGTTAATTTCTGCGCCGTTATTATTGCAAAGAGTGTGGAGCTCACTCATTTTGTAGTAAATAGGGGTGACATTCTGGTAATTTATTATGTAACCACGGCCTCTGACGTTTTTAATAAAATCCGCCGGTAATCCCAGCAACCTGATTTTATTGTTCAGATTATTCAGAACTTGCCATAATCGCTGTGTCGATGGGCTGAGGTTATTCTCCTCCCAGATTTTTTCAAATAACTCTTCCTTAGAGACAGGATTTTCCCTGCCATGCTTCAGAAGATAAAGGAATAGCTTCAGCATCGTTTCATTAAAATAGATCGAAACAAATGTGATGTTTTTATCGCTGCGACAACCTGTAAGGCGATAAATCCTGCGGTTAAGGATGTCGAAGTGAATACCATCACCGATCATAAATCCATATAGACGATAATCCATATCATTCCTGCTTGCGTATGATTAAATTAGTCTTATACCTCTGCATTTATGCCTTTCTATAACCCCTATTTTTTATATGGGAGATTATAAGGCCGCAAAGAGGGGTTTCCAATACACACCCCTATGCGCTATAGCGAAGGGGGAGCGTGATAATCATTTGTGGTGTTCTTTTTTTCATAAATGGTATTCTTGGAGTTAATGACTTAATTTATCTGTTTTGTAGTATTTTATGCTAAAAACATGTCTCTATCAAAATGCTCAAAATTTAATTTCAAATTTTTGCTAAAAATTGGCATTAAATGTTGGGCTGGTGTGGCACTCCTCGCATCATTGTTGTCCGATATATCGCATTACAATAAATGTGAGCGACCAAAGAGAGGAGTGAATTAAAATGATTTATCCTGAATCAGCTTTTTTTACCTCTGAAGGGCACGGATGAACAGGCTTTGTCCCTATATGTAGCCCCCGGTTGTGCTATGACGAATACTTATCTGATCAATGAAACCCTCCTTTTTGAACCTGAGATGCGCCGCCTGGGGCCGCTGAAGGGTTATCCTGAACGGTCGATCGCTCTGCATGGCCCCGTCAGTGAATGCCTTCTGCAACTTCTTGAAAACAATGACAGGATACTGAGCCAGCGTTTTTTATTTGCCGCCATATGGGAGAAACACGGGACTGTTGTCACCACGAATGCGCTGTATCAGACCATTGCCTCTGTACGTAAGGCATTGAAAACCGCCGGATTAGCGGAAGATGTGATTAAGACTTTTCCAAAGGAGGGCTTTAAATCAACCGCGGTGCTGCGTGTCGGAAAACGGGACGATTTTCTCACGTCAGACAATTCACCCTCTGCTATCGAAAATACAGGAATATCAGCTAAAACGGTGGTTTCTCATTCAATAAAACACAAAACCACGCTCGCGTATTGGCTGGCAGGCGGAATGTTTATTCTATCCTGTTCAATCTTCTGGTATGAATTTAATCACAGAGTACCTGTTTTTGATCATTACCAGAAAGTGGGGAAGATTGGCGGGTGTGAGGTGTTTTCCTCATGGCACAATATTGATAAAAGCCGCAGTACGTTTGAAACACTGACGAGCCGATATCCTGTTCAATGTACTGCCGGGATGTTTGCTTATTTAAGTCTTAATATTGCTCAGCATGGTATGTCGGTGATTGTCTGCGATCGCAATCCAAAAGCAAGTGCAGCGAATTGCCGGTCAATTTTTTACAGGCAACACTATAATGAATAAACCATTAATACACGGGGCTTTGATCGCGTTTGGTATTATTGCACCTTTACTGGGTGCCTGGTCCGTTCACGAACGGCGGGATAATTTTAGCTGTCAGATTCAGGCTGTTATTGTGGATGAAAATAGCGCTATTGATGTGAGTATGAATTATACGTTGAGGAATGGCAGAGGAATTTATGAGTCATCAGGGGAATACCGGGAAAAAGGGAAACCTCCGGAGGCGATCAGCAACAAAATTACCTTCAACTACTGGAATGAATCAGACAAGGTGATCATGGTTTCGAATGAGACAAATGCATTGCCGAAAAAGCCGCAGGCTTTCAGAGACCATACGCCAGATTTCTTTCATCGGCGCGATCGCGGTATCAGCCTGAAAATACTTCCCGCCAATGACAACAGCTATCTCTTCCTCTATGACGGCTTGCCCGTTTTCTTCTGCTCTAAAAGTGAGTAAGTGATGCAGTTTCCAGCCCCTTTCAATGTCCCCTTGGGTTACGTCTTTTTACACTTGATTATATAAAGATAATGAGTATAGTTCTCATTCTCTTTAGTGTTTGCGGGCGTTGACGGACTCATCCCGCATCAATAGTGAGCAGATCTCACACGGAACACTGAGTACAACGGTGGAATCTGCTCTGGCCTTACAGCCTGCCAACACAATCATAATCGCAGCCCTATGCGACGCAGATCCCCGCCTGACTCTCTTTAAACGGTAAAGGATGTTCCTGATGACCAAAAAATTGTCCGCGCTGGCACTGCTCGTTGCTGCTTCGCTTTCCGGCTGTGCTGCACAGCACACGACAGCACCTGCGCCAGAAGCTCAGAAAACCGTGACGGCTCCGGCTGAGACGGGTGTGATCAAACGCGATCTTGCCGATGGCCTGTACGAAATGGTGCTCAACCAGAAAGGCGATGCGCTGTTTGTTGCCAGCGCGGAAGGCTTCAAGGACGTGCAGGGTGGAGTGGTCTACAAACTTGATCCCGCCACGCTGAAAACCACGGGCCGCAGCCATACCGACCTGAAAAACTTCGCAATGACGATCTCCCCTGACGGGCAGACCGTTTATGTGACTAACTCGCTGGACGGCGGTATCAGCGCCATTAACACCGCAGACGGTAAAGTCAAAAAGCGCCTGATGTTTACCGAGCGTAACGAAGAAGGGTTCCCGTTTGGCGCGCGTGAAATTCTGCTGCATGAAGGCACGCTGTATGTCGGCGGCGTGGGCGATCCAGGCGTGATTTGGGTTGTTGATGCCGAAACCCTGAAACTGAAAAAAACCATCAAAAATGCGGGTCAGTGGGTCACCGGGCTGCTGTGGTCTGAACAGACGGATCGTCTGTATGCGGCCAACGGCGGCGGCGAGATCCTCGTTATCAACCCGCACACTAATAAAATTGAAAAACGCTGGAAACCGCTGGGCGACAAGCCTGCGCTGCTCCTGAACCTGGCGGAAGATAAGGCCACAGGACGTCTGTTCGTCACCGATAACTCCAAAGCCAAAACCACGCTGGTGTTGAATATTCACACGGGCGAAGTGATCAAACAACTTGATGTAGGCGATTCGCTGGCGGTGAAATTTAATGCCAAACGCAATGAGCTGTACATCACCCAGCGCGAGAGCGGCAAGCTGTTGAGCCTGGACGCCACCACCTATGCCGTGAAGCATACCTGGGATCTGCCACCGAATCCGAACAGCCTGCTGCTGTCGGCCGATGGTCAGACGCTCTACGTCACCGTTAAGCAGGCGTTCAATAAAGACAACTCCACTAACGGCCCGGACAGCGTCGTTCGCATCTCTCTTAAATAAATTCTAAGGCCCGGTTACGGGCCATTTTGCGTGTACTTTTAATGAGTTACTTATGAACAACACCACAATGCACAAAACGCTGCTGGCGCTTGCCATTGCTGCGGCTACGCACTCCGCCTTTGCGGCGGAGGCTAAAAAAGAGGACACCATTGTTGTCCAGTCTGCTCCCGCCAGCGATTTCAAACCCGGCGGTGACCAGCTGGTGCCCGCCTTTCTTGACGGGCAGGTAGCCAACGGCGGACGCATGGGAATGCTCGGCCAGCAGAATGCCATGGACGTTCCGTTCAATATCATCAGCTACACCTCGAAACTGGTGGAAGATCAGCAGGCGAAAACCATTGCTGATGTCGTTGCTAACGACGCGGGCGTACAGTACGTCCAGGGTTACGGCAACAGCGCAGAAACGTTTCGTATTCGTGGCCTGAAGTTTGACGGCGACGACATGACCTTTGGCGGTCTCTCCGGCGTGCTGCCGCGTCAGGTCGTTGATGCCCAGATGGTTGACCGCATTGAGATCTTCAAAGGGGCAAACTCCCTGATGAACGGTGCAGCAAGCTCAGGCGTGGGCGGGATGATTAACCTTGAGCCAAAACATGCGGGCGCAACGCCGCAGGCGAAAGTGGGTGTGGACTACACTTCCGATTCGCAGTTTGGCACCACGCTGGATGCGGGCCGTCGCTTTGGCGACAGCGATCAGTTTGGCGCGCGCGTGAACCTGGTCCACCGTGAAGGGGAAACGCCAATCGCCAACGACCGCCGCCGCACCACGCTGCTCTCTACCGGCCTGGATTACAAGGGCGATAACTTCCGTACCTCGCTGGACTTGGGTTATCAGAAGAAAACGTTCCACGGCAGCCCGACCAGCGTCAACATTTCGGGAGTGGATTTCGTCCCCGATCCGCCGAAAAACGATCGCAACTTCTCGCAGAAATGGGCCTACAGCAATATCGAAAACGAATTCGGTATGTGGCGCAGCGAGTATGACATCACCGACAACTGGACGGCTTATACTGGCCTCGGCGCGCAGCACTCGCATGAGGAAGGGATCTACAGCGCGCCGAAGCTGGTGGATAAAAGTGGCAAGGCGACGGTCAGCCGTCTCGACACCAACCGTATCAGCGATTCCGTCAGCGGGATGGCGGGGATTCGCGGTAACTTTGATACCGGCTTCGTATCGCACAAGGTCAACGTGGGGTATTCCGCGATGACCAAAAACGAAAAAATCGCGTGGAAGATGTCGTCAGAGACCCCGACCACCAACATCTACCACAATACCGGTGTCGATATGCCGGACAGCTCTAACTTCAATGGGTTAGGCGGAAAATACAGCGATCCGCTGACCAGTGGGCGCACCCGCACCCAGGGCTGGTTGTTGAGCGACACCCTGGGCGTGCTGGACGACAAATTGCTGTTCACCGCCGGGGCGCGCCATCAGAAGGTCGTCATCCGCGGGTATGACAAAATCACCGGTGCGGAAAACGACGCAGACGGTTTCGATGGCAGCCGCTGGATGCCAACCTACGGCGTGGTCTACAAACCGTGGGAAGAAATTTCCCTGTATGCCAACCACACTGAAGCGCTCCAGCCGGGTAAAACCGCGCCCAACACTGCCACCAACTACGGTCAGAGCACCGGTATCGTCCACTCTAAACAGAACGAAGTGGGCGTGAAGGCGGACTTTGGCCGTGTGGGCGGCTCGCTGGCGCTATTCGAAATCAAAATGCCGTCGGCGATCCTCAACAGCAACGGCCACTATGGCCTGGATGCTGAGCAGCGTAACCGTGGCGTTGAGCTGAATGTCTTTGGCGAACCGATGCTGGGGATGCGTCTGAACGCCAGTGCTACCTGGCTGCAGGCGGAGCTGACCAAAACCAACAACGGTGTGAATCAGGGTAATGATGCGATTGGTATCCCGAACTTCTACGCCGTGCTGGGTGCCGAGTACGACATCAAGCCGATTGAGGGCCTGACCGCCACCGCGCGCGTGAACCACTCCGGCACACAGTATGCCGACCTGGCCAATACCAAAAAGCTCGACAGCTATACCACGCTGGACCTGGGGATGCGTTATCGCTTTGCGGTGAACCACAACGAAAACCAGATGACCCTTCGTGCGGGCATCGACAACGTGACCGATGAAAACTACTGGGCAAGCGTAGACGATTCCGGTACTTACGTCACTCAGGGCGAACCGCGTACCTTTAAGGTCTCGGTTGGCTACGAGTTCTAAGCGTTCCACCCTCGTTATCCGGGGCATGGATGCCCCAATCCCTTGCTACCACCAGCATGAAGTGTTAAAACGTGCCCCTTCTAAAAAAGAGACAGGGGTAGGACGTGAAAGACGCGTCATCCGCTTCAGGCAACGGTCGTGCTGAAGCCTCGTCGGATCAGAATCCGACGCTGCAACGTGGTTTGCAAAATCGACATATTCAGTTAATTGCCCTCGGCGGCGCTATCGGTACTGGGTTGTTTCTCGGCATCGGTCCCGCCATTCAGATGGCCGGTCCGGCGGTCCTGCTGGGTTATGGCATCGCCGGGATTATCGCCTTCCTGATCATGCGCCAGCTCGGCGAGATGGTTGTCGAAGAGCCGGTTTCAGGCTCGTTTGCACACTTTGCGTATAAATACTGGGGCCCGTTCGCCGGCTTCCTTTCCGGCTGGAACTACTGGGTGATGTTCGTGCTGGTGGGGATGGCGGAGCTGACTGCCGCAGGCATCTATATGCAGTATTGGCTCCCGGATGTTCCGACGTGGATCTGGGCCGCGGCCTTCTTCATCATTATTAACGCCGTTAACCTGGTGAACGTGCGTCTGTATGGCGAAACCGAGTTCTGGTTCGCGCTCATTAAGGTACTGGCGATCATCGGGATGATTGGCTTTGGCCTGTGGCTGCTGTTCTCCGGTCACGGCGGCGAGCGCGCCACCATCGACAACCTCTGGCAGCACGGCGGTTTCCTGGCAACCGGCTGGAAGGGGCTGATCCTCTCACTGGCGGTGATTATGTTCTCCTTCGGCGGGCTGGAACTGATTGGGATCACTGCGGCTGAAGCGCGCGATCCGCATAAAAGCATCCCGAAAGCGGTCAATCAGGTGGTGTACCGTATCCTGCTGTTTTATATCGGTTCGCTGGTGGTACTGCTGGCGCTCTATCCGTGGGTGGAAGTGAAATCCGACAGCAGCCCGTTTGTGATGATTTTCCACGATCTGGACAGCAACGTGGTGGCTTCGGCGCTGAACTTCGTCATCCTGGTAGCATCGCTGTCGGTCTATAACAGTGGGGTTTACTCCAACAGCCGTATGCTGTTTGGCCTCTCCGTACAGGGCAACGCGCCGAAGTTCCTCACCCGCGTCAGCCGCCGCGGCGTGCCGGTCAATTCGCTGTTTCTCTCTGGCGCTATTACGTCGCTGGTGGTCTTGATCAACTATCTGTTGCCGAAAGAGGCCTTTGGCCTGCTGATGGCGCTGGTTGTCGCCACGCTGCTGCTGAACTGGATCATGATCTGTCTGGCGCATCTGCGCTTTCGCGCCGCGATGCGTCGCAAGGGACGTGAGACACAGTTTAAGGCGCTGCTTTATCCGGCGGGCAACTACCTCTGTATCGCTTTCCTGGGGCTGATTCTGGTGCTGATGTGTACCATGGATGAGATGCGCCTTTCAGCGATGCTGCTGCCTGTGTGGGTGGTATTCCTGTTTATCGCGTTTAAGCTCTCTCGAAGGTAAAAGCAAAACGGCAACCTGGTTGCCGTTTTTAGTGTTTGCACCCTCTCCCTGTGGGAGAGGGTCGGGGTGAGGGCACCAGACCGCACCCACCTTCACGCCCGGTGGCGCTGCACTTACCGGGCCTACCACGCATCTCGCAACTTCCCCAACATCTTTATCGTGACCCCCCTCCCAATTCTGTTTCGATCCACAGGATCTTTATTTTGTAATCGATTACTTTTTTATCTGAACTGATTTGTAATCGATTACTTTTTCCGGGTGAGGCTTATCATGGTGTCAACTGAAAGTAGTGGAAAGGCGATAGTGCAGCACCGGCTGCTGGTTCCGCGTCTGTCGCTGATGATGTTTCTGCAGTTTTTTATCTGGGGTAGCTGGTCGGTCACGCTCGGCCTGGTGATGACCCGGCACAACATGTCTTTACTGATTGGCGATGCGTTCTCCGCCGGGCCGATCGCCTCCATTCTGTCGCCGTTTGTGCTTGGTATGCTGGTAGATCGCTTCTTTGCCTCGCAGAAGGTGATGGCGGTGATGCACCTGGCGGGCGCGGCAATTCTGTGGTTCGTGCCGGGGGCGCTAATTGCTGAAAACGGCGCGTTGCTGATTGGCCTGCTGTTTGGCTACACGCTCTGCTACATGCCGACGCTGGCGCTGACCAACAACATCGCGTTTCACAGCCTGGCAAACGTGGATAAAACCTTCCCGGTGGTGCGCGTTTTTGGCACCATCGGCTGGATCGTGGCGGGTATTTTCATCGGCGTCACCGGCGTGGCCTCAAGCGTTACCATCTTCCAGGTGGCAGCGGCCAGCTCCGTGCTGCTGGCGCTCTACAGCCTGACTCTGCCGCACACGCCCGCGCCGGCGAAAGGCTTGCCCGTTAAGGTGCGCGATCTCTTCTGTGCGGACGCCTTCGCGCTGCTTAAAACACGCCATTTCTTCGTCTTCTCCGTCTGCGCGATGCTGATCTCCGTTCCGCTCGGCACGTACTACGCCTACACCGCTTCTTATCTGGCGGATGCCGGGATTGCGGATGTCAGTACCGCCATGTCCTTCGGGCAGATGTCCGAGATCTTCTTCATGCTGGTCATTCCGCTGCTGTTCCGCCGTCTGGGGGTGAAATATATGCTGCTGATCGGCATGCTGGCGTGGTTCGTGCGTTACGCCATGTTTGCGCTGGGCGTCAGCGAGGAAGGGCGCATCTTGCTGTACCTGGGCATTCTGCTGCACGGCGTCTGCTACGATTTCTTCTTTGTGGTCGGCTTTATCTACACCGACCGCGTGGCGGGTGAAAAGGTGAAAGGTCAGGCCCAGAGCATGATCGTGATGTTCACCTATGGCATCGGCATGCTGCTCGGCTCACAGATTTCCGGTGCGCTCTATAACCGCCTGGTGGCGGGGCAAACTGTGCCGCAGGCGTGGGTGACATTCTGGTGGATACCGGCGGTGGCTGCAGCGGCGATTGCACTGATTTTCCTTCTCACGTTTAAGTATGACGATGACAAGGCGTAATGTTCAGGAGGTGGTATGAGAACGATTAAGGGACCGGGTATTTTTCTGTCGCAGTTTATCGGTGGGGAAGCGCCGTTCAACACCCTCGACGGGCTGGCGGGCTGGGCGGCTGCTAAGGGTTACAAAGCGGTGCAGATCCCCTGTAACCATCCGCATATTTTTGATGTGGAGAAAGCGGCGAAGAGTCAGGCCTACTGCGATGAAATCACGGGCAAGCTGGCAGCGCACGGGTTGGTCATTAGCGAACTGTCGACCCATCTGGAAGGGCAGCTTGTGGCGGTGAACCCCGTCTACAGCGAGGCGTTTGACCACTTCGCGCCTGCCGCTGTGCGTGGTAACGATACGGCGCGGCAGGCATGGGCGACGGAGAAAGTGAAGCAGGCGGCAGTCGCCTCGGCCAGATTAGGCCTGAAAGCGCACGCCACCTTCTCCGGCTCGCTGGCCTGGCCGTTTTTCTACCCGTGGCCGCCGCACAACGAGCAGCGTTTTCAGGACGCATTTCAGGAACTGGCAAACCGCTGGCGGCCGATTCTGGATACCTTTGACGAGCAGGGCGTGGACGTCTGCTTTGAGCTGCATCCGGGAGAAGATCTGCACGACGGCGTGGCCTTCGAGCGTTTTCTGGCGCTGGTCGATAACCACCCGCGCTGCAACATTCTCTACGACCCGAGCCACATGCTGCTGCAACAGATGGATTACCTGACATTTATTGATATCTACCATGCGCGAATTAAAGCCTTCCACGTGAAGGATGCCGAGTTCCGCCCCAACGGACGCAGCGGCGTGTATGGCGGCTACCAGCCGTGGATCAACCGCGCCGGACGCTTTCGCTCACTGGGCGACGGGCTGATCGACTTTAAAGGCATTTTCAGCAAGCTGACCCAGTACGACTACGACGGCTGGGCGGTGCTGGAGTGGGAGTGCTGCCTGAAAGACGGTGATACCGGGGCACGGGAAGGCAGTGAGTTTATCCGCCGCCACATCATTCCCGTCTCCGGGCGCGCGTTTGATGATTTCGCGGCAGGGGGTAGCCATGATTAACGTCGGCATTATCGGCAGCGGGTTTATCGGCCCGGCGCATATTGAGGCGCTGCGCCGCCTTGGATTTGTCCAGGTGGTGGCGCTGTGCGACGGCACGTTTGCTCAGGCGCAGGAAAAAGCACGCCAGCTTAACGTGCCGCATGCCTATGGCAGCGTGGAAGAACTGCTCGCGCATCCGGAACTGCACGTGGTGCACAACTGCACGCCGAACCACCTGCATGCGGAAATTAACCGCCAGGTTTTGCGCGCAGGTAAGCATGTGTTTTCCGAAAAGCCGCTGTGTATGACGCCGGACGAGGCGCGCGAGCTGGTGGCGCTGGCGGAGCAGGCGGGCGTGGTGCACGGCGTCAGCTTTGTCTATCGTCAGTTTGCAATGGTGCGCCAGGCGGCGAGTATGGTGCGCGCGGGCAGCGTCGGGCGGCTGTTTGCCTCGCACGGCAGCTACCTGCAGGACTGGATGTTGCTGGAAACCGACTACAACTGGCGGGTGGATGCCGCGCTCGGCGGGGCGTCCCGCGCGGTGGCGGATATCGGTTCCCACTGGTGCGACACGATGCAGTTTGTCACCGGGCGGCGTATTACCGAGGTGATGGCCGATCTCTCCATCGTTTGGCCGACGCGCAAGGCTAGCGTGGCGGGCAATCAGACGTTCACGCATGACGAACACGCTCACTATGAAGACAAGCCGGTGACGACTGAAGACGTCGGCTCGGTGTTGTTCCGCTTTGACGACGGCAGCAAAGGCAGCTTTAGCGTCTCGCAGGTGAGCGCCGGACGCAAAAACCGTCTCACGTTTGAAATCAACGGCAGCGAGCGGTCGGTGGCGTGGGATCAGGAGGTGCCGCAACGGTTGTGGATCGGCCATCGCGCGCAGGCGAATCAGACTCTGAGCGACGATCCTGGCCTGATGAACCCTGACGTGGCCGACAGCGCTCATTTCCCCGGTGGGCATATCGAAGGCTGGCCTGACGCCTTTAAAAATATGATGGCGCAGTTTTACCGCGCCGTGCAGGCCGGGAAAATGCCGGAACAGCCGCAGTTTGCCACCTTCCACGAGGGGGCGAACGTCATGTATATCATTGATGCCATAGTGAAAAGTCACCAGCAGCAGCGCTGGGTACGCGTGGAGCGTTGACGGTTTGCCCGGTTCGCCGGGCAACAAATTTATGATAGCCTGCATAAAACGCTAACCGCAGGATGTGTCGTCGCTATGTCAATTCAGAAAATCGCTCAGCTTGCCGGCGTGTCCGTGGCAACGGTTTCCCGCGTGCTTAATAACAGCGATACCGTAAAAGCGAAAAACCGCGAGCGCGTCCTGCAGGCGATCAAAGAGAGTAACTACCAGCCCAATTTGCTGGCCCGCCAGCTACGTACCGCCCGCAGCTATATGATCCTGGTGATGGTATCGAACATCGCCAACCCGTTCTGCGCCGAAGTGGTAAAAGGGATTGAAGCCGAGGCCGAGAAGAATGGTTACCGCATCCTGCTGTGTAATTCTGGCTCGGATATCGAACGTTCCCGATCGGGCTTAAGTCTGCTGTCGGGTAAAATCGTCGACGGGATTATCACCATGGATGCCTTCTCGAAGCTGCCGGAACTTGCGGCGCTGATTGGTTCCGCGCCGTGGGTGCAGTGCGCCGAATACGCCGATGCCGGTATCGTCTCCTGTGTGGGCATTAACGATGTGGACGCTTCACAGCACGTTGTCAGTCAGCTTGCCGACGGCGGGCGCACACGCATCGCGCTGATTAACCACGACCTCAGCTACAAATATGCCCGCCTGCGCGAACGTGGCTATAAAAGCGTGATCCACCTGCGGGATCTGGCGTATCAGGCCGTGGAATACGCCAGCGATCTCAGCTCCAGTGCAGGCATGGCAGCGATGCAAAAATTACTGGAAGAGAACCCACCTGATGCGGTATTTGCCGTTTCCGATACGCTGGCGGCAGGCGCATTGCGTGCCATTCAGCAGGCGGGATTACGCGTGCCGGAGGATATTGCGGTTGTCGGTTTTGACGGTACGGAACTGGCGGAGATGATTTCGCTCACCACTATTGAGCAGCCATCGCGTGATATCGGGCGCAAGGCGGTCGAACTTTTACTGAATAAAATCGACAACCCGGATGCGCCCACGGAAAGGGTGATGATGGACTGGCGCTTTATTTCCCGCGCCAGTGCCTGATTATTTCGCCAGTACGCCAGCCAGCGAGCGAATATCGTTCCCGGTGGGTGTCTGGTGAATGCGCAGCCCAAATTCATCCACTACCGCGAAAATATGGTCAAAGATATCGGCCTGAATCTCTTCATATTCTGCCCAGATCACCGTGTTGGTGAAAGCATATATTTCAATCGGCAGACCGTTGGCATCCGGCGCGAGCTGACGCACCATTAACGTCATATCGTTACGAATACGCGGATGACTTCGCAGGTATTCATTCAGATAGGCGCGGAAGGTGCCGATATTGGTCATCTTGCGCAGGTTTAATACCGATTCCCCTTCGCCGTTTTCCTGATTCCACAGCGTAATTTCCTCATGACGCGCGGCCAGATAAGGCTTAAGCAGTTTCGCCTGAATCAGCTTCTGCTGTTCCTGCTCGTCAAGGAAATGAATGCTGGTGGTATCGATATTCAGGCTGCGCTTAATGCGTCGCCCGCCGGAGGCCGACATGCCGCTCCAGTTGATAAAGGCGTCGGACACCAGCGCCCAGGTTGGAATGGTGGTGATGGTGTTATCGAAATTGCGCACTTTAACGGTGGTCAGGCCGATGTCCGTCACCGTGCCGTTCGCGCCGTATTTCGGCATCTCCAGCCAGTCGCCGAGCTTCAGCATATCGTTAGCGGAGAGCTGAATACCCGCCACAAGCCCGAGTATCGGGTCTTTAAAGACCAACATCAGAACGGCAGCCATCGCACCCAGACCGCTGATCAGAATCGCCGGGGACTGACCGATCAGCAGGGAGATAATCAAAATCCCCACCAGGATCGCGCTCACCAGCTTGATGCCCTGAAATATCCCTTTTAGCGGCAGCTGTGACGCAGTGGCCATTTTCTGTGACAGATTAAAAATGACGTCCAGCAGCGAGAAGAAGGAGAGCAGGGCATACACCATTACCCACAGCTTTGCGCAGGTGGTAAGTATTTCTGCTGCTTCGCTGCCTCTTTGCAGCCACAATACCGCCTGAACGTTGACGATTATCCCCTGCAGGGTAAAGGCCAGACGGTGAAATAATTTATTCTGAGTAATGATTTGCAGCCACAAATGGCTGCTGGCCTGCGCACGCTTCTCAAAAGCCCGCAATACCACTTTGTGCAGAATAAAATGAACAATAACGGCGGTAAGAAAAATAATACCAAAGATAATCACTAAAGAGGTGGTGTGATTAATTTCAATGCCTAACTCTTCAACCTGAGCAATTAATTCCTGCATAACGTCTCCTGTATTGATGCAGCCCCATAATGGCGGCTGCGGATCTATTATGCAAATTCGGAGGGGTTATCTGGACGCGTGACAGGTCTTTACCACCGGTAAACAGAGACGATGGCGCATACGCAGCGTCGCCAGCGCCAGCACGATCATCATCCCCGTTTCAACCGCCAGGAAAACCGTTATCGCCTGAGTATAATCTCCGTGATGATTCTGCAGCGCATGCAGCAAAATCGCCCCGAAAATAGCCGGACCAAGACCGAGTGCCGCCTGCTGAAGCGTGCTCAAAATTGCGCTCGCGGCACCGGCATCGTCTGGCTGGATATCGCGCATCCCGATGCGGTAGAAACTGTTTACAATCAGCGCCTGCCCGTAACCGATCAGCCCGGTTGCCGGAGCCAGCGTCAGCGCGGTATTCGTCATCCCCCAGAGGCGGAAGGTGGCGATCAGCGCCAGCAGACCCATAATCTGGATCGCCAGGCCCGTGAGCAGAATGGTGCTGGTGCTATAGCGGGCAATCAGGCGCGGGGCAAACCACGCAGAAATAAAGTACGTTACGCCAAGCGCAATAAAACTGTTCCCCGACTGCCACGGTGCCATCCCCAGACCGGTCTGCATGGTGAGCGCCATACAGAACATAAACCCGGACCAGACGCTGAAAAAGAGCATCGCAATCAGTACGCCAAAACGGATGCTGTGAAGCTGCAGCAGGCGCGGGGGGATCAGCGGGTGAGCGTCCTCGCGCTCTTTTTTACGCGCATTCAGCACCATCAAATAGGCCAGCGGAATAATGGCGAGAAGCATAGCCTTCAGCGGCCATGACCAGTGCCACTGCGGGCCAAGCGCCATCGGGAACAGCAGGCAGCAGAGGATAATCGCCAGCAGTCCGGTGCCGGTCCAGTCGATGCGTGACCGGGCATCGCGGCGGGTTTCCGGCACGTAGCGGCGGCTCAGCGCGAGCACCACCATGCAGACAGGCACGTTGATAAAGAAGGCGTTACGCCAGCCCAGCCCGGCGATATCCGCCGACACCAGCCAGCCGCCGCCCATCTGCCCCACGATAAACGCGATGCCGCCAATGCCGCCAAACAGGCTAATCGCTTTCGCATGGGCGGTGCCTTTTAGCGTCACATGCAGTGTGGCAAGAATTTGCGGCATGATCAGCGCCGCCCCTGCGCCCTGGACGATACGCGCGGCAAGCAACTGTTCAATATTACCCGCCATACCGCACAGCAGCGAGGCCAGACCAAAGCTCGCCACGCCCCACATAAACAGACGACGGCGGCCGAGGTTATCCCCCAGCTTGCTGCCGAGCGCCAGGCAGACGGCGAAGGCCACGCCGTAGAGCGCGACAATCAGTTCCAGCTCGGTGGCGGTGGCATGTAAAGAATGGGTGATGGAATCCAGCGCCACGTTGGTAATTGAGGTATCAATCAGCGGCAGCATCTGGCCGGTTAACAGCAATATCAGGCCTGCACGACCCGGTGAAACAACTGACGTATTCATGGTAACTCCATTGCGTCAAACAGCTTAGAGACGTAGCATCAACCATCTGATAAACGAGTACCAGTTCTTGCTTATACTGGTACTGACACTACCATGCAGGGGGATTTATGGCGCTGATGTCTGAACCTGTCACCTCACTCAAGGATGACACCCGAAAGCAGCTTGGGGCATTTTTACGCGCCCGTCGTGAAAGCCTCGATCCGCAGCGCCTCGGCTTACCGCGCAGCGGCCGCCGTCGCACACCGGGGCTGCGTCGTGAAGAGGTGGCCCTGCTGGCGGATGTGGGCGTCACCTGGTACACCTGGCTTGAGCAGGGCAGGGACGTCAATCCATCGAGCGCGGTGATGGCTGCAGTGGCGAAAGCGCTGCAGTGTACGCCGACGGAAACCCGACATTTGTTCGTTCTGGCGGGTTTGCCACCGGGTGAAGCGCCACAGGCAATCTGCTGCGAGGGGATCAGCGAAGGCACGCGCCGCCTGCTCGACACCCTGATGCCGAAACCTGCCAGTATCCAGAAACCCAATTTCGACATCGTGGCGTGGAACGACAGCTTCGGCCATCTGATGGGCGTCGATTTCAATGAAATTCCGCCGGAAGACCGTAACTGTATCTACCTGTTCCTCACCCATCCGGCGTGGCGCGCACGCCTTGGCAAACGCGACGATGTACTGCCCATTTTTGTCTCCTACTTCCGTGCGGCGATGGCGGAGCACCGGGGCGACCCGCAGTGGGAAGCGAAGCTGGCCCGCTTCTTTGCGGTGTCTGAAGAGTTCAAAGCCCTGTGGCACCAGCGCAACGACGTTCGCGGGGTGGAGAACCAGCTCAAGCTGTTTACTCATCCTGAACTGGGTGATTTTAATTTGCAGCAGATGTACTGGTACTCTGCGCCGCGAAACGGATCGCGGTTGCTGGTCTATTTACCGGTGGATGAGGCGGGAGAGAGGGCGATGGCATGGCTGGCGGAGCAGGGGAAATAAGTTTTTGCGAGGCGCTTTCAGGGAATCAGAGCCTCTTCTGCTAAGTGGCTGAGACAGGCGTAAGGTGAGGTTTAATTAAACCAACCGACTAAATCGTCATGATTTCGATGAAGTGTTAAGTCGTCTATACTCACGCGATGAGAAACCACCCATGTCGCCACTGATGATTGATTCCGCAGACTTCAGCCAAAAACTCGGCCTTATCTCCCGAAACGTCGAACACACCGAAGCGTTCCTGGCGCGAGGCACGGAGGATTTCCATCTGCCGGGGTTTCTGCTGCCTGTCGGATACCGACTTTTAAAATCACGTTATGGCGATGAATACCGTCTCGTGACAACCGACGACGGCAAGCCCTACACCGCTTATGCAGTGAAGCTGACGTTTCACAACGAAATTACCTATCCTCATGGGGCCGCCACGCAGGTGATGGTGTGGCGTACTCCGCGCGCCGTACATCAGCGCGTGATAAGCGGGTTACCGCAACTCTTTTTTCAGTGGCTGCTAAGTGAATATGACATCGTTGTTTCGGACGGCGAGCAAACGGGAGACGGACAGCGATTCTGGCTGCTCATGATCGACTGGGCGTTTACTATGAACTATCGCATTCGCGTGGCAGACGGTACGGTGGGAGAAGAGTGGACGTTAACGCCCGTAAATTCTTACGCTGAGCTTGAAGAACGCTGGATTGCTTTTGCCTGGGGTAGCGATCGTGGTGTCCATCCGCATCGCAGGCTGGTCATCAGTAAAACGTAACGGGCCGCATGCAGCGGCCCGTTTTCATTAGCACTCCGTCACAACCGTGCTCAGCGGCAGGCGAGACTTCGGCAGCGTGGCGTTGAAATCTTCCACGCTGTGGTGCCCAACCGGCACCACCACCAGGCTGGTGAAGCCTTTCTCTTTCAGGCCAAACTCTTCATCAAGGATAGCCGCGTCGAAGCCTTCAATCGGCACTGCGTCCAGGCCCATCGCGGCCACGCCCAGCAGGAAGTTACCGACGTTCAGGTAAACCTGTTTTGCCATCCACTGGTCGTCATCTTTCAGGTCGACACGGTGCATATCGGCGAAGTAGTGGCGGCCTTTGTTGTTGGCGGCTTTCGCTTCCGGCGTCGCAAAGCGGCCATCGGCTTCTTCCTGGTCAATCACGCGATCCAGCCACGCATCGTCCATCGCGGTTTTTGCGCAGAACACCACCACGTGAGAAGCGTCCAGCATTTTGCGTTCGTTGAACACGTAGGTACCCGCTGCGGATTTCGCCACACGCGCTTTACCTTCCTCGGTGCTGGCAACAATAAAGTGCCACGGCTGGGAATTGGTGCTGGACGGGCTGTACTGTAGCAGGGTTTTCATTTTTTCCGCTTCTTCCAC
Source organism: Enterobacter oligotrophicus (assembly GCF_009176645.1). Classification (NCBI taxonomy): domain Bacteria; kingdom Pseudomonadati; phylum Pseudomonadota; class Gammaproteobacteria; order Enterobacterales; family Enterobacteriaceae; genus Enterobacter; species Enterobacter oligotrophicus. Next base: position 3,704,346 of record NZ_AP019007.1, read on the forward strand.
GGTCAGTTTTTTGCTTGCGTCAAACGCCTTGGTAGAGTGGCGTTTCAGCGCGACAGAAATGATATCCATAACAACTCCTGGTGATGAAATTCGCCCGCACACGGGCGCGAAAGGAAAGCAGATTACCGCGCGAAGCGGCAAAAGATAAGTGCAATTCGAGCGCTTACACTGTTCGGCACAGACGAACAATCAGGCCGGGCGTATCCACTTCTGGTCTTTTTTCGGCAGCTTATCGACGACCAGATCCCACGACTCATGGATAAGATCCGTGACCAGCTCCGGCGTAATGTCGTCGGTGCCGTAGAGCGAAATCCAGTGTTTTTTATTGAGGTGATAGCCAGGCTCAATGCCCCGATAAATCTGTTGATTGAGCAGCGATTTTTCCGGCTCAGATTTCAGGCTGACGTGAGGCCGCCCGTGAGCGGCGGCCATAATCATAAAAATCTTTCCACCCACTTTAAAGACATCGAACTCCGGGCCAAACGGCCAGCAGTGTTCCGTGAATGGCAGCTCCAGCGCCACGCGTCTGGCGTGCTCCTGTAAAGATTTACTCTCCATCTTTACCCTCTATGGCGAGCGCCCGCCACATGGCTTCAAAGCCGAGCGCTTTAAAATCGACGGCGCGGGAAGGATCGCGGGTGGCAAATTCCATCGTGGTTTCGGCCAGCGATAAGAAAATCGCATCGCCAAAGGTGCGAAACTCGTCGGACATAAATACCTGGCGTACCGAGCGGCGGCACAGTTCATTCAGCTCCGGGAACATATCGTGAACCGCCTGTTCGGTCTCTTTCGAGATTTTCTCGCTCACACCGAGCTGGCGGATCGCGCCGTGAGCGATTGGGTTACGAATGCCCCAGTCCACATAGCTATTCCAGATATTACGGGTATGTTCTTTCGGAAGCGTAATAGAGCGATCGAGGTTCGCCAGCATAGTCTGGCAAAGATCCTGCTTCAGATGCAGATAGAGGGCGTTCAGCAGATCGTCTTTGGTAGCAAAGTAGCGAAACAGTGTGCCTTCAGCGACACCCGCATTACGGGCAATCAACGCCGTTGAAGCCGCAATGCCAGACTGAGCAAATGCCGCGGTTGCCGCTTCCAGTAAGGCCTGTTTTTTATCTTCACTCTTTGGACGTGCCACTAAAAATCCCCTCCTCTTAATTGTAAAAAAACACATTGAATCATGCGTGTCATACCGCTGCAACGCGGAATGTCAAAGATCGAAAACATCTTGACGATATATTCATCGTATCTATAATGAGTGCTTACTCACTCATAATCAAGTTCAACCCGCGCAAACCATCGGAAGGGGCGCGAAGCCGGGTCAGGAAATGAAAAAGCCTCTATTCATCTGCGTGGTGTTTGTCATGATTATTGCTTCAGCTGCGAGTTTACCTTTTATCCTGAATGCCGGATTTGGCCAGCCACCGCAGGGTGCGCAGCTCACGGAAGTGGAAGCCTCTCCGCAGTATCGGGACGGCAAGTTTCACAATACGCTGCCGACGCCGGGTTTTACCGGGCAACAAAATATGCTGGTGGCGTGGTGGCAATTCCTGACCCGCAAAACCGAAAATGCCCGTCCGGCGCAGCCGCTGCCGCTGGTTAACACCGATCTGGCGAGCCTGCCGCTGGCGCAAGACACACTGGTGTGGCTCGGCCACTCCTCCTGGTATATGCAGCTGGCAGGCAAACGTATCCTGATCGATCCGGTGCTCGGCAACTACGCTGCGCCGTTCTCGTTCCTTAACAAGGCGTTCGCCGGGGAATACCCGTGGCATGCGGAAAGCATGCCGGAGATCGATCTGCTGATTATCTCTCACGATCACTACGACCATCTGGATTACGCCACCATCAGGGCTTTGCTGCCAAAGGTGAAACGTGTGGTCACCCCGCTGGGCGTCGGTTCACACCTGCGTTACTGGGGTATGAATCCTGAGATTATCGACGAGCGCGACTGGAATCAGTCCGTGCGCATCAGCGAAGAGCTGACGGTTCACGTGCTTCCTGCACGTCACTTTTCCGGGCGCGGCATCAAGCGCGACCAGACGCTGTGGGGCAGCTTTATGTTCGTTACGCCCGAGCAGAAGGTTTACTACAGTGGCGACTCCGGTTATGGCCCGCATTTCAGAGCCATCGGTGAGCAGTTTGGCGAGGTGGATCTCGCCATTATGGAAAACGGCCAGTACGACCAGGACTGGAAGTACATCCACATGCTGCCAGCTGAAACGGCGCAGGCCTCCGCAGATCTCAATGCCAGAGCGGTGGTGCCAGGGCATAACGGGCGCTTTGTGCTGGCGAAACATACCTGGAACGATCCGCTGATCCAGCTGGCAAAAGCCAGCAAGGACAAACGTTATCGCCTGTTGACGCCGGAACTGGGCGAGCCCGTCCGGGTGAGTGATACCACCCAACAGTTTCGCGCATGGTGGGAATAATGATCAACCGAGAAGCAGAAGGGGAGAGCAGCATGACCATTTCCGCTCAAGTCATCGACACCATTGTCGAGTGGATCGACGACAACCTGCATCAGCCGTTACGCATTGAAGAGATTGCCCGCCATGCGGGCTACTCGAAGTGGCACCTGCAGCGGCTGTTTATGCAATATAAAGGTGAAAGTCTGGGACGCTATATCCGCGAACGTAAGCTACTGCTGGCGGCGCGCGATTTGCGTGAATCGGACGAACGCGTGTATGACATCTGCCTGCGTTACGGGTTTGACTCGCAGCAGACCTTTACGCGCATCTTTACGCGAACGTTCAACCAGCCGCCTGGGGCATATCGCAAAGAGAATCACAGCCGGGCGCACTGAGTTGTTTTCGCCCGGTGGCGGCTACGCCTTACCGGGCTTACAAACATTGCGAACGTAGGCCGGGTAAGGCGCAGCCGCCACCCGGCTTTTTTGTTGGCTTACCAGCGATAATTCACCGTCGCCGTTACCGTGCGGCCAATCCCGTAGAAGCACGCCGTATCGCTTGCACACGACGCGACATACTTCGTATCCGCCACGTTATTGACATTAAACTGCACGCTCGCCCCTTTCAGGCTGCTGTTCATCTCGCCCAGATCGTAGCTCACCATCGCATCATACAAATCCACCGACGGCACCTTGAACGTGTTCTTTGCATCGCCGTAGCTGGTGCCGATGTAACGCATTCCCACGCCTGCGGTCAGGCTCTTCAGCGCGCCGCCAGGAATGGTGTAGCTGGCGAAAGCCGATGCCATATGCGTTGGGATACGCGCGGGGGTTTTGCCTTCTGTCCCTGCCACCGTCGTGCTCCGGGTTTTTGCATCCGTGTACGTGTACGAGCCAATCAGGTTGATATTGTCCATCAGCGTGGAGTGGATCTCCGCCTCAACGCCTTTCGAACGCACTTTGCCCGCGTTTTCAAACCAGCCTTCGGCGCTATTGTAGGTCGCGACGTTGTCCTGGGTTAAATCGTAGAGGGCAAGGGTCATCAGCGTGGTATCAACCGGCTGATACTTCAGCCCGATTTCCGTCTGCTCTCCGGTAGTCGGTTTAAACGGCCCTACGCCTGGCGCACGGTTGGTCTGCAGATTCGGTTCGAACGAGGTGCTGTAGCTAATATAGGGCGACAGGCCAAAGTCGAACGCATACAGCAGCCCGGTACGCCACGTGAATTTGCTGTCGTTCTGCTGGGTAACGCTGTTATCGGTGAAGTCGTTAGTGCGCACTTCGCTCCAGTCATAACGCCCGGAAACCAGCCATTCCCAGTTATTCCAGCTTATCTGATCCTGCAGATACAGGCCCATCTGGTCGAGGTTTTGCTGTTCGTCGGTGGCGGTGCTGAAGGTGCTTTCATCGACGTTCACGCCGTACACCGGGTTTGTCCAGTCGAGGTCATACTGTGAGCCGCTTCCGCGTTCCAGCAGCTGTTTATCTTTGCTGCTCTTGTAGTCGATGCCGCCAAGCAGGGTATGGCTGACGTTACCCGTATTCACCAGATACTCAAGCTGATTATCGAGGCCAAACTCATTGGTGGTGCGCTCCTCGTGCTGGGCGCGGCGGGTCAGCACTGTGCTGTCAGCGGCGCTGTTAGCGTAAACCAGGTAGCGGTATTTTTGCTTAATGGTGGCGTAACGCGCGTTCTGGCGGAAGGTGAGGTTATCGGCAAACTGGTGTTCCAGCTCGTAACCGATCATCGTCTGCTCGCGCCAGGACTGATCATAATCCGGATCGCTGACGTTAAAGTCGCGTGGAATGTATTTGCCATTCGCGCTCTTCAACGTGCCATACGCGGGGAGGAAGTTACGGTAGCCCGCATCCGGATCTTTCTGATAACTGCTCAGCAGCGTAAAACGGGTCTGATCGTTCGGATACCAGGTGATCGCCGGGGCAATCGCCATTCGTGTCTCTTTGTAATCGTCCACCTGATTATGCTGGGTGCGGGCGATACCGTTGACGCGATAAAGCACGCGCCCGTCATCGCTGAGCTTACCACCGAAATCAAACGCGCCTTCTGCCAGGTCGTTGTTACCGGTGCGGAACTGGACGTTGTGGATGGATTCGGTGGTCGGTCGTTTGCTGGTCATGCTGATAAGCCCGCCCGGATTGACCTGACCAAACAGCACGGACGCCGGGCCACGTACCAGCTCCACCCGTTCCAGCAGCCACGGATCAATCGCGCCCGTCTGGGAAGAGGCCGTTGCGCCGAAGCTCAGACCGTCGAGGAATTTCGGTACGTAGCTAAAGCCACGCACAAACACTTCATCGTTACGGTTGGACGATCCGCGGTACTCGGTAAAAACGCCAGCGGAGTAACGCAGCGCCTGCGATACGGACGTCACGTCCTGCATCTTCATCTGATCGCGGGTGATCACCGACACCGACTGCGGCGTCTTCACGATCTCTGCGCTGGTCTTGGTCGCGGAAAGGGTTTTGGTTGCCACGATCCCCTTTACGGGCGCGGTGGGTTCTTCACTTACACCCTGCGTCACCGTAATGGTTTCTTCTTTGGTTTCGGCCTGAGCCGTCACGCTGGCCGCAGCCAGACTCAAAAGCCAGAGTTGAATTAACTTATTATTTTTAAACATTTTTATTATACGTCCTTGGTTGCTATCGCCATAAAAACACCGGTAAAACGGCCTAGATGATATTGCAAATTATTACCATTTGCATTAGCGTTGTTTACAAATTTAGGCGGGGAACGGGCATTAATGAAAAGGGCATGGAGTGGGTTGCTGTTAGGGATCGGTACGCTGCCTGCGGTGGCAGCAACGTGTGAACACTCTTCCCTCCAGGGAGATGTACAGGGAAAATTTGATGCCAGCGGCGAAGTTTGCTTTGTGCTGCCCGAGCTGACTGAAAACTATGTCTCAGCCACCCTCAATGGCGTAACCGATGCCCGCCTGCTGGACGCGCAAAACCGCCGTATCCGCACGCTGGTTGAAAATGGTCCCGCAGACGGTGAACACACCCTCCTTTTTGCCCTCCCGGTACGGCAGAGCACCTCGCTGGTGTTGCATGGAGAGGCGGGCAAGCCGTGGCGTTTTCAGTGGAGAATGAAAGAGACCTCCGCGTTACCACGCGTACAAATGCTGGAGCCTGAAAGCCCGACGCTGCAGGCGCTGGCAAAAACGATTGCTGCCGGTGGGAGCACTGATGCGTTCTGGCAGGCGCAGATTCGGCAGGGAACGCCGATGGTGGAGCCGGTGGATGCAGGACATAAACGTGTTACTTTCCTGTGGCGCGGCGCGCGGGATAACGTCTTTATTCTCGGCTCGCCGGCGGGGGACCACGATCCGCTGTTCCGACTGGGGAAAAGCGATGTCTGGTTCCGCAGCTACGTGGTGCCTGCCGATACGGTAATGCAGTACAAACTTGCGCCGGATGTACCGTTGATAGACGGTTCACCGCGTGAGCAACGCCGCGCGATCCTGGTGAGTGCGCAGGCCGATCCGCTTAACCCGAACACCTTTGGCGAACAGAAAGCGGATCGCTGGAACCGCTATTCGCTGCTCGATCTCAGCCCGACACGCTACTGTTCCGTGCAGGCCACGTCACAGCCGCTGGTGCACGGCACGCTGAGCCGCCAGATGTTTGCCAGCAGAATCCTCGGCAATTCCCGCGAAGTGATGATTTACAAACCGCGCGGCGCGCAGCCTGCGCGCTGGACGCTCATGCTGTTCGACGGGCAGATCTATCAGGATGAGTACCACTTCGCCAATGTGCTGGATGGTCTGATTGCCCGCCATCATCTTCCGCCCGTTAACGTGGTGTTTATCGACAGTCTCGATTATGCCCGTCGCGGCAAAGAGCTGCCGCCCAATGCGGATTTTGCCGACTTTATGGCGCATGAACTGCTGCCGTGGCTACGTCGGCAGGGGATTGCAATGCAGCGGCAAAAAACGGTGCTGGCGGGTTCCAGCTATGGCGGGATTGCGTCGTCCTGGATCGCGCTGCGCTATCCGCGTCTGTTTGGCAACGTACTGAGTCTTTCAGGCTCGTACTGGTGGGCACCGAAAGGTGAAGCGCCCGGCTGGCTGACGCGCCAGTATCAGCAGTCGCCGCTGTATCCGGTGCGCTTCTGGTTACAGGCCGGAAAGTTTGAAACCACGGGCGCGGGTGGCGGCATCTACCGCACCACGCAGGATTTCGAACAGGTCTTGCGGGAGAAAGGCTATCGCGTCAGTTTCCACCCGTGGTCCAGCGGCCATGATTATGCCGCCTGGTGTGAGGCGCTGATCCACGGCATGCGTGATTTCACCGGCTTACGACGCCAGTGAAAACCAGCGACGCCAGACGAAACGCAGAACGAAGAATTCGATTGTGCCGAGCACTAAAAACCACAGGCAGAACAGTATGGTGTAGAGCTGGTTGAGATCGACCATATGGAAGGTCGTCATCAGTTTCTGCGCCAGTACCAGACCGAGCGACGGCGCGGGTAACAGGAGGCAGGAGATCAGGGCCAGCAATAAAATGCCCCCCGCAGTGAGCAGCGATTCTAACGGGTGTTTCATCTTAATGTTAATCGTCAGTTAAAAAAGCGATTGTCGGGCATAATGTAACGTAAAGCAATATAAACCCGGCATGCGATTTTTGATAAAAAATCCCCCTCATTTCTGCTTCTGAATAACAGAAAAAGAATAATTTATCCGTGACGATTAAATTGCGCTCTCGTTATGTAAATATATGTTCTCCTCAGGAAAATAATTTTACAAACGTATACGTGCTATATCCAATTAACGTTGCAATAACAATGGCAGCGATAATGTATAACGCCAGACGCCGTCCGCGATAAATGCCAAACATGCTTCCTCCTCGTTTAGTTTTGGTTTAGACATATTTTGTAAAAATCAGGTCATTGAATTAGTTTTAAGCAGTTTTGAATAACCCGGCAATCATTATATTGCGGTAGATCAAATTAACCCGCAAGCCTTAAAAATGAATTTATTAAAGCCAGAAAGGAATTCAGGCTTCCGACCACCGGAAATTGAAGGAAAAATACAATGACCAAAATGATTAACTCTCAGAATATGCCACCCGCAGACGGGCTGGCCTACCAGCAGACCGTAGAGCAAGTGCTTGCTCACAAGCAGAGCCAACCGAATGGGCTGGACCGCGCTGAAGCGCAGGCGCGCCTGCAAAAGCATGGCCCGAATGCGTTACCCGAGAAAAAAGGCAAACCGGCCTGGCTGCGTTTTCTGGCGCATTTTAACGATGTGCTGATTTACGTTCTGCTGGCGGCTGCCGTATTAACGGCGGTAATGGGACACTGGGTTGATACCCTGGTTATTCTGGGCGTGGCGGTCATTAACGCATTAATTGGACACATTCAGGAAAGCAACGCGGAAAAATCCCTGCAGAGTATTCGCAATATGCTCTCCAGCGATGCGCGCGTTATTCGTAATGGCAGCCATGAAACAATACCAACGACTGAAATAGTTCCGGGCGATATTATTGTCCTGCGCGCGGGGGATCGTATTCCGGCGGATATGCGGTTAATTGAAGCGCATAATTTACGCGTGGAAGAGGCGATTCTCACCGGTGAATCCACCGTGGTGGATAAACACATTAATCCGCTGAGTGGTGAATTACCGCTGGGCGACCGCACCAACCTGGTGTTCTCCGGTACAACCGTGAGCGCGGGCGGTGGTGTCGGCGTGGTGATTGCCACCGGGCAGGAGACCGAACTCGGCCACATTAACCAGATGATGGCGGGCATCGAAAAACACCGTACACCGTTGCTGGTGCAGATGGACAAACTGGGTAAAGCGATCTTCGCCATTATTCTGGCGATGATGGCTGCGCTGTTTATCTTCAGCCTGGTGTTCCGCGAGATCCCAATGGGTGAGCTGCTGCTCTCCCTGATTAGCCTGGCGGTTGCGTCTGTACCGGAAGGTCTGCCCGCGATTATCTCCATTATTCTCTCCCTCGGCGTGCAGGCGATGGCGCGTAAGCGAGCCATTATCCGCAAGCTGCCGACGGTCGAAACGTTGGGCGCAATGACCGTGGTCTGCTCGGATAAAACCGGCACCCTGACCATGAACGAGATGACGGTGAAAGCCATCATCACCGCCGATACGTGCTATCGCGTGGACGGCAACAGCTACGAGCCAGTGGGCAATATCTACCTGGAAGGCAGCGACGAGCCGGTGCTGATCCAGCCGGGCACCGTGCTGGAGCAGTACCTGCGCACTATCGATCTGTGTAACGACAGCCAGCTGATTCAGGACGAGCGCGGTCTGTGGGGCATCACCGGTGGGCCAACCGAGGGCGCGCTGAAGGTGCTGGCAGCGAAAGCCAGGCTCACGCCGGTCATGACCTCGCTGGTTAACAAGATCCCGTTCGACTCACAGTACAAGTACATGAGCACCCACTACCAGATTGGCGGTGAGGAGCAGATTTTGATCACCGGCGCGCCGGACGTGATTTTTGCCCTGTGTGCTCAGCAGCAGACCCGTAACGGCGCAGAAACCTTCAACCGCGCGTACTGGGAAACCGAGATGGAGCGTTATGCGCGCCAGGGGCTGCGCATGGTTGCTGCGGCGTTCAAGCCAGCGAACGGTGAGCAGGCATTAACTCACGACGACCTGAGCCACGGCCTGATCTTCCTCGGCATCGCCGGGATGATGGACCCGCCCCGTCCGGAAGCGATTGATGCAATTAACGCCTGCCAGCAGGCCGGTATCCGCGTGAAGATGATCACCGGCGATCACCCGCAAACGGCCATGAGCATCGGCCAGATGCTGGGGATCACCAACAGCGAGCAGGCGGTGACTGGCTACCAGCTTGAGAAGATGGACGACGCCGAACTCGCGGAAGCGGCGGTGAAATATGACATCTTCGCCCGTACCAGCCCGGAGCATAAGCTGCGCCTGGTAAAAGCGTTGCAGGACAAAGGCGAAATCGTCGGCATGACCGGCGACGGTGTGAATGACGCTCCGGCGCTGCGCCAGGCTGACGTGGGCATCGCCATGGGTATCAAAGGCACGGAAGTGACCAAAGAGGCGGCGGATATGGTTCTGACGGACGATAACTTCGCCACCATCGCCAGCGCGGTGAAAGAGGGGCGTCGTGTTTACGACAACCTGAAGAAGACGATTCTGTTCATCATGCCGACTAACCTGGCGCAGGGTCTGCTGATTGTGATTGCGCTGCTGGCGGGGAACATCATTCCGCTGACGCCAGTGCTGATTCTGTGGATGAACATGGCGACCTCCGCCACGCTCTCCTTCGGCCTGGCTTTTGAAGCCGCCGAGCGCAACATCATGCGCCGCCCGCCGCGTCAGACCGGCCAGCACGTAATGGATGCCTATGCCGTATGGCGCGTGGCCTTCGTCGGCACCATGATTGCCATCGCCGCCTTTGCGCTGGAAGCCTGGCTCGCCCCGCGCGGCCACAGCGCGGAGTTCATCCGCACCGTGCTGCTGCAGATGCTGGTCTGTGCCCAGTGGGTGTACATGATCAACTGCCGTAATACTGACGGGTTCTCCCTGAACCGTGGTCTGCTGGCGAACAAAGGGATCTGGCTGGTAACGGGCGTGCTGTTCCTGCTCCAGGCGGCGATTATCTACCTGCCGTTTATGCAGATGCTGTTTGGCACCGAAGCGCTGCCGCTGCGCTACTGGTTTGTCACTCTGGCGGTTGCGGGCGTGATGTTCTTCGTCGTCGAAATCGAGAAGCGACTGACCCGCAGGTTCCGTAAGGCTGCATAACTTTTTGCCCTCACCCTAACCCTCTCCCACAGGGAGAGGGAACGCTGACCTCCCTCTCCTTTTGGGAGAGGGCCGGGGTGAGGGGAAACACTGAGGTACTTGTTTATGAAATTCCCGCTCCTGTTCGCACTCCTCGTCTGCACCTTGCCACCCGCATTCGCCGCCGCCATTCCCGTTCGCGTCGCGACCGTGGAGCAGACCGCCCATGCCGCCGAGCGCCAGATACCGGGCCGCATCGAAGCCATTCACACCGTTGAGCTGCGCGCCCGCACGGAGGGGGTTATCACCCACATCAACTTCCGCGACGGGCAGTATGTGAAAAAAGGCGATGTGCTGTTTGAGCTGGACGATGCCGAGCCGCGCGCTGCCCTGCGTCTTGCGCAGGCCGAAGTTAAAAGCGCTGAAGCCACACTGCGTCAGGCGCAGCAGCAGCTTTCCCGCTTTGAAAGCCTGGGCAGCAACAACGCCATTAGCCGCCACGATGTGGACAATGCTCGCATGCAGCGCGACGTTGCCAGTGCTGCGCTGGAGCAGGCCAAAGCCCGGCTCGACACCCGCAACGTCACTCTGGCTTATACCCGCATCACCTCGCCGATTGACGGCCGCGTGGGGCACAGCAGCTTCCACGTGGGCAGCCTGGTCAATCCTGCCAGCGGCGTGCTGGTGGAGGTCGTGCAGCTTGATCCCATCCGCATCGCCTTTGCGCTGGAAGAGGGCGCGTTTGCCACCAAAGCCGGACAGCATGCGGATATCAGCGCGATGAAAGAGGCGTGGCAGGCGCTGATCGACAGCAACGGCCAGCGCGTCAGCGGCGAGCTAACATCGGTGGACAACCGCATCGACCCGCGCACCGCCAGCGTGATGCTGCGCGCCGAGTTCGCCAACCCGCGCCATCAGCTGCTGCCCGGCGGTAATGTGAATGTGACGTTGCGCCCGGCAAGCGAGCAGCCGGTGCTGACCCTTCCCGCCGCGGCGATCCAGCAGAACGGCGACGGGTTCTTCACCTGGGTGGTTAACGCCGCCGGAAAAGCCGAAAAACGCCCGCTTCAGCTTGCGGGGCAAATAGGCCAGCAGTTCCAGATTGCCTCCGGCGTGAAGCCCGGTGAGCGAGCAATTACTGACGGTGCGCAGCGCGTGCAGCCAGGCGCTGCCGTCCAGATACTGAATTAAGGAGCCATCATGCTGACGTTTTTCATCAAACGCCCGCGCTTCGCGATGGTCATTGCGCTGGTGATAACCCTGCTGGGCGCCATCGCGCTGAAGATTATCCCGGTTGAGCAGTACCCGCAGATCACGCCACCGGTGGTGAATGTGAGTGCGTCGTGGCCGGGCGCAAGCTCGGCTGACGTGGCAGAGGCCATCGCCACGCCGCTGGAAACGCAGCTTAACGGCGTGGATCACATGCTCTATATGGAGTCCACCAGTTCGGACGAAGGCACTTACAGCCTGAACATTACCTTTGCGGCGGGCACCGATCCGGATCTCGCCGCCATCGACGTGCAAAACCGCGTGGCGCAGGCCGTGGCGCAGCTGCCGACCGAGGCGCAGCAAAACGGCGTGCAGGTGCGCAAGCGCGCCACCAATCTGATGATGGGGGTAAGTCTTTACTCACCAGACAACACCCACACGCCGCTGTTTGTCAGCAACTATGCCAGCACCCAGGTGCGCGAGGCGCTGTCTCGCCTGCCGGGCGTCGGGCAGGTGCAGATGTTTGGCGCGCGGGACTACAGCATGCGTATCTGGCTGCGTCCTGACCGCATGAACGCCCTGAACGTCACCACCGACGATGTGGCGCAGGCGCTGCGCGAGCAGAATGTGCAGGGGGCAGCAGGTCAGGTCGGCACGCCGCCGGTATTTAACGGCCAGCAGCAGACCCTGACCATCAACGGGCTGGGACGTTTAAACCAGGCCGAAGACTTTGCCGACATCATTATCCGCGCGGGCGAGATGGGCCAACTGGTGCGCCTGAAGGATGTCGCAACCATCGAGCTTGGCTCGCGCAGCTACAGCTCCGGCGCGCAGTTGAACGGGCATGATTCTGCCTATCTCGGCATCTACCCGACGCCGTCCGCCAACGCCCTGCGTGTGGCCGACGCGGTGCGCGTCGAGCTGGAGCGTTTGTCCGCGCGTTTCCCGGACGATCTCACTTATGAAGTGAAGTTCGACACCACCACCTTCGTTGCCGCGACCATTAAAGAGATCGGCGTCTCGCTGGCGCTGACCATGCTGGCCGTTGTGGTCGTCGTATCCCTGTTCCTGCAAAGCTGGCGCGCGACGCTGATTGTCGCGCTTGCCATTCCGGTGTCGCTGGTGGGCACCTTTGCGGTGCTCTACACGCTCGGTTACTCCGCCAACACGCTGAGCCTGTTCGCTATTATTCTGGCGCTGACCATGGTGGTGGATGACGCCATTGTGGTGGTGGAGAGCGTCGAAACGCTGATGGCGGAAGGGCAGAGCCGCACGGCGGCGACCGCGCTGGCGCTGCGCCAGATTGCCGGGCCGGTGATTGCCACGACGCTGGTGCTGCTGGCGGTGTTTGTGCCGGTGGCACTCCTGCCGGGGATTGTCGGCGAGTTGTACCGTCAGTTCGCGGTGACGCTTTCCACCGCCGTCACGCTCTCAAGCCTGGTGGCGCTCACCCTGACGCCCGCCCTGTGCGCGATGCTGCTGCGCCCGCGTCCGGCGCGACCAGCCGCGATTTTCCGTGGCTTTAACCGTGGGCTGGATGCCACGCGCAACGTCTATACCTGCATCGTTAATCTGTTCAACCGGCGTCCGTGGCTGGCGCTGCTGGCAACCGCAGGCGCGGCGGCCGTGGTGGTGTTTAGCTTTATGTCGATGCCCAAAGGCTTCCTGCCGCAGGAAGACCAGGGCTACTTCTTTGCCAGCGTCCAGCTACCCGAAGCGGCCTCGCTGGAACGTACCGAAGCGGTGATGGAGACGGCGCGAGAGCTTATCGCCAGCAATCCGGCGGTCGACGATGTTATTCAGGTGTCCGGGTTTAACATTCTCAACGGTACCAGCGCCTCCAATGGCGGGTTTATCTCCGTCATGCTGAAGGACTGGAGCGAACGTCCGCCGCTGGATGAGGTGATGGGCACTCTGCAGAGCCAATTATTGGCTCTGCCGGAAGCGACCATCATGACCTTCGCGCCGCCGACGCTACCGGGGCTGGGTAACGCCTCCGGCTTCGACCTGCGCATTCAGGCGCAGGCGGGGCAATCCCCGGCGGAGCTGGAGCGCGTCACGCGAGCGGTGCTGGCGAAAGCCAATCAGCATCCGCAACTGAGCCGCGTATTCACCACCTGGAGCAGCAACGTGCCGCAGCTGACGCTGACCGTTGATCGCGAGCGCGCCGCCCGTCTTGATGTGCCAGTGTCGCGCATCTTCAGCAGCCTGCAGACCGCCTTTGGCGGCACACGCGCCGGGGATTTCAGCGTTAACAACCGTGTCTACCACGTGGTGATGCAAAACGAGATGCAGTGGCGCGCGCGTGCTGAGCAAATCAGCGAGCTGTTCGTGCGCAGCAACAACGGCGAGCGGGTGCGCCTGAGCAACCTCGTCACCATCACCCCGACCGTTGGCGCGCCGTTCCTGCAGCAGTACAACCAGTTCCCGTCCGTGTCGGTGAGCGGCTCGGCGGCTGAAGGGGTGAGCAGCAGCACCGCGATGGCGGCGATGGGCGAGCTTCTGGCGGAAAACCTGCCAGTCGGATACGACTACGCCTGGAGCGGCATGTCGTATCAGGAGCAGCAGACCGGCAATCAGGCCATCTGGATTGTGCTGGCGGCGGTGGTGATGGCGTGGTTGTTCCTTGTCGCCCAGTACGAGAGCTGGACGCTTCCGGCGAGCGTGATGCTCTCGGTGCTGTTCGCCATCGGCGGGGCGCTGGTCTGGCTGTGGATGGCGGGCTACGCTAACGACGTATACGTGCAGATTGGCCTTGTGCTTCTGATCGCCCTCGCCGCCAAGAATGCGATCCTGATTGTTGAGTTCGCCCGCGCGCGGCGCATGGACGGAATGGCGATTGTCGATGCAGCCCGCGAAGGGGCATCGCGCCGCTTCCGTGCGGTGATGATGACCGCTGTGTCGTTCATCATCGGCGTATTGCCGATGATGCTGGCGACCGGGGCGGGGGCCCAGAGCCGACGTATCATCGGCACTACGGTGTTCAGCGGCATGCTGGTCGCCACCGTTGTCGGCATCCTGTTTATCCCGGCGCTGTTCGTGCTGTTCCAGCGCCTGCGCGAGTGGGGCCACGGCCTTACGGACTCGTCGCCCACAGCTCGCAATGCTTCTGAACCAGAGAAATAAGCGAGCCGCCGTCGGCGATAAAGTCCCGCATACGCTGCGCTTCGCTCTTGCCCTGTTTTAACAGCAGGGCAATTTCATTAATCGCGCTTGTCGCGCCGAGCTTCTCGGCCGACGGCGAAACCTGCTCCAGCAACCAGGCGATATCTTCCGCCACGGTTTTGTGCTCGCCGGTATGCACGTCCGTTAAAATTCCCTCTAATCCGTAGCGACATGCCTGAAAACGGTTAAAGCGGTACAGCAGAAAATCCCGTTCCTGATGCTTATACGGCCGCGTGGTCAGCAGCCAGTGCGACGTCGCCTGAATCAGCCCGGCGATATTAATGGCATGGCCGAGCGTCAGCGGTGTATCCATCACCCGCACCTCGACGGTGCCAAAATGCGGGCTGGGTCGAATATCCCAGTGCAGATCTTTAATGCTGTCGATCATGCTGGTGGAACTCAGGCGGCGGAACAGCCCTTCGAACTCCTGCCAGTTATTCACCCACGGCATCTGGCCGTTATCCGGGAACCCTGAGAAGATATTCAGGCGCGACGAGGCAAATTTCGTGTCCGTACCCTGCATATACGGCGACGCGGCGGCCAGGGCGATAAAGTGCGGCACAAAGCGCGACAGGCCGTGCAGCAGATAAATAGCGTCATCTCCGCTCCGACACCCGACATGCACGTGCTGGCCGAACACCGTGGCCTGCAAAATCAGGTAGCCAAAGCGCTCCAGCGTGATGTTATAGCGCTCGTCGTCGCACACCTCCTGACGCTGCCATTTCTGGAACGGATGTGTGCCACCGCCGCAAATCTGGATATGCTGATCCGCTGCCGCGCGCAGGATGCTCTGCTGCATCACCGAAAACTGTGCTGCCGCCTGGTCGATGTTCTGACACACGCCGGTGGCAATTTCGAGCATGCTTTCGGTGATGTCGTGCTTCACTTCACCGCCTTTGATGTCGTCTTTGACGGCGGCGATGAGCGCGGAGGAGTCCTGGCTCAGATCGTAGCCTGGCGGGTTAACCACCTGCAGTTCGAGTTCGATACCAAGAGTGTAGGGGTCAGAGGAATGAAAATCGGGTAAGGGCATGGTGCACTCCGTTGTCGTTGATGAATTGAGTATAGGAGAAAATTACCGCTCTCCTGGTCAGGGTTAAAATCTGACGTGAATGAAATAAAATATTTAATTAAAGCAATATTTGTGTCGCTTATTAATAAATAAAGTATGGAGATAGCAGATAAATGATTTTATTTCGTTTATGAAATATTTATCCCTGCTTTGATGAAACTATGTTATTTTTTATACATCGCGGGGTGTGCCTGATTATCACGTAAATTATTGCCATTTATATCTCTTATGAGTGGTAAACAGAGCTGTACGCATTATGGCTTTTCTATCAGTGACTTATGATTATTCCACCACTGTTTTCAAAAGGCGGAAAGTCTTAGGGAATTATGTGGGGCTAGTGAAATGGTTTTCAATAAAACGACTGTTTTATAAAAAATAACAGCCTGACTCACAGGGTTGTAGATAAATCTGTCTGTGAGGATTAAAAATAATAATTAAAGTAAACTCTCTCCTTGCCCACTTCCTGTGTGGGCTTTTTTTTAATTGGGAAAAAGGCTTATCACTCGTATTTAACGCTCTCTCATCATCGCCAGAAAACGTTTCACCGTCTGCGAGCGTTCAAAACGCAGCTATCTGCCGACGACAGCGCTAATCCGCTGCTGATGGGGCTGCTCCATCTTAGCCAGATTTTGTGAAGCCATAATTTCCCCTGCATCATTGCCGGCTTTTTTTGTCTCCTCAGCCATTGTGCATTACACTGCGCGCTGCAAAAATTGAGTCATTGAGATCTGACAGGCGGTAACAGCGATGAACGGTACAATCACAACGTGGTTTAAAGATAAAGGCTTTGGATTTATCAAAGATGAAAACGGTGACAATCGCTATTTTCATGTGATTAAGGTCGCAAACCCTGATCTGATTAAGAAAGACGCGGCGGTGACCTTCGAGCCAACCACCAATAACAAAGGCCTTTCCGCCTACGCGGTGAAGGTGATCCCGGAAAGTAAATACCTGTATATCGCAGGCGAACGCGTGAAGCTCACCTCGATCAAATCCTTTGTGGTGTTCAGCGAAGAAGAGCCTGTCGATACTGGCATCGATAAAGTGAATGCGGTGCTGTCGGTGGGGATTTTGATGAACAATATCAAACCGAAATCCGACAAGAAGCAGGGCGAGATGCGCACGGTGAAGAAACTGGCGATCACCACCTTCCAGAACACGACGCTGATTTTCACCGAAGATGAGATCGACATCGATGCCACGGTGAAGCTGCTGAAGTGATCCTGTTGTCGGGTGGCGGCTACGCCTTACCCGGCCTACGAAAAACCATCAACGCGGCACGAAACGTAGGCCCGGTAAGCGCAGCGCCACCGGGCACAGCCGCGCGCACTTAACCCATCCTGTGCTCGCCCCGTAACATCGCCTCACGGTCAAACACCCGCTGGATCTCCCCGTGCGCCATAAACGCCGCGCGGTCGGACATATGCGCAATCACATCCGCGTCGTGGCTTACCAGAAGATAGGTCATATCGTGCTGTGTTTTCAGGCGGTTGAGCAGGTTAAGAATTTCTGCCTGTACCGACATATCCAGCGCCGAGGTCGGTTCATCCAGCAGAAGAAGCTGCGGGCGCAACAGCAGCGCACGGGCAATCGCCACGCGCTGACGCTGACCACCGGAAAGCTGGTGCGGATAACGTTTCCCTGCGTCGGCAGATAAGCCCACCTGCTGCAGCGCATCCGCGACCTTTTCAGCTATCTGCGTTTCACCGTGAATTTTCAACGGTTCCGACAGCGTGCGTGAAATGGTGTGGTTCGGGTGCAGCGACGCCCACGGGTCCTGAAACACCATTTGCACATTGCGACGAAGTGGGCCTTCAAAACGTCTGCCTGGCGTTAACGCGTCTCCCAGAACCGCAATGCTGCCACGCCACTCGCGCTGCAATCCTGCCAGCACCCGCAGGATCGTTGATTTTCCGCAGCCGGATTCACCAATCAGGCTAAACGTTTCACCTTTCTCAATGGTAAAGCTGGCGGCAGAGACCGCTGTTTTTTCCCCGAAGGTGACCTGGAGCTGGTTGACATCAACGAGTGCCATTGGTCGCCTCCCTGAACGGTTGTGTGCGGTCGAGTGTTGGCAGCATCTGGCCGTAGGTGCTGGCGTTCGGGCGGCAGGTCCACAGGGTGCGTGTATACGGGTGCGTCGCCTGCGGAAGCTGGCTTGCCGCCATTTCGTCCACTTTCTCGCCCTGATACATCACCAGCACGCGGTCGCAGTGTTCCGCCACCAGCGGCAGGTCGTGGCTAATCAGCAACATCGCCATCTGGCGTTCTGCACATTGCTGTACCAGTAGCTCCAGGATCTGGTTGCGCAGGCGCGCATCCAGCGCCGAGGTCGGTTCGTCGGCAATCAGCACCTGCGGGTTATTCATGAGCGCAATCGCAATCATTACCCGCTGGCCCATACCGCCGGAGAGTTCGCCGGGGTAACGCTGGAGCACGTTCTCAGACAGCCCGACGGCGCGGATAATGTCGTGAATGCGCGCAACGCGTTCCGAACGGGGCAGAGCCTGATGCAGGGTCAGTGCCTCGTCAAGCTGAGCCGCAACGCTTTTCACCGGATTCAGCGCATAGCGCGGGTCCTGCAATACCATCGCAATCCCGTTGCCGCGCAGCGCCTGCCAGCGACGGTTGTTCAGGGTCAGCAGATCGTTACCCAGCACGTTAAGCTGCCTGGCGCTTACCACGCCCGGTTTACGCACCAGCCCCATTAATGCGCGGGCAGACATGGATTTGCCCGAGCCGGATTCACCGACCAGCGCCAGCCGTTCGTTGCCAAGCGTAAAGCTCAGGTTGTTGACCACGCGCGCGGCGGGGTAGTCGATATTCAGCGCATCGACGATGACGCGGTGTTCAGTCATGTTGCGGCTCCAGTACGTCGCGCAGGCCATCGCCCAGCAGGTTAAAGGCCAGGCTGGCAAACAGAATAGCGCCGCCCGGAATGGCGGCAATCCACCACTGGTCGAAAATCACCTGCATGCCATCGGCAATCATTGCGCCCCATTCGGCCATCGGCGGACGCGCACCGAGACCGAGGAAGCCAAGCCCGGCGGCGGCAAGAATAATCCCCGCCAGATCCAGCGCCAGTCGCACAATGGCGGACGGCAGGCACAGGGGCAGAATGTGGCCGACCAGCAGCCGCGGGCCGCGAATGCCCATCATTTCAGCGGCGGTGAGGTAATCGCTGTGGCGCAGACGCTGAATTTCACTGCGTGCCTGACGCGCATAGGCAGGCCAGGTGGTTAAGGCCAGCGCCAGCGCACCGTTGACCAGCCCCGGACCAAGCATCGCCACAAAGGCAAACGCGAGGATCAGGCGCGGCATCGACATTACAACGTCAGTAAAACGCATCAAAATGCGCTCCATCCAGCCGCCGTAGTAGCCGGACAAAATCCCCACCAGCAACCCGGCAGGCAGAGTGATGACGGTAACTAAAGCCACCAGCCCGAGCGCCGGACGGGTACCGTAAATCAGGCGCGAGAGCAGGTCGCGCCCGTAGCTGTCGGTACCCAGCCAGTGCTGAGCGTTGGGTGCCTGCAAACGCGCGACGGCATCCTGCCAGTTCGGGTCAAGGGGCGCAAGCCAGGGGGCAAACAGGGCGATAAACACCAGCAGCGTAATGGCTATCAGCCCGCAAAATGCGGCAGGGGAGCGGCGCAGACGGCGTAAGAAAAGATAAAACGGCATTAGCGCACCCTGGGATCGGTTGCCCGCACAAGCAGGTCGGTAAGGTTATTGATCAGCACAAAGCTCACGCCAATCAGCAGCGTACCGCCCATTATGGCGGTCGTGTCACCGGCGAACAGGGCGGTGGTGAGATAGCGTCCGATGCCCGGCCAGGAGAAGACGGTCTCGGTTAACACCGCACCTTCCAGCATGCTGGTATAGGCCAGCGCAATCACCGTCAGCAGGGTGCTGCGAATGTTTGGCAGCACGTGGCGCAGCAGGATAGTCATCTCACCAGCACCTTTAGCGCGGGCGAGCAGTATGTACTCTTTGTTCATCTCGCTGAGGCACGCTGAGCGCGTCAGGCGGGTGATGCTTGCCAGCGAGTAATACGCCAGCAGCAACACTGGCAGCACCAGATGGCTGATGGCGTTGCGGAACGCCTCGCGGTCGCCGGAAAGCCAGGTATCAATCAGCGCAAAGCCGGTTCGCGGCTCTACGGTGAACTGCCAGATATCGTCCAGCCTGCCGGGGCCTGCGCTCCACTGCAGCTTTGCGTAGAACAGCGCCAGCATCAGCAGGCCGAGCCAGAAAATCGGCACCGAGTTGCCGAGCAGCGTGAGCGTACGAACCGCTAAATCGAGCGGCGAACCGGCGTAGCGGGCGCACAGCACGCCTGCAATCACGCCGAGTACCGTGCCGATAATTAGCGCCAGCGTTGCCAGTTCCAGCGTGGCGGGAAAGGCGTGCAGCAGATCCTGCAATACCGGTTGACCGGTAGCGCTGGCGGTGCCTAAATCACCGTGGGCGAGATTTTGCAGATAGTGCCAGAACTGCACGGGCAGCGGCTGATCCAGCCCAAGCTGGTGGCGAACCTGATCGTAAGTGGACTGGCTGGCGTGATCGCCGACGATCTGCAAAACGCGATCGACCGGAGAAAACGCAGAGAGCGCAAACGTGACCAGCAGCAGCCCGAATAGCGTGAGCAGGAGAGTCAGCAGACCCTGAAGCACGCGGGTGGAAAGATGTGGCATGGGAAATCTCTTCATGCCGGGGGGCGGCTTCGCCTTACCCGGCCTACAAAAACCGAGAACGTAGGCCGGGTAAGCGCAGCGCCACCCGGCAACAAGGGCAAATTACTTCGTTACGCGATCGTACCAGACCATATCCGCGTTCAGCCCCTGCTGATACCCCTTCACGTTATCGCGCACCACGATCTGGGTTTTGCCCTGATCGACAAACACATACGGCGAGTTATGCTGCAATTGTTCCTGCATCTTCTTATAGAGATCCAGGCGTTTTGCAGGATCGGGTTCGGCCACTGCCGCCAGCGTGGCCTTGTTCAGCTCCGGAATTTTCCAGCCGTTCAGCCCGGCCACGGTGCTGGATTTGCCATCGTTCCACGCGAAGGCGCTGGCGTTGGAATGGGCGTCGAAATAGTCCGGTATCCACAGACGGATCGCCGCCTGATGCTGTTTCGCACGTACACGGGCATACACCTGGCTACCGGCGGCGGGCAGCAGATCGACCTTCACGCCGCCCTGTGCAAAGCTCGCCTGCATGGACTGGGCGATAGTAATAAACGGCGGCTTGTTCTCCACGTCCAGCGTAAAGTGCGCGTCTTTGATGCCTGCTTTGGCGAGAATGTCTTTCGCTTTTGCCGGGTCAAATTTGAACGGATTATCTTCCAGCGCACCCGGCAGACCGACCGGCAGGAAGCTCTGATGGACAAAATACTGGCCTTTCAGCAGATCTTTGGTGATGCCTTCATAATCCACCAGCCAGCGGGAGGCTTCCCAGAACGCCGGATTATTCAGCAGCGGGTTGGCGCTGTTTCCGGTGTTAAACACCAGATAGTTCTGCTCGGCGGACGGAATGCTCAGCACTTTCACGCCGGGTTTGCCGTTGAGCGCGCTAATCTGATCTGCACCCAGATCGCGCGCCACGTCCGCATCGCCCTGCTGGATCAGCAGGCGGCGAGAAGCCGGGTCCGGAACATTTTTAATAATGATGCTTTTAAGCGCGGGCGCGCCGCCAGGCGCGGATGCATTGGCTTCCAGCACGATGGCCTGATGCGGCTGATAGACGCGCATTTTGAACGCGCCGCTGCCCGCAGAGTGCATTTTCAGCCACGCGTTGCCGAAGTCGTTATCTTTCACATTCGCTGAGACCAGTTTCTCATCGACGATGGAGGCGATTGGCGTGGAGAGAATATTCAGCGCTACCGACGGGCTAACGTCCGCCGTCCAGTGCAGGGTGAGGGTATGATCGTCCACTTTTTTCAGCTGGCTGGCGATGTTGCTGGCGTCCCAGCCCAGCACGTTAAGAATGAAGGCCGGAGATTTGTTCAGCGTCACGGCGCGGGTATACGAGAAAATCACATCTTCCGGACGCAACGGGTTGCCGGAGGCAAATTTTGCACCGGGCTTGAGTTTGATGGTCAGGGTTTTTGCTGCTGCGTCGGCTTCCCAGCTTTCCGCGAGGATCGGCGTGATTTTTTCCGGGTTATCGCGGTCTGGCTGCACCAGACGCTGGTACAGGCTCGGCACGGTCTGGATGCTGGAAAGCTCGTTGGCTTCAGCCGGATCGAGGCTCACGATGTCATCAAGGCCCTGGGCGACAACCAGCGTATTGGGCGGAGTAGCGGCATGGACAGCGCCTGAGAGTGCAGCCAGCACCAGTAACGGCAGCAGTTTTTTAGTCATAGCGATCCCTGAAAAATATATTGTGATTGTTTTATGCTCCGTTACGTTAGGCCGACTCAGGAATTCCTCAAAGTCGAAATTCTGCTTTGCTTATGCCATCCGGGTATAACGCATGCAGCCTGGTTATTAGCCGCGTCGCTTTTCGTTCGCTTTTTTACCTGCTATAACAAAATCCTTACCTTTCAGGGAGTCACTGCCGTGCCCGAAATCAACCACCATGGTCAAACCGTTAACGATATCGTTCCCGACTGGAAATGTGCGCGCGTGTTAACCCGCACACCGCTCAGCGGTCAGTATTGTCGTCTGGAGCCGCTGGATGCGGATCGCCACGCTGCCGATCTCTTTGAGGCGTATGCACTGGGCGACGACAGCGACTGGACGTGGCTCGCCAGTACGCAACCTATGAGTGTGGAAGCCACTGCGCACTGGGTACTCGGAAAAGTGATGGATGACGAACTGGTGCCCTATGCCGTGATTGATTCAGGCACGGGGCGTGCGGTGGGGCTGGTGAGCTATATGGCGATTGAGCGAATGCAGGGCTCGGTGGAGATTGGCCACGTCACCTGGTCGCGCAGGATGAAAGGCACCCGCATCGGCACCGAAACGGTATGGCTGTTGCTGAAAAATGCGTTTGAACACGGTTACCGACGGCTGGAGTGGAAGTGTGATTCGATGAACGTGGCGTCACGCAAGGCGGCTGAGCGGCTGGGGTTTGTCTGGGAAGGCCGCCTGCGCCAGAAGCTGGTGCGCAAGGGGCGTAACCGCGACAGCGAAATGCTTTCTATGATTGACCGGGAATGGCCTGAGCGGGACGCAGAACTGCGCGCCTGGCTGGCGGCGGAGAATTTTGACGGGGAAGGGCGACAGGTTAAGCGGTTAGAGGCGTTTCGGTAATAATCTCCCCTAACCCTCTCCCTGTGGGAGAGGGAACGATGACACCCTTTCCCTCCGGGAGAGGGCCGGGGTGAGGGCAGCAAGCAACTCAGCGTCGAACCGGTGCCCCATTCGCCACATAATACGCCGCCGTACTCTTCGCCAGCGGCTCGCGCCCGCGAATGGCGTCGGCAATTTTCTCGCCAATCATGATCGTGGTGGCGTTCAGGTTACCGGTAATGATCTGCGGCATAATCGACGCATCCACCACGCGTAACCCTTCCAGCCCGTGCACGCGGCCTTCGCCGTCAACCACCGCCATCTCGTCATAGCCCATCTTACAGGTGCCGCACGGGTGGAAGGCGGTTTCGGCGTGATTCCGCACGAACTCGTCCAGCTGTTCGTCAGTCTGGCATTCAATGCCTGGGCTGATTTCACGGCCGCGGTACTTGTCCAGCGCGGGCTGGTGCATGATCTCGCGCGTGATGCGGATTGCGTCGCGGAACTCCTGCCAGTCCTGTTCGTGAGACATATAGTTGAACAGGATCGCCGGATGCTGGTGCGGGTCACGGGACTTGATGCGCACGTGTCCACGGCTTGGTGAGCGCATGGAGCCAACGTGGCACTGGAAGCCGTGCTCTTTCACCGCGTTGGAGCCGTTGTAGTTAATCGCCACCGGCAGGAAGTGGTACTGAATGTTCGGCCACGCAAACTCCTCGCGGCTGCGGATAAAACCGCCCGCTTCGAAGTGGTTGCTCGCACCCACGCCGGTGCCGCCAAACAGCCACTCCGCGCCAATCTTCGGCTGGTTCCACCACTGCAGGGCAGGGTAGAGAGAAACCGGCTCTTTGCATTCGTACTGGAGGTACATCTCCAGGTGATCCTGCAGGTTTTCACCCACGCCGGGTAAATCGTGTACCAGCGGGATATCAAACTGCTTCAACAGTTCAGCATTGCCCACGCCGGAGCGCTGGAGGATCTGCGGAGACGCAATAGCGCCTGCGCACAGCAGCACCTCTTTATTCGCCGTCGCGTTGGACGGGATGGTGCTTTCGCCCTCCAGCCACTCAACGCCCACCGCGCGCTTGCCTTCGAAGATGATGCGATCGGTCATGGCGTGGGTGCGGATAGTCAGGTTCGGGCGCGGTTTCGCCTGGTCCAGATAGCCGCGCGCGGTGCTGGCGCGTCGGCCCTGCGGCGTGACCGTTCGGTCCATCGGCCCGAAGCCTTCCTGCTGGTAGCCGTTGAGATCGTCGGTGCGCGGGTAACCCGCCTGCACGCCCGCTTCAACCATCGCCTCAAACAGCGGATTCACGCCGGGTTTGGAGGTGGTGACGCTCACCGGGCCATCGCCGCCGTGGTAGTCGTTTGGCCCCACGTCACGCGTCTCCGCCTTGCGGTAATAAGGCAGACAGTTGAGATAGCTCCAGTGCTCCAGACCGGATTCTTTTGCCCAGTTGTCCAGATCCATCGCGTTGCCGCGCACGTAGCACATGCCGTTGATCAGCGACGAGCCGCCCAGCCCTTTACCGCGTCCGCACTCCATGCGGCGGTTGTTCATATGCGGCTCTGGCTCGGTTTCATACGCCCAGTTGTAGCGCTTGCCCTGCAGCGGGAACGCCAGCGCGGCAGGCATCTGGGTACGGAAGTCGAAGCGGTGATCCGGCCCGCCCGCCTCAAGCAGCAGGACCGTGGTGTTCGGATCTTCAGTCAGTCGTGTTGCCAGCACGTTGCCGGCAGAACCGGCACCAATGATGATGTAGTCAAATTGCAAAAAAACCTCCCGGTTAAAATATGGACTGGAATTTACCCATCTCAACCTGGATGGACTTCACCTGGGTGTAGCTCTGGAGCGTCATTACGCCGTTCTCGCGGCCAATGCCGGAGTGTTTATAACCGCCGACCGGCATCTCTGCGGCGGATTCGCCCCAGGTGTTGATCCAGCAGATGCCCGCTTCGAGCTGATGAATAGCGCTATGTGCGCGGTTCAGATCGGCGGTAACAATGCCTGCCGCCAGACCGTAGTCGGTGTCGTTGGCGCGACGGATCGCGTCTTCATCGCTTTCGTATGTGAGGATGGACATCACCGGGCCGAAGATCTCTTCGCGCACGATGGTCATCTCGTCGGTGCAGTCGGTGAATACGGTCGGGGCCACCCACGCGCCGTTGTCAAAGCCTTCGCCCTTCAGCACGTCGCCGCCGCACAGCACGCGCGCGCCTTCCTCTTTGCCTTTGGTGATGTAGCGCAGCACGCTGTCGCGGTGCGGGAAGCTGACCATCGGGCCGAAGTTGGTGCGTTCATCGAACAGATCGCCCGCGCGGATGCGGCCCACGCGCTCAACGATTTTCTGCTCAAACGCGGCCTTACATTTCGCGGGCACAAATACGCGGGTGCCGTTGGTGCACACCTGGCCGGAGCTGAAGAAGTTCGCCATCATGGCGATGTCTGCCGCGAGATCCAGATCCGCGTCGTCGAAAATAATCAGCGGCGATTTGCCGCCCAGCTCCATCGTCACCTTTTTCAGGGATGAGGCCGCCGAGTTCGCCATCACTTTTTTGCCGCTGGCGACGCCGCCGGTAAAGGAGACTTTCGCGATCCCTGGATGCTCGGTCAGGTACTGGCCCGTCTCCGCGCCCACGCCCGGCAGGACGTTAAACACGCCGTCTGGCAGGCCCGCTTCGGTGTAGATTTCGGCCAGTTTCAGGGCGGTGAGCGGCGTCACTTCGCTCGGCTTGAAGATCATCGCGTTGCCCGCTGCCAGCGCCGGGGCGGATTTCCACAGGGCAATCTGGATCGGGTAGTTCCACGCACCGATGCCCGCCACCACGCCCAGCGGTTCACGGCGAGTGTAGACGAATGAAGTCTCGCGCAGGGGGATCTGGCTGCCTTCGAGCGCCGGGATCAGCCCCGCGTAATACTCCAGCACGTCCGCGCCGGTGACGATATCCACAGCACTGGTTTCAGAGAATGCTTTACCGGTGTCGAGGGTTTCCAGCTTCGCCAGTTCGTCGTTTCGCTCGCGCAGAATGTCGACGGCGCGGCGCAGAATGCGCGAACGCTCCATCGCGGTCATCGCCGCCCAGATTTTTTGCCCGCGCGTTGCGCTTTCCACTGCGCGGTCGACGTCTTCGCGCCCGGCAGCCTGTACGCTCGCCAGGACGTCACCGTTGGCCGGGTTGATGGTCTCGAAGGTGCGACCGCTGGTGGCCGATGTATAACCACCATTGATATAAAGCTGCTGTTCTGCCATTCGGGACATAAATTCTCCTCGGTTATTCGGTCGGTAAATGCTGGCTGATAAAGTGGCTGGTGAGCGACTGGGCCAGAGTTTTATCCAGCGGTTTGCCGCTTAACGCGGCGCGCAGCCACAGCCCGTCAATCAGTGCCGCGAGCCCGTAGCCCGCCTCTTGCGCCTGTTCACGCGACAGTTCGCGGCGGAACTCGTACACCAGGTTCGACAGCAGGCGGCGGCTGCTCACCTGCTGCAATCGGTAGAGCATCGGCTGATGCATACTGCTCGCCCAGAAGGCCAGCCAGGCCTTCATCGCGGCGCTACTGACCTGGGTTTCATCAAAGTTGCCGCCGACAATCGCCTGCAGGCGCTGTTCTGCGCTGCCGTTCGGCAGGGCATGTAAACGGCTTAATACCGCGTCGCGCAGCTGGCCGGTAATGTCGCGCATGGTTGCTTCCAGCAGACCGTTTTTATCTTTGAAATAGTGACTGATGATCCCCGTGGAAACGCCCGCCCGACGGGCGATCTGCGCGATGGTCGCGTCATGCATTCCCACTTCATTTATTGCTTCCAGCGTGGCGTCGATAAGCTGCCTGCGCCGGATCGGCTGCATCCCCACTTTGGGCATTTTTGCCACTCCATTCATCAGCGTTGGTTATACATTAAAGCGGTTTTTGATTGGACGTTCAATATAAAATGTGTCTTAATTGTTGCGATTTTGGATTTCAATAGTTACAAAAACAGTGGGGATACTGGATGACAGGCCTTTCACAAGACAGAGAAAAAGACAAAATCAACCCGGTCGTTTTTTATACGTCCGCCGGGCTGATTTTGTTGTTTTCCCTGACGACCATCTTCTTTCGTGATTTTTCTGCCGAGTGGATTGGGCGCACCCTCAACTGGGTGTCGAAGACCTTCGGCTGGTACTATCTGCTGGCGGCGACGCTCTATATCGTCTTTGTTGTCTGCATTGCCTGCTCGCGCTTCGGTTCGGTGAAGCTCGGGCCAGAGCATTCCAAGCCCGAGTTCAGCCTGCTGAGTTGGGCTGCGATGCTGTTTGCCGCGGGCATCGGCATCGACCTGATGTTCTTCTCCGTGGCGGAACCGGTCACGCAGTATATGCAGCCGCCGGAAGGGGCGGGGCAGACGATGGAGGCCGCGCGCCAGGCGATGGTCTGGACGCTCTTCCACTACGGCCTGACCGGCTGGTCAATGTACGCCCTGATGGGGATGGCGCTCGGATACTTTAGCTATCGTTATAATTTGCCCCTCACCATCCGCTCTGCGCTTTATCCGATCTTCGGTAAAAAAATTAACGGACCTATTGGGCACAGCGTCGATATCGCAGCTGTGATCGGCACCATTTTTGGTATCGCGACGACGCTGGGCATTGGCGTGGTGCAGCTCAACTACGGGCTGAGCGTGCTGTTCGATATTCCGGATTCGATGGCGGCGAAAGCGGCGCTGATTGCGCTGTCGGTGATTATCGCCACCATTTCGGTGACCTCCGGCGTGGATAAAGGTATCCGCGTGCTCTCGGAGCTGAACGTGGCGCTGGCGCTGGGATTGATCCTGTTTGTGCTGTTTATGGGCGATACCTCGTTCCTGCTCAATGCCTTAGTGCTGAACGTGGGCGACTACGTGAACCGCTTTATGGGTATGACCCTGAACAGTTTTGCCTTTGATCGCCAGGTAGAGTGGATGAACAACTGGACGCTGTTCTTCTGGGCGTGGTGGGTGGCGTGGTCACCGTTTGTCGGCCTGTTCCTGGCGCGTATTTCGCGTGGCCGCACCATCCGTCAGTTCGTGATGGGCACGCTGATTATCCCGTTCACCTTTACCCTGCTGTGGCTGTCGATTTTCGGCAACAGCGCGCTGCACGAGATCATCCACGGGGATGCAGCTTTTGCCCAGGAAGCGATGGTGCATCCGGAGCGTGGCTTCTATAGCCTGCTGGCGCAGTATCCGGCGTTCACCTTTAGTGCGTCTGTTGCGACGATTACCGGCCTGCTGTTCTATGTCACTTCGGCGGATTCCGGCGCGCTGGTACTGGGCAACTTCACCTCGAAGCTCAAAGATATCAACAGCGATGCGCCGAACTGGCTGCGTATCTTCTGGTCTGTCGCCATTGGCCTGTTGACGCTCGGCATGCTGATGACCAACGGCATTTCGGCATTGCAGAACACCACGGTGATCATGGGGCTGCCGTTCAGCTTCGTCATCTTCTTCGTGATGGCCGGGCTGTATAAATCGCTCAAGGTGGAAGACTACCGCCGCGTGAGTGCCAGCCGCGACACTGCGCCGCGACCGATGGGCGCACAGGACAGGCTGAGCTGGAAAAAACGCCTGTCGCGCCTGATGAACTACCCTGGCACGCGCTATACCAGCCAGATGATGGAGACGGTCTGCTACCCGGCGATGGAAGAGGTGGCGCAGGAGCTACGCTTGCGCGGTGCCTACGTTGAGCTGAAAAACCTGCCGCCGGAAGAGGGGGAGACCCTGGGGCACCTGGATCTGCTGGTGCATATGGGGGACGAGCAGAACTTTGTCTACCAGATTTGGCCGCAGCAGTATTCGGTGCCTGGGTTTACCTATCGTGCGCGCAGCGGGAAATCGACCTACTACCGTCTGGAGACCTTCCTGCTGGAAGGCAGCCAGGGGAATGATTTGATGGATTACAGTAAAGAGCAGGTGATTACGGATATTCTGGACCAGTATGAACGGCACCTGAACTTTATCCATCTGCACAGGGAAGCACCGGGGAATAGCGTGATGTTCCCGGATGTCTAAGGCTTGAACTGAATAATATTGATGATTGAAATGGGGCCAGAGGGTAATCTCTGATCCCTTTTTTCATCAAGAGTGCTTCTAATGCCCTGAAGTCGAGGTGTACTATGTACTTCATTAAAGTATATCGAGGTGTGAGATGGGGATCTTTGAAAAACTTAAATCTTCTCTCGAAGAAGCTGTTGAAATCCAGGTCGGTAAGAAATTGCCCGCCCGAGTAAAGCGTTACGAAGTTGTGGACGTTCAAGAAATTAGAGGGAAAATGAAAAATAAGGAATCAGAATGCAAGAATTAACTTGTAAATGGTCACCACAATTGATTGTCGAATTAATTAAAAGTGTGGCATGGCCTATTGTGGTTATTTTAATCGGTGTTGGGTTCCGTTCTAAAATTTTACAAGTAACCCGCTCATTTTTCTCAAAAAATTCGGTTTCTGAAATCTCTGCTTCAGTTTCAGGGGTGTCTGCAAAATTCACTGCGGCACAGCAATCAGAAACGTTAGAAACTGCTAATTCGACTGCAACAAATCTTCCTAACAACATCAGTTTAAAAGCATTACAACAAAGACACGAGTTGGAGAGAACCGAGTTTAGTGAAGAGTTATACCAGAGCATTAAAACACATTTGTCGGTATTAAATGTTAGAGATGAGGAAAGTATAGAGTTGTTGGCTCAGGAATTATCACTCAGCCAAAGTTTTTTAAGGTATTTTGACATAAATAAAGTACTTTTTCGTTCGCAGTTTGATTTTTTTCAATTCATTTCAAATAAAGATGGTTGTATTTCAGAGAAAGAAGCGCTTCTCTATTTTGAAAAAGTAAAAGAGAGCTTTAGTGATGCGTTTTCTGATTGGGATTTAGTGAAGTATATAGCATATCCAGTCAGTAATGGCGTACTGATTGTAGAGAATGGTAATTTTATTATATCTGCAATGGGAAGGTCGTATATCAATTTCATGTCACGAAATCCTCAGTTAATTGATGGGCTTGTAAAACTTTAATCGTTGTTTGCAAAATTTGTACTTTAGTTTTTATTTGTTTCCCTATGATGTATTAAGGTCGAGGAGTTTTTAATGGATAGTTTTTTAAGGGTTTAACTTGTTATTTTAACGTGAAATATGAATGGTGATTGATTTATGATTATTTGGTTTTGAATTTTAGGTTTTTGTTAATGTTATAGTGGGCTTAGCAAATTAATACATGATTTTTTAACTCACTTTAAAATAAAAA
The DNA here is from genome assembly GCF_009176645.1 of Enterobacter oligotrophicus. Taxonomy (NCBI): domain Bacteria; kingdom Pseudomonadati; phylum Pseudomonadota; class Gammaproteobacteria; order Enterobacterales; family Enterobacteriaceae; genus Enterobacter; species Enterobacter oligotrophicus. Next base: position 3,734,433 of record NZ_AP019007.1, read on the forward strand.
TCAATTCTTACTACAATTTGTCTTGGCAAGTAGAAGTCAATGTTTTTTTTGAGTGTATTAATTAGAGTATTCAAGACAACACTTCTTGCATTTGCATTTGCATTTTCCTTCGAGCCGTCTCGCATTTTTAAAATATATCCAAACATAATACCCCTGTACATAAATCCATGGCGCTATAATGACCATAGTTAACCGCTGCAAGATGAACTGTGAAAAATATGTAAAACAGAAAAAAAAGGAATCGCGGTACAAAGGTGTGTCACCACCTCCGTACCGCTAACCACAAACAACTAAACAGGAGTTGATTATGGCTGCGAAGAATTCTATGCCAGAGCGGGCTATTGCCCAAACAGAAAATGCAGAATTAGAGATTCAGCAGGAAAATCGCGAGAAGCTACGCAAAAAATGCATCCGGACATTGCACGGCGAGCCGGTTCACTTAGCGTATCTTCATGAAAGGGGGGAAGCGGGTTCTGCCTGCGTTGAGCTTTATACCCGAATGGAACGCAACTATCTGCCGTTAACCGGTGCGTGGTTAACCCGCGCAGGATTTAAAGCGGGTATAGCCGTGAAGATCCGCGTGATGCCGGATTGTATTGTCATTACGCCCCAGCATTCCCGTGAACTTTGGGGATGTCTGGAAGGCACCAGCGCGACGTATACCAATAAGCTGAAAATGATGAAGTGGCTGGAGACGTTTCCTGGGGCGTTAATTGATACAGGGGATTTACCCGTTAACGAAAGAGAGAAAGGAAAGCGGTAAAGTTTAACGAGGCGATCCTGGGAACGCAGGATCGCCGTTTCTAAGCAAAAGCATATATTAATGTTTATTAGTCAGGTGAATCAGTAAATTTATACGTTACTTTTCTCTTTTTGCGCCGGTTTCATCCATGCATCGCTATAAAGAATATTTCCTTTCACATAATTCCACTGGATGCCCCGGAATCTCAGTCCGATAACTTCATGCATATTCGGCGCAGTGCTTCCCGGATAATACACGTGTGTGAACTCCACTGATGAGATAACCACACTTTCAAGTGTAATATTGTAGACCTCGGTTTCTATACCTGCTTCAACTATTTCATAATATTTGATAACGGCCTTTTGCAGGCGTTTGCTCTCACAAACGGCAATAGCAAGATAAGGGCTGACTTTATCTAATTGCTTATGCAAGGTAACAGGACCGTGTTGCCGCGTACCGGTCATATTTCCTGTATGGCTGTCTACAGCTTGTTTTACGCCGTAGCTGCTGTTCATGATCTCAATAGCTCCTTCCCGGCCTGGCATCATACAATCGCCCTGGACGAGCATTCCATTCTCATCGTAGAGAAATAAGTACGCGGGTAATGACATTATAACCCTCCCAGGTTAGTAAGTTGTCCATCATTATCAATGAAAAATTCATGCTCATAACTCTTACCATTCAGACCATAACTAATTACATATGTATAGCCATACTCCCATTTCACCTTTATGCAACTGTCAGGATACGACATATTAAGTTTATTGTGCCCTGAACTTACGATGGTTGTGATATCAGGGCCTTTGCTGGAATCGATTGTGTAATAATTCACACTATCTTTTTTATCAATGCTAAAACAAATATGATCACCCTCAATAAAGGTCGCTCGGGCATCTGCTGAAGGTGGGCCACCGGGGCAACCTGTCAGGAGAAAGCATAAGGGAATAATTAATGTTATCGTTTTCATCCAGGAAATCCTTTTAACATGTTTTTATACTTTTGCAGAAGATTATATACGGGTTCATTCGAGTTAATATCACGATACATGGGTAAATATTTATAGTTTTCAAATCCGTAATACTGTAATAACCAGTAATCACTCACGATGGATGCTTGTTGTTCTAATCCGTAATGCATTAAATCTGCTTTATCTAAGCTGTATGAATAATCAGCAATGCCAGAAAATAATCCCCTTGTTCTGACATACATCCCTTTTTGCGCTTGCCAGACGTGCATCATTTCATGCATAAATCGATGCTTTTTTCGGAGGCTTTCCTCCAGCGAAAAATCCGGTGAATACGTTTCTTCTCTGTACCACATTTCCCCGTTGGGACTCATCGCCACATCTACAGGCTGGAGATTAAAAGGAAGATAGCTTTCTCTGTGCACCCACACCAGATGGTAACGAATGCTGTAACCATAAAGCGTCTTAGCAAGAGCAATTTCCCCAATCGTAAGTTGCCGGACCCCACCCGGATTAATCGGGGTTCCCGATGTGGTGTGAATTCTTTCGTTAACGGGCACGTCAATTCCCTTTGTTTAATATGGGTATTGAGCGTAAATCATACTCCTGACCGGGAGAGAAAAAAGAAAGCACTTTTCCTAAAACTTCCGCCTGACAGTCTTCATTGACACAACTTTAATGATAATTATTTTCATTTAGATATAGCCTGTGCTATACCATATAGCACAGGCTAATTTTGCTTTGAATTTAACCACATTAGGAGACTTCTGCGATGCACCCACTGCAAGGATTGAAGCGGCTGTTGCTCAGTGCGCTGTTAATGACCGTCACTACCACGGGCGCGCTGGCGGCTGAAAAATTCCAGGTCATAACCACCTTTACCGTCATTGCCGATATGGCGAAAAACGTGGCGGGAGATGCCGCAGACGTCACTTCTATCACCAAGCCCGGTGCGGAAATTCATGAGTATCAACCGACGCCAGGCGATATCAAACGTGCGCAGAAGGCGCAGCTGATTCTGGCTAACGGCATGAATCTGGAACTGTGGTTCCAGCGTTTTTATCAGCATCTCAACGGCGTGCCGGAAGTGATTGTCACGAAAGGCATCACGCCGATGGGGATCACCGAGGGGCCGTATAACGGCAAGCCCAACCCACATGCATGGATGTCGCCGGACAATGCGCTGATCTACGTCGATAACATTCGCGACGCGCTGGTGAAGTACGATCCGGCAAACGCGCAGACCTACCAGCGCAACGCGGAGATCTACAAGCAGAAAATCACCGGGACGCTTGAGCCGCTGCGCAAGCAGGTGGCGGAGATCCCGGAGAACAAGCGCTGGATGGTGACCAGTGAAGGCGCGTTCTCCTACCTCGCGCGGGATTTAGGGCTGAAAGAGCTTTATCTGTGGCCGATCAATGCCGATCAGCAGGGTACGCCTCAGCAGGTGCGCAAAGTGATCGACCAGGTGAAAAAGCACCAGATCCCGGCGGTGTTCAGTGAAAGCACCGTTTCCGATAAACCGGCGCGTCAGGTCGCACGCGAAACGGATACCCACTATGGCGGCGTGCTCTACGTTGACTCACTCAGCGCGGAGAACGGGCCAGTGCCAACCTATATCGATCTGCTTAAAGTCACCACCGGTACGCTGGTGCAAGGCATTCGTGACGGTATGAAGGAGTAAAACATGCAAGAGGGGATTGTCGTTTCAGATGTGACGGTGACGTACCGAAACGGCCACACGGCGCTCCACGATGCCACGTTTAGCATACCGGGCGGCTCAATTGCCGCACTGGTGGGCGTAAACGGATCGGGTAAATCTACGCTCTTTAAAGCGGTGATGGGCTTTGTGCGCGTAGCCAGCGGTTCAATTGCGATTCTGGGCATGCCCACCCATCGCGCGCTGCGCCAGAATTTGGTGGCATATGTTCCGCAGTCGGAAGAGGTGGACTGGTCGTTTCCGGTGCTGGTGGAAGATGTGGTCATGATGGGGCGCTACGGTCATATGGGGTTTCTGCGTCGTCCCAAAGAGCACGATCGCCGCATCGTCACCGAAGCCCTGAGGCGCGTCGATATGCTGGAGCTTCGCCACCGGCAAATTGGCGAGCTGTCCGGCGGGCAGAAGAAGCGCGTTTTTCTCGCGCGCGCCATCGCTCAGCAGGGGCAGGTGATCCTCCTTGATGAACCCTTTACCGGCGTGGATGTGAAAACCGAGGCCAAAATTATCAGCCTGCTGCGCGAACTGCGTGACGAGGGTAAGACGATGCTGGTCTCGACGCATAACCTGGGTTCGGTGACCGAATTCTGCGATTACACGGTGATGGTCAAAGGCACCGTGCTGGCGAGCGGGCCGACGGAGACCACCTTTACCGCAGAAAATCTTGAGCGCGCCTTCAGCGGCGTGCTGCGACACGTGGTACTCAGCGGTTCAGAAGAGCGCATTATCACCGACGACGAGCGTCCGTTTGTCGCGCATCGTCTGCCTGCGGGTGAGGGGAGGGCACAATGACCGCGCTGCTTGAACCGTTTGGTTATACCTACATGCTCAACGCCATGTGGGTCTCCGCCATGGTGGGCGGTTTGTGCGCCTTTCTCTCCTGCTACCTGATGCTCAAAGGCTGGTCACTGATTGGCGATGCGCTATCGCATTCGATTGTCCCTGGCGTGGCGGGCGCGTATATGCTCGGGCTGCCATTCTCGCTGGGCGCATTTTTATCGGGCGGGCTGGCGGCAGGCAGCATGTTGTTTCTCAACCAGCGCAGCCGACTGAAACAGGATGCGATCATCGGGCTGATCTTCTCCTCCTTTTTCGGGATTGGCCTGTTCATGGTGTCGCTTAACCCGACCTCTGTGAACATTCAGACCATTGTGTTGGGCAATATCCTGGCCATCGCGCCGGAGGATATCGTGCAACTGACGATCATCGGTGTGGTGTCGATCCTCATCCTGCTGGTGAAATGGAAAGATCTGATGGTGACCTTCTTTGATGAAAACCACGCGCGGGCGATTGGGTTGCGTCCGGCGCGTCTGAAAATTATGTTTTTCACGCTACTGGCGGTCTCCACGGTGGCCGCGCTACAAACTGTCGGCGCTTTCCTCGTCATCTGCCTGGTGGTCACGCCGGGCGCAACCGCCTGGCTGCTGACCGATCGCTTCCCCCGACTGCTGATGATTGCGGTAGCGATTGGCAGCATCACCAGTTTTCTTGGCGCGTGGTGCAGCTATTATCTGGACGGTGCAACAGGCGGGATTATCGTGGTGGCACAAACCCTGCTGTTTCTGCTGGCCTTTGTCTTTGCGCCTGTGCATGGCCTTCTGGCAAGCCGACGCCGTGCGCGCCAGGCACCGGAGGGCGAAATATGATTACGCTGCTGCTTGAACCGTTCAGCTTTACCTTCATGAACAACGCACTGGTGATTGCCCTGCTGGTGGCAATTCCCTGCGCGCTGCTCTCGGTTTTTCTGGTGCTAAAAGGCTGGGCGTTGATGGGCGATGCCATGAGCCACGCGGTATTCCCCGGCGTGGTACTCGCCTGGATGGCGGGATTGCCGCTGGCGCTCGGCGCATTCGTGGCCGGGCTGTTCTGCGCCATTGCCACGGGGTATCTCAAAGATAACAGCAGAATTAAGCAGGATACCGTTATGGGTATCGTCTTTTCCGGCATGTTCGCCGCCGGGTTGATTCTCTACATCGCCGTTAAACCTGAAGTGCATCTCGACCATATTTTGTTCGGCGATATGCTGGGGATTAACGGAATGGATATCCTGCAAAGTGGCCTCGTTGCTGCGCTGATTGTCGCCATTATTGGCCTGAAATGGCGCGATTTTCTGCTGTTTTGTTTTGATTACCAGCAGGCGCAGGTGAGCGGTTTACGCACACGCTGGCTGCATTACGGGCTGCTGTGCATGGTTTCGCTCACGATTGTGGCAACGCTAAAAGCAGTGGGGATTATTCTGTCGATATCGCTGCTGATTGCTCCCGGTGCCGTTGCGGTGCTGGTGACCCGGCGCTTTCACGTCGCGCTGCTGGTCGCAACCGTGATTTCGGTGGTGGTATCGCTGAGCGGCGTTTACCTCTCGTTTTACCTCGACAGCGCCCCCGCGCCGACAATAGTGGTGCTGTTTGCCCTGGTGTTTGTCATGACTTTCACGGTCACGAGCATGAAGGCGAAGCGGCAGGAAAGCGTCACAGCAGGGTGATAACGTTGTCACCCATGCGTTTCCAGTGCAGGGTAAACGCTGCGCCCTCCTGAAACCCTGCCAGCGGGCGAGTCAGCGCCAGCGTCAGGTGTTCAGCATCGAGCGCGATGACGCGAGCGCTGTCAAACCCCATCATGGCATTCACCCAGGGGAACAGCGCCTTAAAGAGACTCTCTTTGGCGCTGAAGGTCAGCGTCAGGGCGACGGTAAACGGCAGCGCGTTGTCACGCAGGCGCGATGCTTCCTCCGGGCTGACAATCCCCGCGTGAATCTCTTCGGCTTCCTCTGCGGGTAAAATCGTCTCGCAGTCGATACCGACAGGTTGCCGCGCACGATTTATCACCACAGCCAGCGCGCAGCCGGACGTATGCGTAATGCTCCCGGCGATGCCAGCAGGCCACAAGGGTTCGCCGCTGCCGCCAATGGCTGGCACGGCAGAAATACCGTGCTCCTGCAAGGCATGCGCTGCGGCAAGGCGTCCGGCAAGATGCTCCGCCTGGCGTTTAGGTGCCGCGTGGGCGAGCGTGGTGTGATGAGGTAACCAGAGCAGGTCTGCGTGGGTGAAGGTTGCGGGATCAAATTCAATTCGATGGAGACGATAACCCGCAAGGGTGATAAGGCTGTGAGTGGTATGCATCGTATCCTCTGATAAGAAAAAAGCCCCCTTCGCGGGAAGAGGGCTTACAGTCTATCAGAAGTGCGTATTCACGCTCATGTACCAGGTACGACCCGGCTCGTTGTAGGTGTAGGCACCTGCACCGTACATATACGCGCCAGTAGCGGTGTTCCCCGTCGTCTGGGCATTACCTGCACGCCACTGACGTTTATCGAAGACGTTATCAATCCCGCCAGTCAGGCTGACGTTTTTGGTTACGTCCCAGGTCGCGCTCAGGCCAACGATGCTGTACGGGCTGACTTCGTCTTTCTCAGAGCCCGTAACCGGCTGACCTTTGTAGTTATATTTCTTCGGCTGCTGCTTGCCGTACCAGGTGAAGGTGGACTGCAGCGACACATCCTGATGGACCTGCCAGCTCACAGTTGAGTTCAGCGTGTACTCCGGAATGATCGACAGACGATCGCCCGTCTCCTTGTTCTTACTCTGCAGCATGTAGGTGATGTTGTTGGTCCAGTTGATCGTGTCGCTGACCGGCACATTCAGGGAACCTTCAAGACCTTCCACCACCGCTTTTGGCACGTTTTCCCACTGATAAATATCGGTGGTGACTTTACTGGTGGAGGTCTGGCCGATTGGCGCATAGCCCGCTTCAATCTTGTCGCGGTAGTCGTTGCGGAACCAGGTCACACCCGCCAGCCAGCCGTCGTGTTTCCACTCCAGGCCAATCTCTTTGTTGATGCTGGTTTCGGCTTTCAGATCATCGTTACCCATCATGTAGCAGCCCACGCCGTCTGAACTGGCGTAGCAACCCTGGCCTTTGCTGTACAGCAGATAGTTCGGGTTGGTCTGATACAGGCTTGGTGCTTTGTACGCGCGCGCGATACCCATCTTCAGGGTGAAGTCATCGCCCAGACCTTGCGACAGGTTCAGGGACGGGCTCCAGTTGTTGCCCACGATGGTGTGGTGGTCAAAACGCAGCGCCGGCGTCAACATGGTGCTGTCGGTCAGCTCCATGTTGTTCTCAGCGAACAGAGAGAAGATCTCCGCCGATGAGTACGGGCTACGATCGTCGCTCATGCCAGGGATCGTCCCCCCTTGCTGAGGCTGGGTGTTGGAGGTGGAATCCTTCATGCGCTGCTGGTTCCACTCAGTACCCAGCGTCAGGTTCTGGTTAACCAGGAAATCAATCGGCAGGTTGATCTCGCTGTGCAGCATCACGTCAGCCAGATCGGTATCGGTGAATTTATCGCTGTTGAACAGCCCTTCCAGGCCGCCCGCCAGTCCTTCACCCAGACGGGAGTTACGGGTGTGTTCGTACTGTGCCCAGTTGCTGGTGGTAATGCCGTTATCCCAGCCGCCGTTCCAGGTTACCGCGAAGTTCTGACGATAGATACGGTTGGTCTCTTTACCGTAGTTTTTCTTCACCAGACCGTTGGTGCTGTTATCGTTGTTGGTGTTCTGCGTATCGCCCGCGTAGAGGTTGTTCTGGCGGCTGTAACCCGCTTCAAACTCCAGAGACTGCATCGGCGCGAAGTCCCAGCGCACCACGCCGTTGATGTCTTTGTTTTCCACACCTTCACGGCCTGCTGGCAGCGTGTCGGCGTAAGTACCGGTACGCTCAGACTGGTGGCCCTGGTTGATGTCCCACGCATCGGCCTGGGTTTTGTCCAGGTTGCCGTACATGCGGAAGCTGAAGTCGCCGCCCAGCGGGCCACTCAGACTGAAGTTGGTGCGTTTAGTTGAACCTTCGTCCTTGTGTTCTGGTGCATTCAGGTAGGTGTTCCAGGAACCATGCCACTGGTCGTCGAATTTTTTGGTGATGATATTCACCACTCCACCCGCTGCACCGTTACCGTAACGGGCGGCGGCCGGGCCACGGATCACTTCGATGCGTTCGATCATCTCTGGCGGCACCCAGCCGGTATCCCCACGGGTATCACGCTCGCCGCGCCAGCCCAGGCGGATGGAGTTACGGCTGGTGACCGGTTTGCCGTCGATCAGGATCAGGGTATTTTCCGGGCCCATACCACGGATATCAATCTGTCGGTTGTTACCGCGCTGGCCGCTGGTGGAGTTACCGGTCAGGTTAACGCCCGGCATGGTACGGATGATTTCGGCAACGTCGCGCGCGGGCGGGTTCTTACGGATTTCGTCGGCGGTGATGGTTGATACACCAGGTGCCTGCAGGTTCTGTTCTGCGGCGGTGATCACCATTGTGTCTTCGTGCTGCGCGGTGGCGGCAGTCGTGTCGTCTGCCAGGGCTGGCAGCGCGACGCCGTAAATCCCTAAGTTGACCAGCAAGGCCAGGGAGTGAATCTTCTTATTCATTGTACGTCCTGCTTTTCGCGCCGCATCCCCTGGTCTCCGTTCCCGAAAGGGAGAGGAGGCGGCATGTTGTCACCCGCATGTTGCGTAAGCAGCCCTGTCCTCGAGCGCACACAACGCGTGGCATGGTTATTTTATGAGCGCGCTTCCCACAGCGCGGGCACTACGCTATTGCAAATGCAAATAGTTATCAATAATATTATCAATAATTTTTGTCTTGCAACAAAAAAAGACTCGATAAACATGAGGTTATAGTGACGGCGTTAACAACGGGAAGTGAGGCCTGGTGGCAGTCGAAACGCGGCCCGGACGTGACAGGTATTCAGGGTAACTATCGCGTGACGTTCTGGTGGCGTGACCCGGCGGGTACGCAAAACACGTCGACGGTGAAGCGCGTCTGGATCTATATCACCGGTGTGACCGATCACCATCAAAATGCCCGTCCGCAATCCCTTGAGCGTATTCCTGATACCGACGTCTGGCATTGGCAGGGCGAGTTCAGCCCCGCGTGGCGCGGAAGCTACTGTTTTATCCCTTCTGATAACGAACATGATTTTGCCGATACGGTGTTTCACGGCGAGCAACCGGACCGCATGGCGCTGCGTGAAGGCTGGCGGAAACTGCTGCCCCACGCGGTTTCCGACCCGCTGAACCCGCAGAGCTGGCGTGGCGGGCGCGGCCATGCCGTCTCGGCGCTGGAGATGCCCGGCGCACCGGTGCAGCCAGGCTGGAACCATCCCGATACACCATACAAACAGCCTGTCTGTATTGAATGGAAGAGCGAGCGTTTGCATAACCGTCGCCGCGTGTGGATTTTCACTACCGGCGAGGAAAGCCCTGAACGTCCGCTGGCCGTGTTGCTCGACGGTCAGTTCTGGGCGGAAAGCATGCCCGTCTGGCCTGCCCTGGCGTCACTGACCAGCGAAGGCAAACTGCCGTCCGCGGTTTACGTTCTGATTGACGTGATCGACACCGCACACCGCAGCCGCGAGCTGCCCTGCAATCCTGATTTCTGGCTGGCGGTGCAGGAAGAACTCCTTCCGCTAGTGAAAACCCTCGCGCCATTCAGCGACCGCGCTGACCGGACGGTCGTCGCAGGCCAGAGTTTTGGCGGGCTTTCTTCACTCTATGCTGGCCTTAACTGGCCGCAGCGTTTTGGCTGCGTGCTCAGTCAGTCCGGCTCCTACTGGTGGCCGCACCGCGGTGCACAGCAGGACGGACTACTTATCGAACAACTTAAAGCGGGTGAAAAAACCGCACGCAGGCTGCGCATCGTCCTTGAGGCGGGGCGCAATGAGCCACTTATTTTCCGCGCAAATCAGGCGATTTACGCCGAACTACACACACAGCAACCGGTTATCTGGCGTCAGGTTGACGGCGGACACGATGCGCTTTGCTGGCGCGGTGGGCTGACGCAGGGGCTGATGGCTCTCTGGCAGCCACTTATTCAATAACGGAGTCTGTATGGAATTCAGCAATCCTTTCGATAATCCGCAGGGACAGTTCGCCATTTTGCAAAACGACCAGGGGCAGTACAGCCTGTGGCCGCAGCAGTGCGAACTGCCCGCGGGCTGGCGCGTGGTGTGCGAACCGCAATCTCAGGAAGCGTGCCAGCAGTGGCTGGCGGGACACTGGCAAACGCTTGAACCGTCTTACTTTGCGGAGGAAAACGCATGAACCGTCTTCCTCTCGTCGCCGCCCAGCCGGGTATCTGGATGGCGGAACAGCTTTCCTCGCTGCCAAACGCCTGGAGCGTGGCGCACTATACCGAACTGAAAGGCGATATCGACGCGCCGCTGCTGGCAAAAGCGATTGTTGCGGGCATGATGCAGGCCGATACCCTGCGCACACGCTTTACGGAAGATAACGGCGAGGTGTGGCAGTGGGTGGACGAGTCCATCACTCTGCCGGAGCCGTCAATCGTTCGCGCCGACACACACGACGACGCCGTGGCACTGATGGAAGCCGATCTCAATCAGAACCTGCGTGTCGACAGCGGCCAGCCGCTGGCATTTCACCAGTTAATTCAGGTGGGCGAGCGTCGCTGGTACTGGTATCAGCGTTATCATCATTTACTGGTAGATGGCTTCAGTTTTCCGGCGATTACCCGCCAGATCGCTGCCATTTACAGCGCATGGAAAAAGGGTGAACCTGCACCTGAATCGCCGTTTACACCGTTTGCCGACGTGGTGGACGAGTACCAGCGCTATCGCGACAGCGAAGCGTATCAGCGCGACGGCGCATTCTGGGCAGAGCAGCGCAGGCAGCTTCCGCCACCCGTATCGCTCTCGTCCGCGCCGTTGCCAGGGCGTGCAGCAACCACCGATATCTTGCGCCTGAAAGTGACTGCCGACAGCCGCGCCTTCAGCCAGCTTGCACAGGCCGCAGGGCCGGTTCAGCGTACCGATCTGGCGCTTGCGCTGGTGGCGCTGTGGCTTGGCCGTCTTACCGGTCGGCTGGACTATGCCGCCGGGTTTATCTTTATGCGTCGCATGGGGTCAGCGGCGTTAACCGCAACCGGGCCGGTGCTCAACGTGTTGCCGCTGGCGGTGAATATCGCCCCGCAGGAGAGCCTGCCGGCGCTGGCGTTGCGTTTGTCCAGCCAGTTGAAAAAAATGCGCCGCCATCAGCGTTACGACGCTGAGCAGATCGTGCGTGACAGCGGGCGTGCCGCAGGCGATGAAGCGTTGTTCGGGCCGGTATTGAACGTCAAAGTCTTCGATTATCAGCTGGATATCGACGGTGTGGACGCCATCACCCACACGCTGGCAACGGGGCCGGTTAACGACCTTGAGCTGGCGCTGTTCCCGGACGAGCAGGGCGGTCTGAGCATTGAAATCCTTGCTAACAAACAGCGTTACGATGACGCGACGCTCACCCGCCACGTTGCGCGCCTGAACGCGATGCTGACGCAGTTTGCAGCGAACCCGGACCTGCGCTGTGGGGAGGTGGAAACCGTTTCTGAGCAGGAATACCAGCAGCTTGCCCGCATCAACGACACCGGGCTGGCGTTACCGTCCACCACGCTGGCGGAACTGGTAGCGGAACAGGCGCGCAACACGCCGGACGCCCCTGCGCTGGCCGATGCACATATCGAACTGAACTACCGCCAGATGCGTGAGCAGGTGGTCGCACTGGCAAACGTGCTGCGTGAGCGCGGCGTGAAGCCGGGCGACAGCGTGGCGGTCGCTCTGCCGCGCTCGGTGTTCCTGACGCTGGCGCTGCATGGCATCGTGGAAGCCGGGGCCGCATGGCTGCCGCTGGACACCGGTTACCCGGACGATCGTCTGCGGATGATGCTGGAAGACGCAAAACCGTCTCTGCTTATTACTACCGATGAACAGCTTCCGCGCTTTAGCGATCTGCCCGTAACGACGTTTAGTTACAACACACTATTACCTGCAACGGACGGTGAGCCGCTGCACCTGGCGAAGCCAGAGCAGACCGCGTACATCATCTTTACCTCTGGCTCGACAGGTCGTCCGAAAGGGGTGATGGTCGGGCATACCGCTATCGTTAACCGCCTGAAGTGGATGCAGGATCACTATCCGCTTGATGCGAGCGACGTGGTGGCGCAGAAAACGCCGTGCAGCTTTGACGTATCGGTATGGGAATTCTGGTGGCCGTTTATCGCCGGGGCGAAGCTGGTGATGGCCGAGCCGGACGCACACCGCGATCCGCAGGCAATGCAGAGCTTCTTTGCACAATACGGCGTCACCACCACCCACTTTGTGCCGTCAATGCTGGCAGCGTTTGTTGCCTCGCTGACGCCGGAAAATGCCGACTGCTGCAAAACGTTGAAACAAGTGTTCTGCAGTGGCGAAGCGCTCCCGACCGAACTGTGCCGTGAGTGGGAGCAACTGACCCACGCGCCGCTGCATAACCTCTATGGCCCAACGGAAGCCGCGGTAGATGTGAGCTGGTATCCGGCGTTTGGCCCGGAACTGGCGGCGGTTACAGGTAATAGCGTGCCAATTGGCTTCCCGGTGTGGAACACGGGACTGCGCATTCTGGATGCGATGATGCGACCGGTGCCGTTCGGCGTGGCGGGGGATCTCTATCTCACTGGCATTCAGCTGGCGCAGGGGTATCTGGGACGCCCGGATCTCACGGCGAGCCGCTTTATTGCCGACCCGTTCGCGCCCGGCGAGCGGATGTACCGCACCGGCGACGTTGCCCGCTGGCTGGATAACGGCGCGGTGGAGTATTTAGGCCGCAGCGACGATCAACTGAAAATTCGCGGCCAGCGCATTGAGCTGGGCGAAATCGATCGGGCGATGCTTTCGCTGCCGGATGTGGCTCAGGCCGTGGCACACGCCTGCGTGTTTAACCAGGCGGCGGCCACGGGTGGGGATGCCCGTCAACTGGTGGGATACGTTGTCTCCGAATCCGGTTTACCGCTGGATCGCGATGCGCTGCTGGCTTCCCTGAGAGCACAACTGCCGCCGCACATGGTGCCGGTGGTGCTGCTGCAAATCAGCGCACTGCCGTTAAGCGCTAACGGTAAGCTCGACCGCAAGGCGCTGCCGCTGCCGGAGCTGACCAGCAAAACCTCAGGGCGTGCGCCGGAAAGTGAAACCGAAGTAGCCGTGGCGCAGGCGTTCACCGCGTTGCTGGGCTGCGAGGTGAACGATATCGACGCCGATTTCTTTGCCCTCGGCGGACATTCGCTGCTGGCGATGCGCCTGGCCGCACAGCTCAGCCGTGCGTTTGACCGCAAAGTGACGCCGGGGCAAATTATGGTGGCGTCGACGGTCGGCAAGCTCAGCGCGTTGATGGATTCGCAGATGAGCGATGAGCAGGCACAGCGTCTGGGTTACGAGACGATCCTGCCGCTGCGCGAAAGCGACGGCCCGACGCTGTTCTGCTTCCACCCGGCATCCGGCTTTGCGTGGCAGTTTAGCGTGCTGGCGCGCTACCTCAGCCCGCGCTGGTCGATTACCGGTATTCAGTCACCGCGCCCGGCGGGGCCGATGCAGCAGTGTGCGGATCTGGATGGTGTGATCGCGCACCATCTGAATACGTTGCGCGCACAACAACCGCATGGCCCGTATTATCTGTTCGGCTATTCACTCGGCGGCACGCTGGCGCAGGGTATTGCCGCGCGTCTGCGCGAGCAGGGTGAAGCGGTGGCGTTCCTCGGCCTGCTGGATACCTGGCCGCCGGAAACGCAGAACTGGGCGGAGAAAGAGGCCAACGGCCTTGACCCGGAAGTGCTGGCCGAAATCGAACGCGAACGCCAGGCGTTTATCGCTGCGCAGCAGGGGCAGGGCTCCGGCGAGCTGTTTAACGCCATTGAAGGCAACTACGCCGACGCGGTGCGGTTACTTACCACGGCGCACAGCTCACGCTTCGACGGCAAAGCAACGCTGTTTGTCGCCGAGCGCACGCGAACGATGGACCCGCAGCAGGCCTGGGCTCCGTGGGTGGGGGAGCTGGAGGTTTACAGCCAGGATTGCGCCCACGTGGATATTATCTCGCCGCAGGCGTTTGAGAAGATAGGGCCGGTGTTGAAGGGGATTTTGGGATAGTGAAAATGCCCGGTGGCGCTGCGCTTACCGGGCCTACACGTCGAACGTAGGCCGGGTAAGGCGAAGCCGCCACCCGGCAATTACCGCCGACCCAACGGCACCACCAGCGGCGTACCCGCCACCGGATCGTCAATAATCATGCAGCGCATACCGTAGATCCGCTCGATCAACTCCGGCGTCACAATCGCTTTCGGCGCGCCCTGCGCCACAATCTCACCGTCCCGCAGTGCAATCAGATGCGTGGCGTAGCGGCAGGCCTGATTCAAATCATGCAGCACCGCCGCCAGCGTATACCCCTGCGTGCGGTTCAGTTCGCTCAGCAGCTCCAGCAGGTCAATCTGGTGGCTGATATCCAGCCAGGTTGTCGGCTCATCCAGCAGCATGATGGAGGTTTCCTGCGCCAGCACCATCGCGATCCACGCCCGCTGGCGCTGCCCGCCGGAGAGGGTGTCCACGCTTTGCTGTGCGAGATCGGTAATGCCCGTCGCCTGCATCGCCCGATTCACCGCCTCGTCGTCCTCTTTGCGCCAGCGGGTAAACAGCGGCTGGTGCGGGTAGCGCCCGCGCGAGACCAGCTCCTGCACCGTAATATCGCCCGGCGTGGTGGCATTTTGCGCCAGCAGCCCAATGCGGCGTGCCACCTCTTTGCTGGCGAAGCGCTGGATCTGCTCGCCGTCGAGATACACGCAACCCTCAACCGGCGTCATCAGACGGCTGAGGGTGCGCAGCAGGGTCGATTTGCCGCAACCGTTCGGGCCGATAATCGCCGTAAAGTGACCATCCGGGATTGCCACGCTTAAATCGCGGGCAATGATTTTTTTGCCATAGCCGAGGGTTAAGTTTTCGCCGCGCAAGCGGGATGCTGTGTCTGTCATTTCTTGCGTGACTCCTGAACGAGCAACACGATGAGGTAAATCCCGCCGAGGCTGACGGTCACCACGCCCACCGGAAGTTGATAAGGCATAAACAGCTGCTGGGCGCAGAGATCGGCGGCCAGCAACAACAACGCACCGCACAGCGCCGCCTGGGTTAAGCCCCAGCGTGCCGTGCCGCTGAGACGCCGCGCAATGTGCGGTGCCACCAGCGCGATAAATGAGATCGGCCCGGCAATGGCGGTAGCGGCGGCTGTCAGTAATACCGCCACCAGCATCAACATCAGGCGCGAGCGCTCAACGCCGACGCCCAGCGCACAGGCGCTGTCATCACCCATTTCCAGCAGGCGCATGCGGCGCACCAGCAGCAGCGCGCCAACAAACATCAGTAAAATGAGCGGGGCAGCAGGCCAGGTTTTGCCCCACGTCAGGCCGTTCAGTGAACCGGCATACCACAGCCCGGCGGAGAGCGCAGTTTCAAGCGAGGCCTGCAGTAACAGCCAGGTGTTAAAGGCCATCAGCATGGCGCGCACGCCGATACCGATGATGATCAGGCGGAAGGTGTCGATACCGTTGCGCCAGGCCAGCAGCCAGATAATCAACGAAGTTAAAATGCCGCCAGTCATTGCCGTAAAGGTAATTGCCGTCAGGTGCTGACCGAACAGCACCATCGCCACCAGTACGCCGCTCCAGGCCCCCGTGTTGAGGCCCATCACGTCCGGGCTGCCGAGCGGGTTGCGCATCAGCGACTGGAAAATCGCACCGCTGACACCCAGCGCCGCACCGACCAGAATCGCCATCGCCACACGCGGCAGCCGCCATTCCGTCACCACCAGGGTGATATTGCGCGGCGCGCTGCCGAGCAGGGCATTAAAGACCTGGGCAAAATCGAGCGTTACCGCGCCGCTGCGCAGGCTCCAGACCGCCAGCAGCACAATGGCGGCAATCAGCAGGGACACGCTGGTCACTAAACGACGGGACGGGGCCATCATGCGCCACCTCCGCGTTTACGCCGCACCAGGAAGATCAGCACCGGCGCGCCAATAAAGGCGCTCACCACCGACACGCGCAGTTCACCGGGCACCAAAAGACGGCCCAGCACATCGGCAAACAGCAGCAGGGCAGGTGTTGCCAGCAGCGTGACGGGCAATGACCAGCGGTGATCGGCCCCTACCAGCCAGCGCGCCATATGCGGCATCATCAGGCCGATAAAGGCAATCGGGCCGACCACCGCCGTCGCGCTACCGCACAG
Organism: Enterobacter oligotrophicus; assembly: GCF_009176645.1. Taxonomy (NCBI): domain Bacteria; kingdom Pseudomonadati; phylum Pseudomonadota; class Gammaproteobacteria; order Enterobacterales; family Enterobacteriaceae; genus Enterobacter; species Enterobacter oligotrophicus. The sequence goes on from NZ_AP019007.1 coordinate 3,750,934, forward strand.
GACGGTGATCGCGAGAAGACCCATCAACTGCGTGCGTGCCACGCGGTTGCCGAGCGCGGTAGCGGTGTCGCTGCCGAGGCTCAGGCTGTTCAGCGCGCGGCTTAAAAACAGCACCACGACGGCGGCGATAATCACCGGAACAATAACCACTTTTAAGGTTTCGAGTGTGCGGATATCCAGCGAACCGGCCTGCCAGAAGCGCAACTGATCGTAGACATCCGGGTTAAGCAGAGCGATGCCGTTCGATAATCCTTCCAGCACCGCCGCGAGCGCAACACCTGCAAGCGTCAGACGTACCGGGCTGAGCTGTCCACCGCCCTGGCTGCCGGTAAAGGCCACCACCAGCGACGCCGCCAGCGCGCCGCAAAAGGCCATCACCAGTTGTTCAGACGGAGAGGTGAAACCAAACAGTGCCGCGCCGAGCACAATGGCGAAACTGGCACCAGAGTTCACGCCGAGAATGCCAGGGTCCGCCAGCGGGTTGCGGGTGAGGGTTTGCATCAGGGCACCGGCAAGCCCGAGCGCACCACCGGCCAGCAGGCCAGCAAGGGTTCGCGGCAGACGAGCATCCAGCACGATGATGCAGTCGGCACTCTGGCAGGTACCGGAGAGCGCATCGACAATAACGGATGCGGGCAGCGGTTTCGCGCCGACCAGCAGGCTGAGTGCAATCGCAAGGATCAACAGTAGCAACAACACGGGTACGGCAATGGCACGCACCGTGGAGGAGGAAAACGACATAGCAACATCCATGATGTGATAATGATATTAATTATCGTTATCTATCTTATTTGGCTATGTTAGCATGTGCGCCCATGAAATTGGTAGATCGTTAGACCTCAAGGCCTTGTCATGAATCAAAAATCCTGGCTGCTCAACCTCAGCCTGTTGAAAACGCACCCGGCGTTTCGAGCGGTTTTTATCGCTCGTTTTATCTCCATTTTATCCCTCGGTCTGCTTGGCGTTGCCGTACCGGTGCAGATCCAGACCATGACCCACTCCAGCTGGCTGGTGGGCTTGTCCGTCACCCTGACCGGCGGGGCGATGTTTGTCGGGCTGATGGTGGGCGGCGTGCTGGCAGACCGATACGAGCGTAAAAAGCTGATCCTGCTGGCGCGTGGCACCTGCGGCGTGGGTTTTGTCGGGCTGTGTCTGAACGCGATGCTGCCGGAGCCATCATTAATTGCGATTTATGCCCTGGGGCTGTGGGACGGCTTTTTTGCTTCACTCGGTGTGACGGCGTTGCTGGCAGCCACACCTGCGCTGGTCGGGCGTGAAAACCTGATGCAGGCAGGGGCGATTACCATGCTTACCGTCCGTCTGGGCTCGGTGATTTCACCGATGGTTGGCGGCCTGCTGCTGGCGACCGGCAACGTGGCGTGGAACTACGGCCTGGCGGCGGCGGGGACCTTTATCACCACCTTAACGCTGCTGCGTCTGCCGCTGCTTCCACCGCCCCCGCAGCCGCGTGAGCATCCGCTCAAGTCGCTGATGGCCGCCATTCGTTTTCTGTTCAGCAATCCACTGATTGGCGGTATTGCGCTGCTCGGCGGTCTGTTGACCATGGCGAGCGCCGTGCGCGTGCTTTACCCGGCGCTGGCGGGGGAGTGGCAGATGAGCGCTTCAGAGATTGGCGTGCTGTATGCTGCCATTCCGCTTGGCGCGGCGTGCGGAGCGCTGACCAGCGGCAACCTGGCGCAGAGCGCTCGTCCTGGCCTTATCATGCTGGTAGCGACGCTGGCCTCGTTTATCGCCATTGGGTTCTTCAGCCTGATGCCTGTGTGGGCGCTGGGCGTGATCTGCCTGGTGATCTTCGGCTGGTTGAGCGCCATCAGTTCTCTGCTGCAATACACCCTGATCCAGACCCAGACTCCGGAAGGGATGCTCGGTCGCATTAACGGCCTGTGGACGGCGCAAAACGTAACGGGCGATGCGATTGGCGCGGCGATCCTCGGCGGGCTGGGGGCAATCATGACGCCGGTGGCGTCGGCGAGCAGCAGCGGGTTTGTGCTGGCGATTATTGGCGTGATTTTATTAATGTCGTTGGCAGAATTGCGCCGATTCAGGCAGGAGAGTGTGTTGACCTTGTAGGTCGGGTAAGGCGTAGCCGCCACCCGACAAAACGCCCGGTGGCGCTGCGCTTACCGGGCCTACGTGGAACGTGCCACTTATTTAAAAATTGTATTTAAACGCTGCAACACCAGCATCGCGCTGTAATAATCCAGGCGGAACGTCTCGGTTCCTAATGCCCAGACGCGCTTGTTCTGCACCGCCGGCAGGTGTGCCAGAAGTGGATTGGCGTAGATCGCATCCACGTCTTTTTGATCGCCGGCAAACAGGAACAGCCCTTCACCGTTTAGCCCGGTCGCCAGATTTTCCCCACCTAACTGAATAATGTCGTGACGCTTGCCCTGGCTTTGTGAGGTGTTCATGCCAGCAGGCAGCTCAGCCAGCGTAAAGCCGAGTTGATGCAGCAGCTTGCCCTGTGCCGATTCCGCCGTCCACAGGTTGGCGCTGTGTGCGGCGGCAGTATAGACAATTGCGTTGACCGGCTGTGGCGGCAGCGTCATCTGCTGTTTTACCTGAGCGAGTTGTTTATCGAATGCGGCAATACGTTCAGCGGCCTGTTTTTCCTGACCGGTAATTGTCCCCAACTGTTTCAGCAGTTCCTGCCAGCTTTTATCGTCATAGTTGATGATAAGCGTCGGGGCGATGGCCGAAAGCTGATCGTAGAGCGCCAGTGCGGAATCCCCGCCTGTGGCGCTGATCAAAATCAGGTCCGGCATCTGCGCGGCTACCGCTTCGGAGCTCGGCTCGCCAATGTACAGACGTGCGAGCTTACGCTGCTTCGCGATGTCGCCCCACTGGCGCAGGAAGCCCTGGGCATCGGCTACCCGGTTATTTGGCGTGGTGGCACCGCTGGCGACCACCGGCGCGTCGATTGCCAGCAGGGAGCCGGTTAACGTCACGCTGGTGGAGACAATGCGCGTCGGTTTGCTTTCAAGCGTGTGAACCCCACGGCTGTCGGTGACCTGACGGGGCCAGTCAGCGGCGGTGGCTGAGGTTAGTCCTAAAACAAAAAGTCCTGTTAAAAGAAGGGCATTACGGCAAACGGCGGGAAGTTTCACAGAGCGGCATCCTGTTTTTGTTGAAGTTAATGCTTCTCATTTTCATGATTGCAGTGAAGGGATGCAAGCAATAGTCGCACAAGTTGTTTGCTCTGCGGTTGACACCGGGGCGCTGTAAGATTAGGTTAGCCGTCGAAAATATAAATGATAATCATTATTACTGCTTTTATCATTTTAGGAGGATGATATGGATACGTCATTGGCTGAGGACATCCAGCACACCGCGACCACGCTGCAATCAGACAGCTTTTTCTTTATGTCGCCCTATCGCAGTTTTACCACGTCAGGCTGTTTTACCCGCTTCTCTGAATCCGCCGTTGGCGGTGACGATCCGGCTGGACATTTCCAGCAAAAATTAGCCCAGGCTTTCCAGAACGCAAAGGCCAGCGGCATTGCCCATCCGATTATGGTGGGTGCGATTCCGTTCGATACCCGCAAACCGTCGTCCCTGTTTATTCCCCAAAGCTGGCAGACCTTTTCTCGCCCGGCGCGTCAGCAGTCCGCACGTTATGTGGCGGGCGCACAGGCGCTGAATGTCGAAAAACGTACCGAGATCCCGCCACAGCCTGTTTTTGAAGAGATGGTTGCGCGTGCCGCCGCGCTTACCGCGACGCCGAAGGTGAACAAAGTGGTGCTGTCGCGTCTGATTGATATCGAGACCGACAAAACCATTGATAGCGGTGCGCTGCTGGAACGTCTGATCGCTCAGAACCCGGCAAGTTTTAACTTCCACGTGCCGCTGGAAGACGGTGGTGTGCTGCTGGGCGCAAGCCCGGAACTGCTGCTGCGCAAAGAGGGCGCGCACTTTAGCTCGCTGCCGCTGGCAGGCTCTGCGCGGCGTCAGCCGGACGATGTGCTGGACCGTGAAGCAGGCAACAAGCTGCTGGCATCCGAAAAAGACCGCCACGAGCACGACCTGGTGACGCAGGCGATGAAAACCATTCTGGAGCCGCGCAGCCATCATCTGAGCATGCCTGCCTCTCCGCAGCTGATCACCACGCCGACGCTGTGGCATCTGGCGACGCCGGTAGAAGGCGAGGCGCGTGAAAACGAGAACGCTCTCACGCTGGCTTGCCTGCTGCACCCGACGCCAGCCCTGAGCGGCTTCCCGCATCAGGCGGCGAAACAGCTGATTGCCGAGCTGGAGCCGTTCGACCGCGAACTGTTCGGCGGCATTGTCGGCTGGTGTGACAGCGAAGGTAACGGTGAGTGGGTGGTGACCATACGCTGCGCGCGCCTGCATGAAAACAGTGTTCGCCTGTTTGCGGGGGCAGGCATTGTGCCCGCCTCCTCCCCGGTGGGCGAGTGGCGCGAAACCGGCGTAAAACTCTCCACCATGCTGAACGTCTTTGGTTTGCATTAAGGAATACTCATGACCATTCCCTTTACCCGTTGGCCTGAGGACTTTGCCCGACGCTACCGTGAAAAAGGCTACTGGCAGGATCGGCCGCTGACCCACATCCTGACGGATCATGCGGATAACGATGCCGTGGCGATTATCGACGGCGAGCGACACATCACGTACCGCGCGTTTCATCAGGCGGTGAACAACCTGGCGTCAGCACTGCAGGCGCAGGGTATCCATCGCGGTGAGACGGCGCTGGTGCAGCTTGGCAACGTGGCTGAATTTTACATCACCTTCTTCGCCCTGTTGCAAATCGGTGTTGCGCCAGTCAACGCGCTTTTCAGCCACCAGCGCAGCGAACTGAATGCCTATGCCACGCAGATTAAACCCGCACTGCTGATTGCCGACCGCGAGCACACGCTGTTTGCGGGCGATGATTTCCTCAATCGCTTTGTGGATGAACACCGCTCGGTGCGCGTTGTGCTGCTGCGCGGCGACAAGGGTGAACATGCCCTGGACGCGGCAATTGCTCGTCCGGCGGATAATTTCATCCCGAACCCGACGCCTGCCGACGAAGTGGCGTTTTTCCAGCTCTCTGGCGGCAGCACCGGCACGCCGAAGCTGATCCCGCGCACGCACAACGACTACGACTACAGCATTCGTCGCAGCAACGAGATTTGCAATATTACCGCTGACACCCGTTATCTGAATGCGCTGCCCGCCGCGCATAACTACGCCATGAGTTCGCCGGGATCGCTGGGGATTTTCACGGCAGGCGGTTGCGTGGTGCTGGCGAACGATCCGAGCGCCACGCTCTGCTTCCCGCTGATTGAAAAGCATCAGATCAACGTGACGTCTCTGGTGCCACCGGCAGTCAGCCTGTGGCTGCAGGCGATTGCTGAAGGTGCGGGGAACGGTCAGCTCAAATCCCTGAAGCTGTTGCAGGTGGGCGGCGCACGTCTGTCCGCTACGCTCGCCGCCCGTATTCCGGCAGAGATTGGCTGCCAGCTTCAGCAGGTGTTCGGTATGGCGGAAGGGCTGGTGAACTACACCGCGCTCGACGACACGCCGGAACGCATTATGAATACTCAGGGCCGCCCAATGTGCCCGGACGATGAAGTGTGGGTGGCGGATGAGAACGGTAATCCGCTCCCGCGCGGGGAAGTCGGCCGCTTAATGACGCGTGGGCCGTACACCTTCCGCGGCTATTTCAACAGCCCGGAACATAACGCCAGTGCTTTCGATGCGGACGGTTTCTACTGCTCTGGCGATCTTATCGCCATCGACGAGCAGGGTTACATCACCGTGCAGGGACGCGAGAAAGATCAGATCAACCGTGGTGGCGAGAAGATCGCCGCAGAAGAGATCGAAAACCTGCTGTTGCGCCACGAATCGGTGATCCACGCCGCGCTGGTGAGCATGGAAGACAGCCTGCTGGGTGAAAAGAGCTGCGCGTATCTGGTGGTGAAACAGCCCCTGCGCGCGGTGGAGGTTCGTCGCTTCCTGCGGGAACAGGGCGTTGCCGAATTCAAACTGCCGGACCGCGTGGAGAGCGTTGATGCGCTTCCGTTAACGCCCGTCGGCAAAGTCGATAAAAAACAGTTGCGCCTGTGGCTTGCTGAACGCGCCCAGGGCTGAGGAACAGAGTATGGCCATTCCAAAATTAACCGCTTACGCACTGCCAACCGCCGCAGACCTGCCGACCAATAAGGTGAACTGGGCGTTTGAGCCAGAACGCGCCGCGCTGTTGATTCATGATATGCAGGAGTACTTCCTGAACTTCTGGGGTGAAAACAGCGCGATGATGCAACAAGTGGTGGCGAATATCGCCAAACTGCGTGCGTACTGCAAAGAACACAATATTCCGGTGTACTACACCGCCCAGCCGAAAGAGCAGAGCGATGAAGACCGTGCGCTGCTGAACGACATGTGGGGGCCGGGCCTGACCCGTTCGCCGGAACAACAGCGTATCGTGGCTGAACTGACGCCGGACGAAGCGGACACGGTGCTGGTGAAGTGGCGCTACAGCGCGTTCCACCGCTCGCCGCTGGAGCAGATGCTAAAAGAGACCGGCCGCAACCAGCTGTTGATCACTGGCGTTTACGCGCACATTGGTTGCATGACCACCGCCACCGATGCGTTTATGCGTGATATCAAGCCGTTCTTTATTGCCGACGCACTGGCCGATTTCACCCGCGACGAGCACCTGATGTCGCTGAAATACGTGGCAGGGCGCTCTGGCCGCGTGGTGATGACCGACGATCTGCTGCCGTCCATTCCGGTATCGAAAGCGGAATTGCGTGAAATCGTCCTGCCGCTGCTGGACGAATCCGATGAGCCGATGGATGACGAAAACCTGATTGATTACGGTCTGGACTCGGTGCGCATGATGGCGCTGGCGGCGCGCTGGCGCAAAGTACACGGCGATATCGATTTTGTGATGCTGGCAAAAAATCCGACCATTGACGCCTGGTGGGCGCTGCTTTCCCGTGAGGTGAAGTGATGGCCGGATTCGATTTTACCGGCAAAACCGTCTGGGTGACGGGCGCAGGTAAGGGCATTGGTTACGCCACGGCGCTGGCGTTTACCGAGGCGGGTGCGCAGGTGACCGGGTTCGACCTGGCGTTCCCGCAGGACGATTATCCGTTTGCCACCGAAACGCTGAACGTGGCGGACGCCGCGCAGGTAAACGAGGTTTGTGGGCGTTTGCTGGCAACGCTTGAGCGCCTGGATGTGCTGGTCAATGCCGCCGGTATCCTGCGTATGGGCGCAACCGATCAGCTCTCGCAGGAGGACTGGCAGCAGACGTTTGAGGTTAACGTCGGTGGGGCATTTAACCTGTTCCAGCAGACGATGGGCCAGTTCCGCCGTCAGCAGGGCGGGGCGATTGTGACGGTGGCCTCTGACGCGGCCCACACGCCGCGCATTGGCATGAGCGCTTATGGTGCCTCGAAAGCGGCGCTGAAAAGCCTGGCGTTGACCGTCGGGCTGGAGCTGGCGGGCAGCGGCGTGCGCTGTAATCTGGTATCGCCGGGTTCAACAGACACCGATATGCAGCGCACCCTGTGGAAAAGCGATGATGCGGAACAGTTGCGTATTCGCGGCTTTGGCGAGCAGTTTAAGCTCGGCATTCCGCTGGGAAAAATTGCCCGTCCGCAGGAGATTGCCAGCACGGTGCTGTTCCTTGCGTCCGATGCCGCCAGCCACATTACCCTGCAGGATATTGTGGTGGACGGCGGTTCCACGCTGGGGGCGTAAATGATCTGGAAACGTCATTTATCCCTCGACGAACTGAACGCCACCAGCCTGAATACGATGGTGGCGCACCTGGGCATCGTCTATACCCGCATCGGTGATGACACGCTGGAAGCGGAAATGCCGGTGGATACGCGTACCCATCAGCCGTTTGGCCTCCTGCATGGTGGGGCGTCTGCCGCCCTGGCGGAAACGCTCGGTTCGATGGCCGGTTTTCTGATGACCCGCGACGGGCAAAGCGTGGTGGGAACGGAGCTGAACGCGACGCACCACCGTGCGGTGTCGCAGGGCAAGGTGCGCGGGGTGTGTCAGCCGCTGCATCTGGGACGCTCCAGCCAGAGCTGGGAGATCGTGGTCTTCGACGAACAGGGACGGCGGTGCTGTACCTGTCGGTTGAGTACGATGGTATTGGGGTAGAACGTGCCAGATTGCCGCGTGGCGCTGCGCTTACCCGGCCTACAAAACCAAAGTGTGAGTCCGGGAAGTGATCGGCTTAACACTGTGGTGTAAATGTCTGGTTTGACCACACATTATTGCGTTTCAAAGTTGTTAAATTTTATCCGTTGTTCTAGAAACAAAATGTAACATCTCACTGTTTCACGACAACGGATAACCATTATGAACAACTCAGGGAAATACCTTACATGGGCAGTGCTCTCGGTTGTGGGAGCATTTGCCCTGGGCTACATCGCCCTCAACCGGGGGGAGCAGATCAATGCGCTCTGGATCGTCGTTGCCTCCGTCTGCATTTATCTGATCGCATACCGTTTTTATGGCCGCTATATTGCCAGAAATGTGCTGGGCGTTGACAGTACGCGCATGACGCCCGCCGTGCGTCATAACGACGGGCTGGACTACGTGCCGACGGATAAAAAAGTGCTGTTTGGTCACCACTTTGCGGCCATTGCCGGGGCAGGCCCGTTGGTGGGGCCGGTGCTGGCCGCGCAGATGGGCTATCTGCCGGGAATGATCTGGCTTCTTGCAGGCGTGGTGCTGGCAGGGGCTGTGCAGGACTTTATGGTGCTGTTCGTCTCAACTCGCCGCGACGGGCGTTCGCTCGGTGAGCTGGTGAGAGAGGAGATGGGGGCGACCGCCGGGGTGATTGCGCTGGTGGCGACCTTTATGATTATGGTCATCATCCTTGCGGTGCTGGCGATGATCGTGGTGAAAGCGCTGACCCACAGTCCGTGGGGAACTTACACCGTCGCCTTTACCATTCCGCTGGCGCTGTTTATGGGGATCTACATTCGCTATCTGCGTCCGGGACGCATAGGCGAAGTGTCGGTGATTGGCCTGGTATTCCTGGTCTTTGCCATTATCTCCGGCGGCTGGGTGGCGGAAAGCTCAACCTGGGCCCCGTGGTTTGACTTTACCGGCGTGCAGTTGACCTGGATGCTGGTAGGGTACGGTTTTGTGGCGGCGGTGCTGCCCGTGTGGCTGCTGCTGGCCCCGCGTGATTACCTTTCCACTTTCCTGAAAATCGGCACTATTGTCGGGCTGGCCATCGGCATTCTGATTATGCGCCCGACGCTGACCATGCCTGCGCTGACCAAATTCGTTGACGGTACTGGCCCGGTCTGGACCGGTAACCTGTTCCCGTTCCTCTTTATCACCATCGCCTGTGGTGCGGTGTCGGGTTTCCACGCGCTGATCGCCTCCGGTACGACACCGAAGATGCTGGCCAATGAAAATCAGGCCTGCCTGATTGGTTACGGCGGGATGCTGATGGAGTCCTTCGTGGCGATTATGGCGCTGGTCTCTGCCTGTGTTATCGATCCGGGCGTTTATTTTGCGATGAACAGTCCGATGGCGGTGCTGGCTCCGGCCGGAACCGTTGACGTAGTGGCATCGGCTGCACAGGTTGTGAGCGGCTGGGGCTTTAGCATCACGCCTGAAACGCTAACGCATATCGCCAGTGAAGTGGGCGAGCAGTCGATTATCTCGCGTGCGGGCGGTGCGCCGACGCTGGCTGTGGGCATGGCGTATATTCTGCACGGTGCGCTGGGCGGACTGATGGACGTGTCGTTCTGGTATCACTTCGCCATTCTGTTTGAAGCGCTGTTTATCCTGACGGCGGTGGATGCGGGTACGCGTGCGGCGCGCTTTATGCTGCAGGATCTGCTCGGCGTGATCTCCCCGAACCTGAAACGTACTGATTCCTTACCCGCTAACCTGCTGGCAACGGCGCTGTGCGTGCTGGCGTGGGGCTATTTCCTGCACCAGGGCGTGGTTGATCCGCTGGGCGGGATTAATACTCTGTGGCCGCTGTTCGGTATCGCCAACCAGATGCTGGCAGGAATGGCGCTGATGCTTTGTGCCGTGGTGCTGTTTAAAATGAAGCGTCAGCGTTATGCGTGGGTGGCGTTAGTACCAACCGCATGGCTGCTGATCTGTACGCTGACCGCAGGCTGGCAGAAAGCGTTCAGCCCGGATGCGAAAGTGGGCTTCCTGGCCATCGCCAACAAGTTCCAGGCGATGATCGACAGCGGGGCTATTCCGCCGCAATACACGGAATCTCAGCTGTCGCAACTGGTGTTTAACAACCGTCTGGATGCCGGACTGACCATCTTCTTTATGGTGGTGGTCGTGGTGCTGGCGTTGTATTCTCTGAAGTCTGCACTGGCGGCGCTGAAAGAAGACAAGCCGACGGCGAAAGAGACACCGTATGAGCCAATGCCTGAGAACCTGGAAGAGATTGTGACCCAGGCGAAAGGGGCGCATTAACCTGTTTGCCGGGTGGCGGCTTCGCCTTACCCGGCCTACATTCCTTATCCCCCTCTCCCTGTGGGAGAGGGCCGGGGTGAGGGAAACAAACGAGAAATGACCTATGTTCGACACCCTCTCCAAAGCAGGTAAGTACCTCGGCCAGGCCGCCAAAATGATGATTGGCGTGCCGGATTACGACAACTACGTCGAGCATATGCGCGTCAACCACCCGGACCAGACGCCAATGACCTACGAAGAATTTTTCCGTGACCGCCAGGATGCCCGCTACGGCGGCAAGGGCGGGGCGAAGTGCTGTTAACCCTCTTTCGGTAAATAGAGGCTGATCTGTTCCTGTTTACAGCCGTAGATGGCCGCCAGCTTTTCGCGGGTGCGTTTTTGCGGGCGAGAGTCCAGCGCTTCCAGCTGTGACACGGCGGACTGGCTGATACCGAGTTTGTCTGCCACCTCCTGCTGGGATAACCCGCGCAGGATACGCCACGCGGCCTGCAGGCTGACGTTTTGCCAGGTCATGATGCTGCACACTTCGCCGGGCAATTCCACGTTATCCAGACTATCGTGTTCGACCTCAATATCCTCCAGGTCATCGTCGGTTTCGTCGTCAATTTCTGCCATCTGTAAAAGCATACGAAAATATTCGTGATAGGGAATAACGACGTACTGCGTTTTCCCGTTATCGTCCTTGATTAGCTGTACAGCCATAGTTGGCACTCTCCTCATGCAGGTAAGTTGTTGAAGTTCTGCGCTTGACGGCCAAAACATAACAATGGTCATCGGGATCGTCCCGAAGCGTATAGATGATGCGGTAATCGCCAACGCGTAGCCGGAAATGATTTTCTGTCGTCGATATTTTTTTGATATCGGGCCGGGGAGCCGAGCGGTCATCCAGCCCGGAGAGCTTTATCTCAATGCGGCGCTGATACCGCTCGTCAATTCTGGAAAATGCCTTTTTGGCACCATTGGACCAGACAATCTTCATCCGTACCTCCACTGTACGCCCACACAAAACATAAGGAAATAATAAGACTATTAGATAAATTCCGAATTTCTAATGGGGTACTGTAGAGCGGAGAAAAACCGTGAGAAAGCGGCAAAACGCGAACCGTCGAGACGGCTCGGAAAGGCCTCTGCCGGGCGACAGAGGCTTGCAGAAAATATGCGATCAGGCGTTCAAACCGCCGTCAACGTCCAGCCCCGTGCCGGAGATCTGCCCGGCGGCCGGGCTTGCGAGGAACGTCACCGCTGCAGCGATATCTTCCGGCTGGCCGTAATGACCCACGGCAATCATCTGGCGCTGGGCTTCAGCCTGCTCGCCATCCTCCGGATTCATATCGCTGTTTGTCGGACCCGGATGCACAAGGTTAACGGTAATACCGCGTGGGCCCAGATCGCGCGCCAGACCACGGGTGAGAGAGTTGAGGGCCGATTTGGTCATCGAATAGACGGCAATGCCCGGCATCGCCACACGGTTTGCCAGACAACTGCCGATGTTAATAATCCGTCCGCCGTCAGACATATGCACCAGTGCTTCCTGGATGGCGATCACCACGCCGCGAATATTAACGTTGATAAGGGCGTCGATATCCGCCAGCGTCATGGATTCCAGCGGGCCACCGCGCGCAATGCCGGCGTTGTTGACCAGAATATCCAGCCCGCCGAGGGTGCGTGCCGCCTGCGTGACGGCATCCTGGATGGCCTGCGCACTGGCACTGTCGGCCTGTATGGCCTCGCTTTTACGCCCAAGTGCCGTTATCTCGTCGGCGACCATCCTGGCTTTATCCGCGGATTTTTCATACGTAATAACCACATCGGCACCGGCGCGTGCCAGCGACAGTGCAATGGCACGACCCAACCCACGGCTGGCACCGGTAACCAGCGCCTTCTTACCTGTTAAATCGATCTGCATGATGACCTCGTTGCGAGAGTGATGAGAATCATCATTAGGTATAGACGGTGGGGAGATTAACGGTTGAAGGTTTCCACCTTCTCAAACGCGGCACGCAAAACTTCAGGCGTTAGCTCAACCGGCAAGTAGTGAATCGACTCCACCGGGCGCAGGGTGTGGGTAATCACCTTGTCCACGTCTTCACGGTTGTCGATGTCGACGTCCAGCTCGCGAAGCCGGGTCGGCAGGTTAAAGCGCTGATACGCGGCCACCAGCTGTGCCAGCACGTCGTCCTGGCCGAGCAGGGCGCTTTGCACCAGGATGCCGTAGGCTACTTTGGTGCCGTGCAGGTATTTTTCGGTTTGCGGCAGTACAGTTAACCCGTTGTGCACAGCATGCGCCGCCGCCACGCGGGTGTAGCGCTCGCCCAGGCCGCCCACCATACCGCCTCCGGCGATAATCGCATCCACCACATCCCTGAATGCCTGTGTCGCTTCGCCGCGCTGCTGGTCAGCCAGCGCTTCCTCGCTGCGTTCGAGCAGCACGTCACGGATCGCCAGCGCACCGTTGATCCCAAGACGCACCGTCAGCGGCAGGTTTTCAGGTTCTGGAGCCAGTACGACCGCTTCGTACCATTTCGCCAGCGTATCGCCGATCCCTGCCAGCAGATACTCCGCCGGGGCGTTAAGGATGATTTGCGGCTCCACCAGCACCAGGAAGTTAGCGTCGTCGAAAATCTCGAACTGCAATGCCTGACCGGCATCGTTATACCAGACGGAGAGTGGCGTCCATGCCGCGCAGGTGGCGGCAATGGTTGGGATAGCGACAACCGGTACGCCCAGGCGACGCGCCACCGCTTTGGCGGTATCGAGCAGCGCACCGCCACCAACACCGATAACCACACTGGCATCACTGCCGGATTCGTTCACCAGATGAGTGACGTCGCGCTCGCTGCAGTGGCCCTTAAACAGCAGATGTTTTGCCCCCGGTGCGTTAAAGCTCTCCGGGAGGAAAGGCCGCGCGCCTTCGATTGCACGCTCGCCATAAATCCATACCGCGCGGGAAAGTTGGTCCGAAGCGAAGAAATCATTCAGACGCGCCAGGCTGCCGGGATGAGAGAAGTAGTTCGCCGGGCCAGGCACGACGCGGATATCGGTGTTGCTCATGATGTTGTCCTTTTTTAGCAAGCGCTAACCCGATGTTATGTCTGGACATCCGGATGGCTAATAATATTTTGCTTTATCTTATGCCTTTTCCGTTGTTGTCAGTCAACCGGAGCTGTGAAAAATTCGATAAATCAGAAGAGTAATGAAGGATTTAACGCAGATGGTTTCCAGTCGCCTTGAAATGCGTGGTATCAGCCTGGCCTTTTCCGGCTTTCAGGCATTATCGCGCGTGGACTTCACGTTGACCGGCGGCACCGTACACGCGCTGACCGGGGCGAACGGCGCGGGGAAATCGACGCTGATGGCGGTGCTGTGTGGCACGCACGATCACTATGAAGGTGAAATTTGCATTAATAACCAGCCGGTGGCGATCCGCGAGCCGCTCGATGCCAAACGGCTGGGTATTCACCTGGTGCAGCAGGAAGTGGACGTGGCACTCGTGCCGGGTTTAAGCATCGCTGAAAACATTATGCTCGATCAGCTGGCGCAGCCGGGGCACCACTACAACTGGCGCGCTGTACGCCAGCAGGCAAGACAGGCGCTGGCACAGCTGGATGTCTCCCTTGACGTTCGCCGTGCCATCGATAGCTGTACGCTGGCCGAAAAGCAGCAGATTTTGCTGGCACGGGCGCTGTCGCACCACTGCCGTTTTTTAATTCTCGATGAGCCGACCGCGCCGCTGGATGCACACGAAAGCGAACGCCTGTTTACCGTGGTAAAACGCCTGCAACAGCAGGGCATCGGCGTGGTGTTTATCTCTCACCGTATCCACGAGCTGAAAGCCATCTGCGACACCTTAACGGTGCTACGCGACGGCAAGCTGATTGAGTCCGGCCCGATGGCGGATCTCAGCGGCGAAGAGATTGTCGAGAAAATGCTCGGCCATGAGCTGAACGACATCTATCCCCCTGCGCGACCGCCGCACAGCGAAGAGACACTGCTGCGGGTGGAAGGGCTGCACGACGACGCGCTGCTGAAAGATATCTCACTGCACCTGCGCAAAGGTGAAATTCTTGGCATTGCCGGGCTGGCGGGGGCAGGGAAAACCGAACTTTGTAAGGCGCTGTTTGGTGCCAGCAAAAGCCGCGTGGAACACGGTGAGCTGAATCATCGGCCCTGGAAACCGCGCGACCCGGCGGACTCGGTGCTGCGCGGGCTGGCGCTGGTGCCGGAAGAAAGGCGCAAAGAGGGCATTTTTATTGATGAGCCGGTGAGCATGAACCTGGCGGTGGCGGCGGATAACACCTTTTCGCGCTGGAGCCTCTTCGGCCATCGGCAGGCGTGGCGCTGGGCGGAAGAGGTGATTGCCCGCGTCGGTGTGCGTGCGCGGGGGCCGGGGCAGGTGCTGCGTCGGCTTTCTGGCGGTAACCAGCAGAAGATCGCCATCGGAAAGTGGTTGCGAAACGACGCCAGCGTGTTGATTTTCGACGAGCCGACCAAAGGCGTGGACGTGAAAGCCAAAACCGATCTGTTCCAGCTGATCGACGGCCTGGCGCGCGAGGGCAAAGGGGTGATTTACGCCTCCGGCGAATTTGCTGAACTGGTCGGGCTGTGCGACCGCATCTGCGTATTGTGGGACGGACGCATCGTGGCGGAAATCGCCGGGGCCGAAGCCCGTGAAGAGACACTACTTTATTATTCAACCGGAGGAACGGCGTCGTGAGCAAGGCCCTTTCAGTGACGGCGGCGGAGTCTGGCCGTCAGCAAATTTTCGATTTTCTCTACAAGTGGGGCATGTTGCTGACCGTCGTCGCGCTGGTGGCCGTCTTTGGCCTGGCGTCGGACAACTTCCTCGATCCGAACAACATCATCAATATT
The DNA here is from genome assembly GCF_009176645.1 of Enterobacter oligotrophicus. Lineage (NCBI taxonomy): Bacteria > Pseudomonadati > Pseudomonadota > Gammaproteobacteria > Enterobacterales > Enterobacteriaceae > Enterobacter > Enterobacter oligotrophicus. Next base: position 3,766,255 of record NZ_AP019007.1, read on the forward strand.
CTGCGCTCGATTGCCATCGTGACGGTGATTGCCATCGGCGTGTCGATCTCCCTGACCATTGGCGGGTTTGACCTTTCTGTGGGATCAACCGCGTCGCTGGCGAATGCGCTGGTGATTTCACTTTTCGTCTGGCACGGCTTTGGCACCACCGAATCAATTCTGATCACTCTCGCGCTCTGCACGCTGGTGGGGCTGTTTAACGCGTTTCTGATTGTCGTTCTGCGTATTCCGGACATGCTCGCGACGCTTGCCAGCCTGTTTGTGATCCAGGGTGTGGCGATGACCTACAGCTACGGCGGCTCGATTACCGAGAACATGGTACTGCCGAGCGGCGACATGGCGGAAGGCACCATTCCGGCGGCGTTCAGCCTGCTGGGGCAGGTGCCGACCATTGTTGTCATCATGCTGGTGGTGACCATTGTGGCGCAGCTTGGACTCTCGCTGACGACCCACGGTCGCCGCATGTATGCCATCGGCGGTAATCCGGAAGCGGCGCGGCTTTCTGGCATTCGCACCACGCGTTACAAGGTGGCAGCCTACGTGATTGCTTCACTGCTGGCGGGGCTGGGCGGCATTTTGCTGGCCTCGCGCATCGGTTCGTCGCAGGTGAATGCGGGCGGCGGCTATCTGATGGACGCGGTGGCAGCGGCGTGGATTGGCTTTTCGCTGGCCGGTTCCGGTAAACCGAACGCGCTGGGTACGCTGGTGGGGGCGGTCATTCTCGGTGTGCTGTCGAACGGGCTGGTGATGCTCTCCGTGCCGTATTACGCCATGGACATTATAAAAGGGCTGGTGCTCGCGGTGGCGCTGGCTATTACCTACATACAAAAACGCTGACAACACAACGGGATATAAAAATGAAAAAGATTGCACTCTCTTTGATGACACTGGGGTTACTCACTTCTCTGCCGGGCTTAGCGGCCACCCCCGCACCGGTTCCGGCCGCCATTGCAAACCACGACGGTCCAATCCGCATCGCGGTGATCCGTAACCTCGGCTCTGATGACAACACCACGCAGTTTGTTGCAGGGGCGATTCAGGAAGGGAAGAAACTCGGCTTTAAAGTCAGCACCTTTTTAAGCAACGGTGACGATGCCAAATTCCAGGACTTCGTGAACCAGGCGATCAGCCAGAAATACGACGGGATTATTCTTTCTCAGGGGCGTGACCCGTATGCGACCGCGCTGGTGAAAAAAGCGGTGGATGCTGGCATCAAGGTTTCCGTGTTTGATACCGCGGTTAACGGCGAGATCCCCGGCGTAACCGTGACCCAGCAGGACGACGCTTCCCTGACCAATCTCTCCTTCGGCCAGTTGGCAAAAGATTTCAACGGCAAGGCGAATATTGTGAAGCTGTGGGTTGCGGGCTTCCCGCCGATGGAGCGCCGTCAGGCGGCCTATAAAGAACTGCAAAAACAGTACCCGGACATCAAAGAGCTGGAGTCCATCGGTGCGGTTTCTTCTGACGTTCAGGGCGATACCGCCAACAAAGTCGGCGCGATCCTGGCGAAATATCCGAAAGGTAAAATTGACGCCATCTGGGGAACCTGGGATGCCTTCAGCCAGGGAGCCTATAAAGCGCTGAAAGAGAATGGTCGCACGGAAATTAAACTCTACAGCATCGACATCTCCAACCAGGATCTGCAGCTGATGCGCGAGCCGGGCAGCCCGTGGAAGGTGAGCGTGGCGGTAGATCCGAAACTGATTGGTGCGACCAACGTGCGTCTGATTGCGAACAAGATTGCCGGTGAAACCACGCCTGCGACCTACGATTTCAAAGCGGCTGCGATTCCGCAGGCGCTGCTGACGGCGCAGCCTGGCGCGGTGAACGTGGCGTCTCTGGGGAAAATTATTCCAGGCTGGGGCCAGACGGAAGATTTCATTGCCCCGTGGTTTGCGACGCTCGAAGCCAGGTCAAAATAATGCCCGATGGCGCTTCGCTTACCGGGCCTACGGTGTTGTAGGCCGCATAAGGCGCAGCCGCCATCCGGCGAAAGGAATCCACTATGTCTGCATTACCTCAACCCGAATACAGCCGCAATATGCGGCTGATTGGTCATAGCGATCAGGGCGGTCGCCCGGACGGCGTACAGCTTATGGTGCACCGCGGCTTTGCATATATCGGCCATATGGTGTCGCAGGGCTTTTCGATTGTGGACGTGCGCGACCCGAAAAACCCAAAAGCGGCAGGCTATGTACCCGCCCCGCCGGGCACCTGGAACGTGCACCTTCAGGCGCACGATGACCTGCTGCTGGTCATTAACGCCCGCGATCTGTTTGCCGATGCCCGCTTTGCTGACGAAAAGGTTTACTATACCCGTCAGGTGGGGGAAACCGTCAGCGACGTGCAGGATAAAGGCTGGAGCGCCGGGCTGCGGGTGTTTGATATCTCCACGCCCGATAAGCCGCGTGAAATCAGCTTCCTGTCCCTGAACGGTATTGGCATTCACCGTATCTGGTACGTGGGCGGGCGCTGGGCGTATGTATCAGCGCTGATCGACGGTTTTACCGACTACATCTTCCTGACCATCGATCTGGCTGACCCGCGTAAACCCGAAGTGGCGGGGCGCTGGTGGCTGCCGGGGATGAACCAGGCCGAAGGCGAAAACCCAACGTGGCCGGACGGCAAACGCTACGCGCTGCACCACGCGATTATCGCAGGTGATACCGCTTACGGCAGCTGGCGCGACGGCGGGTTGACGCTGCTGGATGTGAAGGATCGGACGCAGCCGAAGCTGATTAGCCACCGCAACTGGAGCCCGCCGTTTGGCGGCGGCACGCACACCGCGCTGCCGCTGCCGGACCGCGATCTGCTGGTGGTGCTGGACGAAGCGGTGCTGGATAACCAGCAGGACGGCGAGAAGCTGATCTGGCTGTTTGATATCCGCGAGACGTCGAATCCGGTGAGCATTTCCACCTTCCCGCAGCCGGATGAAATCGACTACGTGGCGAAAGGGGCGCATTTTGGCCCGCACAACCTGCATGAGAACCGGCCAGGAAGTTTTATTAGCTCAACGCTGATTTTTGCCACGTACCAGAATGCGGGCGTGCGCGCGTATGACATCTCTAATCCGTATCGCCCGGTTGAAACCGGTGCGCTGGTGCCCGCCGCGCCGGAGAGGATGATGGATACGCGGCCCAATCGCCCGCAGGTAATCCAGTCTTGCGACGTGTTTGTGGATGCGCAGGGGATTATTTACAGCACGGATTATAACGGCGGGCTGTCGGTGATTGAGTATTTGGGGTGAGTGCGGTTTGATGCCCTCACCCCGACCCTCTCCCACGGGGAGAGGGCGAAAACCAAAAGCACTCAGCTATACTGCCGCACTCGCGCCACCAGCTCTTCCGCGCTGTCGATACGGTCGGCAATCACAATGAGCGCTTTACCGAGCGTAATCGCGTGGCGCAGGCATTCGTGGCGCATCGCCTCATCCTGAATGGTGTCGATGTCCGCCACGTGCGACAGCCCGACGCTGCGGCGAATCAGCTCGGTGCCGCAGAAACCGATGGTATCTTTCCAGACTTTTTTCAGGAACTCAGAGGCATAGCCTGGCGCGCTGAGTGCGGCATCACGCGTTTTTTCGTTCGCCAGCGCCTGGAAGCGCTCCGCAAAGGTATTCCACAGCTCCTGAATATCGGCCAGACGCTGTTCGCGGGCGGCAGCGGCATCGCGGATGCCCAGGTGCCCCGGCAGGCCGCAGAAGTTAAGCAGCAGGTTGCCGATGGCGGTGCCCACGTCAAAGCCAACCGGACCAAAGTAGCCGAACTCGGCGTCGATGGCTTTCAGGCTGTTTTCGGCCACAAAAATCGAGCCGCTGTGAATATCGCCGTGCAGCAGCGCTTCCGCCTGGGAGAAGAACCGGTGCTTAAGAGAGGCCACGGCAATTTTTAGCTGGGCGTCGTCGCGCAGGGCGGCTACGTCGTTTTCCAGCTCTGCCGGGTAGTTGTTGCGCGCGTGGATCTGGTAGGGATCGTTGAAGAACAGATCTTCGGTGATCTCACACATCTCCGGATTAATGAATTTCGCGACCTGCGCTTTTTTCTCGTGCGGGTGCAGGTAAAAATCGCTGGTGTGGAACAGCGTGTGGGCGAGGTATTCACCCAGCTGTCGCGCTGCCTGCGGGTAATAATTATTTTTGATCAGCTCGCCGCGCCAGATGCGATGGCTGGAGAGATCTTCCATTACCATCACCGCCAGCGCCGGGTCGAAGTGGTGGATTTTCACCGTGTGCTGCGGGCTGTGCTGGTAGTGCTCAACGAGGGTTTGTGCCTCAAGACGCGCGCGGTCCAGCGTCAGCGGCCAGGACTCGCCAACGCAGCGCACGTAGGGCAACGCCTGCTTGACGATGATGCGGCTCACGCCTGCGCTGTCGAAAATTTTAAACACCAGATTGAGGTTACCGTCGCCCACTTCCTGCGCCTCCACCAGCGATGAAGGGTCATCAAGGCCGCCAAACTGCTTTGCATACTCCACGGCGTCCTGGGCGGTAAAGGTACGGTATTGCGACATTGCCTGTTCCTCATTGGTTTTGCTAATAAAGACATGTAGACGTCTATACATCTGGATTTCATCCTGACACAATGTGATACAACAACGCAACAGGGAATTAACGACATGCAGACATTACAGACGACCAGCCTGCGGGTGGCGGATAATCAGCTCTTTATTCTCGATCAGCAGGCGCTTCCGCAGGAGAAACGCTGGCTGGATGCCTCGACGGTCGAGGCGCTGGTTGGGCATATCCACGCCCTGCGGGTGCGTGGCGCGCCGCTGATTGGTCTCTCTGCAAGCCTGCTGCTGGCGCTGCTGGCGGAAAACGGCAAAAGCCGCGACGAGCTGGCGGTGGCGCTGGAAACCCTGCGCGCCTCCCGCCCGACGGCGGTTAACCTGATGAACAATCTTGATCGCATGAAACAGGCGCTGCGGCGGGAAGATTTTGTTCCGGCGCTGGTGGAAGAAGCGTTACGCCTGATTGACGAAGATAAACAGCTTTGCGATGCGATTGCGCGAGCGGGCAGCGCGCTGGTGAAGCCCGGCAGTCGCCTGTTGACCCACTGCAACACCGGCGGGCTGGCAACGGCGGGTGTCGGTACGGCGCTGGGCGTGATTGCCCGCGCGCATGAAGAAGGTAACGTCAGCAATGTGTGGGTAGACGAAACGCGTCCGCTGTTGCAGGGCGGTAGATTAACCGCATGGGAGCTTGGCGAGCTGGGTGTGCCGTATCAGCTGATTACCGATTCTATGGCCGCGAGCCTGATGGCAAAAGGGCAGGTTGATGCCGTGTGGGTCGGTGCCGATCGCATTGCCGCTAACGGCGATGTGGCGAATAAAATCGGCACCTACTCCCTGGCGGTACTGGCGAAATTCCACGGCATTCCGTTCTACGTTGCCGCCCCGCACACGACCCTTGACCCGGACTGCCCGAACGGTGATGCGATCCCTATCGAGCAGCGCGCCGCCAGCGAAGTGACGGGCGTGGCGGGGAGCTTTGGTGCAGTGCAGTGGGCTCCGGAAAACGCACAGGTGTATAACCCGGCATTTGACGTCACGCCTGCGGCGCTGATTAGCGGCTGGGTGCTGGATACAGGCGTGGTTACTTCTGAAGAGGTCGCCAAAGGGAAATTTCTCTCCATTGAGGAAGAGGGGTGAGGTGACGGGGTGAGTTCAATGATCATGTCGTAGAGATTTTTCTCTTTTTGGTTGTCCTCATCTGACGGAATATCGGCTCGCCTTTTTCATCAAAATATCTTTCAGGCCATATCTCATCCGGTGGAATGTTCAGCGCCTGAGCAATAAGCAATTCTCCTTTAGGCCACGGGCGTGATAGTGCGTTTGCCAGTGTGGATGAAGATAGTCCAGCCTTACGGGACAACGCCGCCAGGCTTGTCCCATGTTTCTTTAATGCGGCAATGATATCGGCAGGATGCCAGTTCTGATGACGCATTGTGTCCTCCTTACAGGTTTTCGTTACAAGTACAGTTATCCAGTTTTGGGATAAAAACGCAATGGGAGGATATTCGATTTCAGGATATTTGTATGGAATCGGAACAATGGCTTCTGTCTACTCAGCTGAATACCAGAGTGTTATCAATGCGTTGAAAAAAGCCCGTAAAGAGCGTGGGATCACTCAGGCGCAGCTTGCGGAGGCGTTGGGCAAACCGCAATCATTCATCGCCAAAGTTGAAAACGGTGAACGGAGGTTGGATGTGGTGGAGTTTGTGCATTTGGCGAAACTCGTGGGTGCGGACATACAGAGGATTATTGGGAGTATTTAACGAATGGTCGGATAAAGGAACGTGCTGTGCGGCTCGTTCCCCTCGCTCCGTCCCTCTCCCTGTGGGAGAGGGAGAAAACATCATGCCAGCCTCGGATACGCATCCGCAATCGCATCCCCGGTAAACTGTGCAATCCAGCCTTCCGGGTTATCGAAAATACGAATCGCCGTAAAGTTCGGCTCTGAACCCATGTCAAACCAGTGCGGCGTGCCTGCGGGCACAGAGATCAGGTCGTTTTTCTCGCACAGAACCTGATACACCTCATCGCCAATATGCAGGCAAAACAGTCCCGCCCCCTCAACGAAGAAACGGACTTCATCTTCGCCGTGGGTGTGCTCGTTCAGAAATTTCGCGCGCAGCGCCTCTTTCTGCGGATTGTCGGCGCGCAGGCTGATCACGTCCCAGCTCTGATAGCCTTTCTCCGCCACCAGTTTGTCGATCGCATGCTGATAAGCCTCGATCACCGCTTCAGGTGCGGGATCGTGGCCTAAATCACGATCCGCCGCCCAGCGTTCAAAACGCACCCCTTTGGCATTGAGCTGTTGGGCGATCTCGGCGGCGTCGGTGCTGTGCCACTGTGGCTGGCTGGCGTCTTTGTCGGAATAAATGGTTAATGCGCTCATGAAGGGATCTGCTCCGGGTTAATCTCGTCGAACTGGTGGACCTGATGATGGTGGCTGGTGCCATCTTCATCACCACGAATCAGCTGCAGGGTGCGAAAACCTGCCTGCTCAGCGGCGTCCAGCTCCTGATGAACATCCGACAGGAACAGGATCTGCGACGGGGCAATGCCCGTGTGTGCCGCAATGTTCTGATAAGAGTGCACCTCGCGCTTGGCACCGATGTGCGTATCAAAATAACCGCTGAACAGATGAGTAATATCACCTTCGTCGCTGTAGCCAAATAACAGTTTCTGCGCAGCAACGGAGCCAGAGGAATAAACATAGAGATCAATGCCTTGTGCCTTCCATTTTTCCAGCGCAGGCAGGACGTCCGGGTAAAGATGGCCGGTAAAGTCGCCGTTGACGTAGCCATCCTGCCAGATGATGCCCTGCAGGGCTTTCAGCGCGGTCGATTTGCGGTCCTCATCCATAAAGGCGAACAGCGTGTCGATAAGCGCATTGATGCTGGCGTGGGGATTGCCAGTTTCATCGCGCAGGTTGTCCAGGATTGATTTGACCGGCTCGGCGTACTGCTGGGCGGTCACAAAGGCCGCCAGTCGCTCACGCGCGTAAGGGAACAAAACATCATGGACAAAACGGATATCGCTGGTCGTCCCTTCAATATCCGTCACAATTGCGCGAATCATACTCTCTCCAGTTGTCGTAAACGCATTTCGCATTCAAATAAGAATTCTAACCCTTCCAGGTGACGGCGGGCTTCTGCCACATCGCGTCCCCAGCAGGTTAAGCCATGACCGCGCAGAAGAAAACCATAATTAAGCGGCCGTTCCTGCGCGTAATGGGCGATGCGCGAGGCGAGGGCATCGATATCCTGGTCGTTATCAAACACCGGGATGGCGACCGTATCCAGATGCGTGGTCTGCCCGGCGAGGGATTTCTGCATCTCGAAGCCGCTAATTTTCAGTTCGGCTTCTTTGACCAGACGGGATAACACCGTGGCGTTGACGGTGTGAACGTGCAGGACGGCATTGGCTTCCGGAAACAGGCGATAGATCAACGTATGCAGGCCCGTTTCGGCCGATGGTTTGCGGCCAGACGGCGCGCGGTTGGTGGCGATCTCCACCTGCAGAAAATCATTGGTTGTGAGGCTGCCTTTATCCTTGCCGGATTCACTGAGCCAGCAGAGGTGTTCGTCCTGACGCACCGACATATTGCCGCCGGTGGCCGGGGCCCATCCTTTAGCGCCAATCCAGCGGCAGGCGTCGATCAGGTGTGTGAGTTGCAGGTTGTCTGTCATTTCCTTTTGCCCTCCCGGTCAGGCAGGAATATTGATATGGTTTAGACGTCTAAGCGTCTTGATTGCCAAAGACTAACATCGTGTTATAGTGTCAGCAACATAAGTATTACAAGCAGGCACAACACAATGAGCAACAACGCATTGATTCCGCAAAGTAAACTTCCCAACCTCGGCACCACCATCTTTACGCAGATGAGTGCCCTGGCGCAGCAGCACAATGCCATTAACCTCTCGCAGGGGTTTCCGGATTTTGATGGCCCGACATATTTGCAGGAACGTCTTGCGTATCACGTCGCGCAGGGGGCGAACCAGTATGCGCCGATGACGGGCGTGCAGGCGCTGCGGGAAGCTATTGCGGATAAAACGGCGGAGTTATATGGCTATAAGCCAGACGCGAACAGCGACATTACGGTAACGGCTGGTGCGACCGAGGCGCTGTATGCGGCGATTACTGCGCTGGTGCGCACGGGTGATGAAGTGATCTGCTTCGACCCAAGCTACGACAGCTACGCACCTGCAATTGAACTTTCCGGCGGTGTGGTGAAGCGTGTGGCGCTGCAGCCACCGCATTTCCGCCCGGACTGGCAGGCGTTTTCTGCGCTGCTGAGCGACAAAACCCGCCTGGTGATCCTCAACACGCCACACAATCCATCCGCAACCGTGTGGCAAAACGTGGATTTCGCTGCCCTGTGGCAGGCCATTGCCGATCGTGAAATCTATGTGCTGAGTGATGAAGTCTATGAGCATATCTGTTTTGCCGAAGAGGGGCATGTGAGCGTGCTGGCACATCCGCAGCTACGCGAGCGCGCCATAGCCGTTTCGTCGTTTGGCAAAACCTACCATATGACTGGCTGGAAAGTGGGTTATTGCGTGGCTCCCGCGACGATAAGCGCGGAACTGCGTAAGGTGCATCAATACCTGACGTTTGCGGTGAATACGCCTGCCCAACTGGCGCTGGCGGATATGCTGCGCGCCGAGCCGGAGCACTATCGTGAATTGCCTGCGTTTTACCGGGCTCGTCGCGATCTGTTTGTGGATGCCCTGAGCCAGAGCCGTCTGGAGATTTTGCCCTGTGAAGGCACGTACTTCCTGCTGGCGGACTACAGTGCGATTTCGGACCTGGATGATGTGAGTTTCTGCCAGTGGCTGACAAAAGAGATCGGTGTGGCCGCTATACCGCTGTCTGTGTTCTGCGCCGATCCTTTCCCGCATAAGCTGATTCGCCTTTGTTTTGCGAAACAGGAATCGACGCTACTGGCGGCGGCAGAGCGACTGAATTTACTCTGATTACTTCACTGTCCAGGCTTCTGAATAACGACGGTTTGCAAACAGCTCCAGCAGGCCGTTGATTTGCTTAAGTCGCAGCACTTCGTCGCTGTCCATGCCAAGCTCCTTGCCAATTTTCTCGTTATCCCAGCCGAGTAACACCAGCTCACGCACGATTTCCGACATGGCGTTAATCTGGTGTCGACCACGCGCGCGGTTGTGGCGAATCGTGGCGGCCATCCTGTCGACCTTTTGCTGACGTTCCTTGCGCAGGCAGGTAACCGGCAAATATCCTTTAAGCTGACGCTTTAACACGGCGCGGTTTGAACCAATTTCGTGGCGATGAAAACCATCAACAATTTCATAATGTTGTGGTTCGTTTTCGGTCACTACAATGGGCTGCGTGAAACCATCCAGCTCAAGCGACTTGCTGAGCAGCCGTTTTTCCGGCGGGGCGACATTATTGGGGTTGTAGTCGTTGGCAATGATATCGTCCTGCTTAATCCAGAGTACGCAGTCGACAGGCTGTTCCCGAAAAGGGCTGTTTTCATGAATAGCCTGACGAAAAGTGTTGATGGCTTCAATTCGCTCATTTTCAGAGAGCGATCCGAGATAGCTATTTATTTCTTTTATCAATCGTTGTTGCATAAGAGCCCCCACTCCTGTCGTTTGGTCTTCATTCGTTCACTGTAGCGCTGGTAATGTTTTGGTTTAGTGGGGCTAAAAGAGAGCGCGCGGCACCAGTAGTCATTATTAAGAAGTACCTTACATATGCGCCTCCAGGAGGGAATATCTCTGGAGCCGATATCGCCTTCCTGGGTCTCCGGGATGTCGGCCATCCCTCTTTTTTGATACCAGTGCAGATAGATCGCAATTTTATTGCGGTAATGTTCCGCCGTTTGCTGCGGCATGCTGTCGAGTAAGAACATCGCGTATTCTTGCCAGCAAAGATGATCGGGCTTAAGAAGTTTGCGGTGTCCGTAGAAGTGGTTATTGTGACCCGCGTATATCCCTCCGCTGCGCACGCCGCTGACCCTTTCGCACATGGCCGCCCAGCGTTCTGGCTCTACCACGTGATAGAGCCATAATCCCTGACGCTGCTCCGGGCCAAACGGTTCACAGATGCGCATATAGCGCGGCGGAACGCCCGCCTGATACATCAGGTCGTAGAGAGGGTTATAGCAACAGCCACTCCTGGCGAACCATGTCCAGATATCGGCCGTTTTCCAGTCGTACATTGGATAGATGTACCAGGCATGCCCGCCTGGTGCGACGGTCGTCCAGGGTTTATCGTCGGCAAAACGCTGTTTGCGTTCATTCGCGATAGTGAGAAAACGATTGTAGGATTCATCGGCACGGATACCGATCATGACTGCGGCGGGACGCTTCTGCGCAAACCAGTCTGAGAATGAACGTACAAATGCTTCGAATGTCATGCCGGGCTGGTAGAAATCAAAGTAATCAGTAACGGTAATCGCCCATTCAGGTGGTTGACGAACCCATGTTTTGCCAGGTTCCCAGCATTGCCATTCAGGCTGGTATTGTGAAAGCGAATTTTGCGTGGTGAGCGGCAGTGCAACCCAATAAAAGTGGTCAATCACGTCCTGATATTGTGCGTACATTTTATTGACGTGCTCAATGGTACAGGAAAATTGTGCTTCCCAGTCAATAAACAGTACGCTGAACTTTTTATGTTGCGCACGTGCCCGTTGCGCGGTGAGATGCAACATAATGGTGGAATCTTTGCCCCCGGAAAAGGAAACGCAGACGCGAGAGAAATTCGCGAGTGTCCATTCGATTCGCTCTTGCGCGGCTTCAAGCACATTACAGGAAAGGGGATATTTATAGAGTGACATGTTCAATCTCTTCTTGAGGATGAATGTCCGGAATCTTTTTTACTCCAAATAGAGATTGATAGTAACGTAATTGCTTGAAGATTAAAACGATAAATCATTCCTGACTCTAATAGCTGCGGTGTTGCTTAAATGCGATGTTCAACATTTAAGCAACACCCGGAATTTATTCTTCGTCTATTTTATCAATGAAGTGAGAAAACACGTGGCTGTTCAGTGCAGAGCGGTTGTACAGCATATAGGCATCCATGTCGGGTAATTCAAACGGCATGGTTATACTCTTCAGATTTAATACTTTTTTATATTGTTCAAAAATCGGGGCAGGTACAGTTCCTATTAAATCAGTCGTACTAATAATATTTAGTATGGAAATAAATGAGTCGCCGCGAAAGGCAATGTTCCTCTCCGGGAAGAGAAGCTCAGTCTGCGCACGATACTCTTTTATGCCATTTTCCTGGCTACGGAGTTGGGCGAATTTCTCCTCAACCAGCCCTTCATAAGTGATGTGATCGTTAAGGCGGGAGTGCTCATTACGGGCGACTAAAAGCACAGGGAACTTGAAGTACGGACGACAAATCACCGAGCGGTTATTGATGGGGGCGAGGGTAACAATCAGATCCGCTTTACGGTAGGCCAGTAAATCTTCAGCGGTTTCGGGTGCCAGTACCACATCGTATTGATCTACCTGATAGTTTTCTTCTGTCAGTAAATGTTCCAGCAGTCCGGACAAGCGCCCCTGGATGATGATCTGCGGACAGTAGATAACAAAACTTTTCTTAAGCTCTGAACCATTCATAATGTTAATGGTTTGCTCTAACTGATTGAGATTTTTTTCCAGATGTTGGTGTAAGTTCGCACCCACTGTTGTTGGTGTGATTCCCTTACCTGAGCGTATAAACAGCGGGTCATTGAGTTGTGTACGCAGACGCTGCAAGGACTGGCTAACCGCTGACGGAGTGATATAGAGCGTTTCTGCTGCTCTGCTGATGCTGAGATGCTGGTAAATGCATTCAAAAATAACCAGCAGATTGAGATCAAATTTTTTAAGGTCATAGAGGTTTGCCATACTTCATCCTGAGTGAGCTGTGTTTATGGTGGTTATCTCATAATTGATAACTATAGTTCGAAGCTAACCATTTACAATCCGTGTAGTTAACTTACTTAAACTGCTTTGAATACCAGCTTAATATATCATGACGCTGGATAAATGAAATAGAACTTCATGGGTCTTTAAGATATTTTTATCTTTGAAAATTTATATGTTTTTCGCATCTACTAATTATGATGAATACATTTGCTTGAGATATTATTATTTCAAATTATATCCCAGGATACCTTTCCGGAGTTTGTTGCTATTCATTCTCATTAATGGGGGTGAAAATAATTTATCGGTAAAAGGAAAGTATATTCGACAAAACCTATCACAGCCATAGGCAGGAACGCCTGCAGGATGGATTGCCCTGAGCTTTCACCAGTGTTGTAATCAATGCGCTGTTACGACCTTGATATAAAGGTATGTAGAGCGCAACGCAACGCCAGCTTCGGCTGGCACTGAATGTACCTGCGGGGAGTTCAGGTATCAGGGCCGCCCGGTGAGGCGGCCTTTTTACTTTAGGGGCCTCTTCACAAGGTTCACCATGCTGTCTTGTTTAAGTTGTTAGGTATGGCTGATTGATTTGATACAGCAAACACATTAGCCCCGACGAGCAAAGTTGGTTACCTTACATCTCAACGAAAACACGGAGGAAGTACAGATGTCTTTGATTAACACCAAAATTAAACCTTTCAAAAACCAGGCGTTCAAAAACGGTGAATTCATCGAAGTCACCGAGAAAGATACCGAAGGCCGCTGGAGCGTCTTCTTCTTCTATCCGGCTGACTTCACCTTTGTTTGCCCGACTGAACTGGGCGACGTGGCAGATCACTACGATGAACTGCAGAAACTGGGCGTAGACGTTTACTCTGTGTCTACCGACACCCATTTCACCCACAAAGCGTGGCACAGCAGCTCTGAAACCATTGCGAAAATCAAATACGCGATGATCGGCGACCCGACTGGCGCCCTGACCCGTAACTTCGACAATATGCGTGAAGATGAAGGCCTGGCCGACCGCGCCACCTTCGTTGTTGACCCGCAGGGTATTATCCAGGCTATCGAAGTTACCGCTGAAGGTATCGGCCGTGATGCTTCTGACCTGCTGCGCAAAGTGAAAGCCGCTCAGTATGTTGCTTCTCACCCAGGCGAAGTCTGCCCGGCGAAATGGAAAGAAGGCGAAGCGACTCTGGCTCCATCTCTGGACCTGGTTGGCAAGATCTAAGTCTGTAAAGCCTGGCGGCGCTGCGCTTGCACAGGCCTACAGTATCGTAGGTCGGGTAAACGAAGTGCCACCCGGCAATCAATGGGCGCACCCGCGCCCATTTCATTCCAGCACCATGATGCAAGTTGCATTCAGGCCGCCCGTATAAGGCAGCTTGCATGATGACGTTTTTAGAGAGGGAAGAACAATGCTCGACACAAACATGAAAACCCAGCTCAAGGCCTACCTTGAGAAACTGACCAAACCTGTTGAGCTGATTGCCACGCTGGACGACAGCGCGAAATCGGCAGAAATCAAGGAACTGCTGGCAGAGATCGCCGAGCTGTCACCGAAGGTGACCTTCAAAGAAGATAACGCGCTGCCAGTGCGTAAGCCATCCTTCCTGATCACCAATCCTGGTTCTGACCAGGGGCCACGCTTCGCGGGTTCTCCGCTGGGGCATGAATTTACATCACTGGTGCTGGCCCTGCTGTGGACCGGTGGTCATCCGTCAAAAGAGGCGCAGGAATTGCTGGAGCAGATCCGCGATATCGACGGTGATTTTGAGTTTGAAACCTATTACTCACTCTCCTGCCACAACTGCCCGGACGTGGTGCAGGCGCTGAACCTGATGTCGGTGCTGAACCCGCGCATTAAACACACGGCGATTGACGGTGGCACGTTCCAGAACGAAATCACCGATCGCAACGTGATGGGGGTTCCGGCGGTCTATATGAACGGTCAGGAGTTCGGCCAGGGGCGTATGACGCTGACCGAAATCGTGGCAAAAGTGGATACTGGCGCGGAAAAACGTGCGGCAGAAGCGCTGAACAAACGCGATGCCTATGATGTGCTGATTGTGGGTTCCGGCCCGGCGGGCGCAGCGGCTGCAGTGTATTCTGCCCGTAAAGGGATTCGTACCGGTCTGATGGGCGAACGCTTTGGTGGTCAGGTACTGGATACCGTGGATATCGAAAACTACATTTCCGTGCCGAAAACCGAAGGCCAGAAACTGGCGGGCGCACTGAAGGCGCACGTCAGCGATTACGATGTGGATGTCATTGACAGCCAGAGTGCCAGCAAGCTGGTTCCTGCCGCGGTAGAAGGTGGTTTACACCAGATTGAAACCGCGTCTGGCGCGGTGCTGAAAGCACGCAGCATTATCATTGCCACCGGTGCTAAATGGCGCAATATGAACGTGCCGGGTGAAGATCAGTATCGAACCAAAGGCGTGACCTACTGCCCGCACTGCGACGGCCCGCTGTTCAAAGGCAAACGTGTGGCGGTCATCGGCGGTGGTAACTCCGGTGTGGAAGCGGCTATCGACCTGGCGGGTATTGTTGAACACGTTACCCTGCTGGAGTTCGCCCCTGAAATGAAAGCGGACCAGGTGCTGCAGGATAAAGTCCGTAGCCTGAAAAACGTCGACATCGTGTTGAATGCGCAGACGACGGAAGTGAAGGGCGACGGCAGCAAAGTGACGGGTCTGGAATACCGTGACCGCGTGAGTGGCGATGTTCACAGCGTGGCGCTGGCGGGAATTTTCGTTCAGATTGGTCTGCTGCCAAACACCACCTGGCTGGAAGGCGCGATCGAGCGCAACCGTATGGGCGAAATCATCATTGACGCCAAATGCGAAACCAGCGTGAAAGGTGTGTTTGCGGCGGGTGACTGCACCACCGTTCCATACAAACAGATCATCATTGCCACCGGTGAGGGGGCGAAAGCATCGCTGAGTTCGTTTGATTATCTGATTCGCACCAAAACAGCATAATAAAAGAAAGTAAGACTACACCTGCACAGCCGCCTCATCATGGGGCGGCTTTTTTTTACGCTTATTTTACTCTCGATTCTTTCTCTTCCGAAAGTGACTGCCTGCTTTGATCAAAGAAATAAATGCATGTGCTGATAATATCTGCCAGATTTTTTTTCGCAGATAATTATTTATATTTTATATGAATGATACAAATGTATTTACAGCTTCAATATATGACGCATTGTCATCATTTGAATTAACGGGATTAGCCTTTCGCGATTTTTTTAATGCGGAAGAAATGACCTCGCGACAACGCGCAACAGGCCAGTTATGCCCGGAGAGTGGAAAGTGGCTTGAGGCTGCCTGGCTGGATATGGAGTATGACTTCAGCGCGCTGTTTCTGGGCCCGATGGCACCCCTGGCTGCACCTTATGCCTCGGTTTACCTTGACGATGAGCCGCTGTTGATGGGGGCCACAACCCTTGGCGTCCGTGAGTTTTTGCACAGTGTTGGGCTTTTCGTCAGCGAAGAAAACCGTATTCCGGATGACCATATCAGTTTTGAGCTGGAACTGGTCGTGATGCTCTCCGCCTGTGCCCGGAAATCACCGCAGTACCACGATGCGCTTAACCGATTTGTATGTGGCCATCTTGAATTATGGCTGCCCGCATTTATCGAGAAAATAAACAATAACGCGAAAACATCTGCAATTAAACATATCGCATTGCTATTGACTAATTGGTTTGATGAATTAAAAGCGAGAGTAATATTATGAGCAATGATACTGGACAACTGAACAGACGCTCCTTTTTAAAAGGTCTGATTGCGTTGGGTGCAGTTGCCGCGTTACCGGGTGGATTACTCTCCTCCCGCTGCGCGCTGGCGCAACCGCCCATTCCGTTTAACCCAAAAACCTACAAAATTTTCCGTAACGCCTGTCCGCGTAACTGCTACGACACCTGCAGCTTAAAGACCTGGGTGAAAGATGACGTTATCACCTTCGTTGACGGGGCTAGCGAATCGACCTACACCCACGGCGCGCCTTGCGTGAAAGGGCTGACCTATCCGCGTCGCGTTTACTCCCCGGATCGTATCAAGTACCCGATGATTCAGGATGGACGTGGCAGCGGCAAATGGCGTCGCGTCTCGTGGGATGAAGCCATGCAGAAGATAGCCAGCAAGATGCTGGAGATCAAAAAGAAAGACGGTTCCATGCTTGGTCTCGCGCTGTCGAAATACTCCGGTAACCTCGGCGTAATGAGTTATGCCGTTGAGGGGATGATGTCCTCTCTGGGCTACACCACGCGCTTTGCGGGTACGCCATGCTGGCCTGCGGGGATCGACGCACAGCATTACGACATGGGTGACATGTGGTGTAACGACCCGGAAGACATGGTGAAAGCCAAATACATCATTCTCTGGGGGGCGAACCCGGCGTGGTGCTCCATGCACTCCATGAAGTACATCTACCAGGCGCGTGAGAAAGGGGCGAAGGTGGTGGTGATTGACCCACTGTTCTCGCAAACTGCCGCAAAAGCCGATCTCTATCTGCGCGTTCGCCCAGGTTCTGACGGTGCGCTGGCGCTGGGCATGGCGCGCCATTTGCTGGATATTGGCCGCGTCGATCAGGATTTTGTAAACAACTTTGCTCACGGTTACCCGGAGTTTGAGCAATATCTGCGTAATAACATTACGGTGGAGTGGGCGTCTGAGATCTGTGGTCTTTCCGCCGATGTGATTCGTCAACTGGCAGAAGAATTTACCGCCGTGAAGCCTGCCACCGTCTGGATTGGTTATGGCATGCAGCGCCACGTTAACGGTGGCGCGAATGTGCGCGCAATTGATGCATTTGTCGCCATGACCGGCAACATCGGTGTGGAAGGGGGCGGCGCTCGCTACGGTCACTTGCAGACCTGGGGCTACAACTATCACGCGATGACGCAGAAGCCACCTGAGGGATCTGTGGGCATGGAGGGGGCGGGTGGCCCGGTGGGCGAGTTCGTCAGCGACAGCGGCGAAAAGCGCCAGTACGCCGACCGTGCGCTGAACCTGAACCAGACCGCGCAGAGCATTCTGGACGCTAACGATCCGCCAATCCGTATGCTGTGGGTCGCCTGTAAGAACCCGTTCGCACAGGACTTCGACCGTAACAAAATGGAAAAGGCCTTCAGCAAGCTGGAGATGGTGGTGTGTGTCGATCAGTTCTTTAACGAGACGGTACAACACGCGGACATCGTACTGCCGGTGACCACCACCTTTGAGCACTGGGATCTCTCATCGTCGTACTGGCACTACTGGCTCTCGATAAACGAACCGGCGATCAAGCCAATGTACGAGTGCAAGAGCGATCTCGATATTGCCGTACTGCTCTCCCGCACCATCAACAAACTGGAACCGGGTTCCTGTACTTTCCCGCAAGAGATTGACCAGAAAAAATGGCTGGATCTTGAGTTCAACGACGGTATGGCGAAGCAGTTTGGTATCCGCTCATGGGACGAACTGCTCGACGGCCCGGCGAAAGCCAAAATGGTCAGCACCGCAGCCTGGCACGATCGCAAATTCAAAACGCCGTCAGGTAAGTACGAATTCCTCTCCTCACGGTGTGAAGAGAACGGCCACAAAGCGTTGCCGGAATATAAACCCGCCGCCGAGGGAGAACTGCCGTTCCATCTCTTTACGCCGCACCTTCAGTATGGTCTTCACTCCCAGTTCGTGAACCTCGACTGGATGCAGGTGTTCTGGCCAGAACCATTTGTTTATATCCACCCGGTGGCGGCGGCGAAGAAGGGCATTCGCGAGCTGGCGAAAGTGCGGGTATTTAACGATGCCGGTGACGTGGAGCTGCGCGCAAAAATCACCACCAACGTGCCGGAAGATTTCCTGGTGATGTATGAATCCTGGTTTAACAAGCTGAAGTACAACGTGCAGAACGTGGTGAAAGATACGCCAGCGGATATGGGCAAAATGGCGACCGGTGCGCCGGGTGCTGCAATCCACAGTCAGTTTGTCGACATTGTCCTCATTGCGAATGAAGGAGTTGAAGCATGAGACGCGCATTTTTAGTGAACAGTGATAAGTGCATCGGCTGCCGTGGATGCGCAATGGCCTGTAAGAGCTTTAACCAGCTGGAGCCGGATCGTTTCTGGCGTTATGTCTATCCGCTGGATAAAGAGATTTACCCGCATGAGGAGCGTGCGTTCTTCTCGCTGGCCTGTAACCACTGCGAAAATCCGGCTTGTCTGGCGGCCTGTCCGGTGGAAGCCTACACCAAACGCGATGATGGTGTGGTGGTACATAACCCGGAACGCTGCATTGGCTGTAAAAACTGTATCCGTAACTGCCCGTATGGCGCACCGCGCTTTAACGAAGAGACGCAAAAGGCTGAAAAATGCAGCATGTGTTATGAGCGTCTGGATGTGGGGATGGCACCTGCCTGCGTCAACGCCTGTCCGGTAGGTGCGCTGACGATTATCGACCTGGATGCCGATCCGCTGCCAAACAATGCGGTGCAATATCCGCCGGGCTTCCCGAAAATGCCGCAGTTGAATCCGGGCACTCGCTTTATTCTTGCGCGTCAGCCAAAACAGCCGGGGGATAAATAATGGAAAAGTACGAACTGCCACTCGTTATTTTTACCGTGCTGAGCCAGATGTCCGTCGGCATGACGCTGCTGCTGACCTGGCGCACGCTGCGCGGTGAGATTCAGGGAAATCGTCTCTACTGGCTGATTACGGGCCTGATCCTGGGCGTGGCGTCTGTTGCGGCGATACTGCATCTGGCGCACCCGGAGCACGCCTACAATGCGCTGATCAACCTGAAGCACGCCTGGCTGAGCCGTGAAATCCTGGGCGCGACGCTTTATGGCGGCACGATTGGGCTGGCCTTCCTGACCAAAGGGAATAAAGGCGCTGCGCTGCTGGCCTCCTTGTTTGGGGTTCTGCTGGTGGTGGTGCAGGGGATGACCTATGCAGCCCCTGCGATGCAGGCTATAGCGAATGGCATCACCATGATTCTGTTCTTCGCCACCGTCTGGGTTATGGGCTGTGCAGCCACGCCGCTGCTTGGGCTGAAATCCTCCGGCGCTGCGCTGCGTTCAGGTGTTGTGGTTTTGATGGCGCTACTGATTGCCGCTCCACTTATCTGGCTGAGCGGTGGCACGATCATGAAAATGACCGCTCAGGCATGGCTAAGTTCACCCCTCTACCTGGGAAGCCTGCTGTGCTGTGCCATTGGATGCGTATTAACGCTGACGCGCCAGCCGATGCAGAAGGCCGTGTTCGTGATCCTGCTGGTGGGTGTGGCGCTCAGTCGTCTGACCTTCTTCGGCGATACGATCAGCACAATCGTCAATATTGGTCATCTGTACTGATAAGAAAAACCCCGCTAAGGCGGGGTTTTTTGTGGGTGACTGATTACCTGACCACCATCACCGGAATATGGGTGTGGCGGATCACACTGGATGCGTTCGATCCCAGCAGGTGTGTCGTAATGGATGGATTACGTGAACCGATCACCACCACGTCCGCTTTCAGTTCCCCCGCCAGTTCGTTAACGGCATCACGCACGCTGCCGAATCTGACATGGGTTTTGATACGTGAAGGGTCGATGCTGAAGTGTTCAACCATGGTCTGTAAACGCGTTTCGGCTTCGTGCTGCAGATGCTCTTCGAAGCGACGCACATCGGCGGCAAAACGGTGGAGACTCAAACTGGCGGAGCCTGGTAAAACGTGTAAAAGATGAATAATCCCGTCCTGCTGAGCAAGGAACTCCGCGTGGCGAACGGCCTTATCGCTCAGCGCCATCTCGAAAACATCAACCGGCATAATGATTGTCTTATACATACCCGTTTCTCCTTGTTTATAAACGCTGAAATCATTCAAACACAAAATAACAGGGGTTTCTGTAACCGCTGCGGCACTTTTTTATTTCGCCAGGATAAATCTCAAAACGCCCCTATTTCAGGGCAGACCTTCAGAGGTAGCTACCCTTTTATAAACGTATCCACATCCCTTCGGAGGTCGTATGAAAGCACTTACGTACCACGGTCCGCACCATGTTCGTGTCGATAATGTCCCTGATCCTGTCATTGAACAGCCTGACGATATCATCCTGCGGGTGACGGCAACGGCGATCTGCGGCTCCGATTTGCATCTCTATCGCGGAAAGATCCCTAAGGTTCAGCATGGCGATATTTTTGGTCATGAATTCATGGGCGAAGTGGTGGAGAGCGGAAAGGAGGTGAAGGATTTGCAGAAAGGGGACCGCGTGGTGATCCCTTTTGTCATTGCCTGCGGTGACTGCTTCTTTTGCCGACTGCAACAATATGCCGCTTGTGAAAAAACCAACGCCGGGCAGGGCGCGGCGCTGAACAAAAAGCAGATCCCGGCTCCGGCTGCGTTGTTTGGTTACAGCCATCTTTACGGCGGGGTGCCCGGCGGGCAGGCGGAATATGTCCGCGTGCCAAAAGGCAACGTCGGGCCTTTCAAAGTGCCGCAACTGCTATCAGATGATAAGGCGCTTTTCCTGTCTGATATTTTACCTACCGCCTGGCAGGCGGCCAAAAATGCGCAGATCGAAAAAGGCTCAAGCGTGGCCGTGTTTGGGGCGGGACCAGTAGGCTTACTGACCATCGCCTGCGCACGCCTGTTAGGGGCAGAACAGATCTTTGTCATTGACCATCATCCATACCGGCTGCGGTTTGCGCAGGAGCGATATGGCGCGATCCCCATTAACTTTGATGATGATAACGATGCGGCAGAAAAAATCATTGAGCAGACAGCCGGACAGCGTGGCGTGGATGCGGTTATTGATGCCGTCGGGTTTGAGGCAAAAGGCAGCACCACGGAAACCATTCTGAGCAATCTTAAAATTGAGGGCAGCAGCGGTAAAGCGCTGCGCCAGTGTATTGCTGCCGTCAGACGTGGCGGTGTTGTAAGCGTGCCGGGCGTCTATGCCGGGTTTATTCATGGCTTCCTGTTTGGCGATGCATTCGATAAAGGACTGAGCTTTAAGATGGGGCAGACCCACGTTCATGCATGGCTGGGGGAACTGTTGCCGCTGATTGAACAAGGTCTGCTTACGCCGGAAGAGATCGTTACGCATTACCTGCCGCTTGAGGACGCAGAGCGCGCCTACGCGATCTTTGAAAAGCGGGAAGAGGAGTGCCGCAAGGTGATCCTTGTGCCCGGCGCGGACACGCCCGAAGCGGCACAGCAGAAGGTAAAAGGCCTGGTGAATGCGTTTCCGGGTGGCGTTGTGTGAGGGGGCGCTTACCAGTGGCGTTCAAGATAAAGGACTGCCGTGACGAGGATCGCCATAAAGATGAGAAAAAACAGCGTGATATACACTATATCACTCATGAGGGTTCCCACGGCATTAAAACAGATTAAGCGTGGATGACGCCGATTTTTCGCGATATAGGAAAATCAGGTGAAATCGCGGAAAGAGGATGCATCAGCATCCTCTGTGCAAAGCGAACAGGCGCTTGTTCAGATGGGATTAACGCAGGTAATCACCGGCCGCTTCTGGCTGGTAGAGAAGCGCCAGCACTTCAAGATGGGCAGAGGCCCCGCCGGGTAATTCCCAGTGGATGGTGTCGCCGGTACGCAATCCAAGCAGTGCAGCGCCGACAGGTGCCAGAACGGAAAGCTGGCTGCTGCTGTCGGTCATCTGCGCCGGGTAGACCAGCGTCCGGGTCAACTCTTCGCCCGTTGTCAGGTTGCGGAATTTGACCTGGCTGTTCATGGTTACCACATCATGTGGCATTGACTCAGGCGTACACATCTGCGCCCGGTCAAGCTCCTCATTCAGCGCGTCGGCCACCGGAAGTGAGGCGAATTCTGGCTTTTCCAGAAGTCTGTCGATACGTTCTGCGTCGAGTTCATTAATGATAATTGTGGGTCTGGACATTTATTACTCCATGTCGTTAATGCTGCGTGTAACGCAGAAACCAATCCAAAAGAAAACCCTCGCCGTCTGGCAGCGAGGGTTTAACTCTCCCGATGATACTGGCTGAGCACACAAGTTTGAAGTGATGAACGTCACATTCACAGGTCATATGAATTTTTGGCTAAAAACGTGATCCTTCGCCAATCTGCATTATCCTTTTTTATTCGTTCCTGATTTCTGACGGATTGCGTTACGCTGATCGTCCTGAACCAGGGCGATGAGCGAAGCGTCATTCGTATCTGCCCCACCAGTGAGAGAGCAACATGTACTTTTATCAACCATCTCAGGGGCACGGCCTGCCGCATGACCCGCTGAATGCCATTATTGGCCCACGTCCTATCGGCTGGATCGCTTCTTGCGATAAGGCCGGTCAGCTGAATCTCGCGCCGTATAGCTTCTTTAACTGCTTCAACTACCGTCCGCCGATTATCGGTTTTTCCAGTAATGGCTGGAAAGACAGCGTGCGTAACATTGTCGAGACGGGGGAGTTTGTCTGGAACCTGGCGACGCGCGATTTGGCAGAGGCGATGAATGAGACCTCTGCCACGCTTCCCCACGGTGAAGATGAATTTGCCTTTGCAGGGCTGACCCCTGCTGCGAGCCAGCTTGTGAAAGCGCCTCGGGTGGCGGAAAGTCCGGTGAACTTTGAATGCCGCCTGTCGCAATGTATTCAACTGACGGGGGCAGATGGAACGCCGGTTGACACCTGGCTGGTACTCGGAGAGGTTGTTGGCATTCATATCGCTGAACGGCTACTGGAAGAGGGCATTTACCAGACCGCGAAAGCACAGCCTGTACTGCGTGCAGGCGGGCCAACGGCCTACTATTCCATCAGCGATACACATCGCTTTGATCTGGTACGGCCGGATGCGCGCAGGGGGTAATATGCTCGACAACACCTTGCCTGCCGATCAACAGTTTTTTGCCGACCTGTTCAGCGGGCTGGTGCTTAATCAACAGCAACTGGGGCGGGTCTGGTTTGCCCATTCTCCGGCCTCAATCCCCACGGGAAGCGTGAAGGTTGAATGGCCGCGGCTCGACGTGGTGTTGCGCGGTGAGTATGGCAACTCGCTTATCCCGGAACAAAAGGCGATCCGCCAGGGCGAAATGGTGTTTATTCCTGCCCATGCGGCCAATGTGCCGATGTTTGAAAAGCCGGTGATGCTGCTCAGTATCACCTTTGCTCCGTCCTGGCTTGGGCTGGTGTTTCAGGATGCCCGTAGCGGGAAGCCCGTTGCTCCGCAGCGCAAAGTGGAACTGCCACATCCGGAAAGAGGGGAATGCGCAGCAATGTTGATGGCGCTCACGTATCTGAGCGCGTCGCCACAGGATCAGGCTATCATTCAGCCACTGGTGCTCAGCCTGTTGCACTGGTGTCGAAAGGTGGCCTCGATGCTGCCTGAACCGGGGCTGTCGAGAGGGGATTTTCTCTATCAAAGCGTCTGTCAGTGGGTGCAAATGCATTACGCGTCACCCGTCTCGCGTGAGAGCGTTGCTGCGCTGTTTAATATTTCCCCGAACCATCTGTCGCGCCTGTTTTCGCAGCAGGGCACCATGAGCTTTGTGGATTATGTTCGCTGGGTGCGAATGGGAAAAGCGCGTACTATTCTGCAGAAATACCACCTGCCGGTGGGGGAAGTGGCGAAGCGTTGTGGTTATCCTGACAGCGACTATTTCAGCCGACTGTTTCGGCGTCAGTTTGGCCTGACGCCGGGGGAGTATCGCGCGCGTTTTCAGTAGCGATCAGAAGGTGATCTCGGCATTTAGCAGATCAAGAAGTTGTTGTGGCGAATCTGCGGCAAACAGCGATTCACGGAACGCTTTGTTGACCAGCTTTCGCGCCAGCTGGGAGAAGACTTTCACGTGATTGTTCCCCTCCTGCGCGCCGAGCGTCAGCATGATCACCAGCTCCACCTCTCCCATGTCCGACTCCCAGTCGATCGGCGTTTCCAGACGCGCAATGCTGATGCTGGAGTGGCGTATCCACTGAGATTTAGTATGTGGAATGGCGACGCCGAACCCGACAGCAGTGGTGACAATCTCTTCGCGTTGCCATAAATCCTCTTCCAGTTCGAGCGGGTTCTCAGTCCGCCCCTGAATCGCCAGGTTGCCGCACAGGAACTGAAGCACCTGCTCTTTTGAGGAGAGCGGTTCATTGAAAACGATGGTTTCCAGCGCCAGCAGCGGGCGCGCAGGCTCTTCGGGTGTGAAATCAGTTAACAGCGTTTCTATCTCCTCCGCGCTACGGCAGTTGCAGGCTTTGTCAGCCAGCGCCTGACAAGCATCGCTTTCAAGCTGGCGGAGCTGGGTTTTTACAGCCGGTATGCGCGGCCCGCTCATGCTGAACTCATCAATGCCCAGCCCTAACAACAGGGGCAGATATCGATGTTCGCCACCGAGTTCGCCGCAAATGCCTACCCATTTACCGTGGCGATGCGCCGTTGCCGTTATCTGGCGCACCATGCGTAAAAACGACGGAGTGATCGGATTGTAAAGCGGAGAAACCCGTGGGTTATTACGGTCGACCGCGTAAAGGTACTGGGTCATATCATTTGAACCAATACTGAAAAAATCCACCTCATCACAGAAATGGTCGATGATAAAGCAGACCGAAGGTACTTCAACCATAATGCCCAGCGGCAGGTGCCCGGTATGGCGTAACCCTTGTGACGTCAGCTCGGCACGAACGCTTTGCAGCTCCTGTTTCACCCACAGAATTTGATCGAGACTGTGGACCATCGGGATCATCAGCAGTGCATTACCGTTGGCACCGGCTCGTAAAATGGCGCGTAGCTGCGTGCGGAAGAGGGGGGCAAATTCAGGGTAAATACGTACCGCCCGATACCCGAGGAAAGGGTTCTCTTCCTGCGGAATGTTGAGCCAGGGGATCTGTTTATCGCCGCCAATGTCCATCGTGCGGAAGATCACCGGTTTGCCTTCGGCAGAGAGCAATACCTGCTGGTAGGCTTCAAACTGTTCCTGCTCATCCGGCGCGCTATCGCGATCCATGTAGAGCATTTCGGTACGAAACAGGCCAATGCCCTGAGCCCCACAGGCAAATGCACCTGGTGCTTCCAGCGCGCTGCCGATGTTGGCGGCGATATCCACCGGAACGTTATCTCGGGTCAGCGCCGGTAACGCTGCGTCTTTAATCTGCTGCTGGTGGCGTTTGTCAGCAAGGCGCTGTGCCACGCTGTAATAGTGATTGACTGCTTCATCAGGCTCCATAACCAGTACGCTGCAGACACCGTCCAGAATCACCTCTTTACCCGCAAACGGCGTCAGCGAGTTGACTGTTAAACCACTCAGCACCGGAATCGACGCGGCACGGGCCAGGATCAACGTGTGAGACGTGCGGCCTGTTTTCTCCAGAACCATCCCTTTCAGGTGGCGGGTATCAAGGCTTAAAAACTGGCTTGGGGTTAAATCTTCTGCCACAAGAATGGTGGGGGCGTCCAGAGTGAATGCCGAGGTCTGCTGAAGCTCAGGCCAGGTGATGCTCAACAACTGCTCGCTAATATCGCGGATATCGCTGACCCGCTCGCGCAGGTAGTCGCTGGCGGAAAGCGAAAGTTTGTCGCAGATCTGCGCCATATTGCGAATGATGGCTTCTGCAAGGCTGAGCCGCTCCTCGACGATCAGCCGACGGATGTTGCCGCCAAATTCGTCGTCCTGAATCAGTGACAAATGGGCGCTGATAATGGTTTTGCTTTCCCCGTCCAGTCCGCGCAGACGCTGGTTAAGCTGCTCCGCCAGCGTGGCAAGGCTGTGTTCCAGCCGGGTGATATCTTCCGGCGTGGCCGGATTCTGGCAATAACGCTGGAGGTTATCGCTCTGCCAGCCCCGCAACGTGCCGGTGCCGATGCCACTGGACAGAGTGATGGCGTGCTGTAACTGCGGATTAAGCCGCAGAAGCGACCGGGGGAGGGGATGCGCGATGTGCGGCGCATCGCCGGACGGAATGCTGTCACTGTCGATGAACGTCGTGTTGAGATACTGCTCCAGGACGCGTCTGGCCTGCTCTTCATCACTGCCGCTAATTTCAAGCGTACAGCTGTCGTTAAACAGCGTGCCTGTGCTGATCAGCGCCAGCGAGCTTTTGGCATCTGCCAGGGTATTCAGCCGGTTATTGATAAAACGAATGTCGCTACGCCATGCGCTGCACTGCTCTTTGAGCGCCCAGGCCGGACGAGCGTGAAGCCCGTTAGGGAGCGGGCAGAAAAATTCAATCGAAAGCATACTTTCTCCTTACGCGTGAGATCAGCACCTGAAGTCCGTCAGATGAGCCACGGTCTCACGATTCAAACACGCCGCCAGGGCGACAAGCAGTTGGTGGGTCTGGTCGATATCCTTCTCATCGGCAATCGACGCCGCACAATGTCCGTGTCGGGTGGGAGGACCAAGCACCACCGTGGGGACACCTGTGCCGGAGAGGTGGATCGCCCCCCCATCGGTGCCGCCATTGCTGAACATGTCTTTTTGCAGCGGAATACCCAGCGGGCGGGCCACTTTTTCAATGAACGCGGTCAGTTTCGGCGGGGCGATAAGCGTTTTGTCACAGAGCACCAGCATCGGCCCCGCGCCGATCTGCCGATGATTCGCGCTGCCATAATCAAAGTTTTTTGACCAGCAGGCGGTATCAAGCACCAGCGCGATGTCGGGATTGATGGTTCGGGCGGTAGTCTGTCCACCGCGCAGGCCCACTTCTTCGCTGGAGCTGGCGACCAGCCACAACTCGCATTCGAGCGGAGCTTTATGCAGTTCACGCAGCAGGGTGAGCAGCAGATAACAGCCAAGACGATCGTCAAAGGCCTTGCCCATCACGCGGTTGTGGGGAAGGGAGTGAAAGGGCGTATCGAACGTCACGCGGTCGCCCGCGTCGATGCCCGCCGCGAGCACCTCTTCCGCCGAGGCAGCACCGATGTCGACGCGCAGGTTTTCAACGGCGTCGCCTTTTACCTCGCCATCCAGCAGACCGGGGATTTTTTGCCCGTCACGTGTGGTAATGCGCACCGGCTGCAACGTGCGAGCCATCATGCGCACGTTGCCAATCGGCAGGACGTCAATCGCCCCTTCACGCGAGATGCTGCGCACCATAAATCCGACTTCGTCCATATGGGCACAGACCATCACCCTGGGGCCATTATGCTGATTGACGCGGATGAGCACGGAGCCGAGGCCATCAAATTGCACGTCTTTATTGTACTTGTGCGCTTCGTTGATCAGGATGTTACGCACCTCCTGCTCCGACGCCGCAATGGCGTCGGCCTCGCTCAGCGCGCGGAGTAATTCTCTGTCCATCAGTTTTCTCCCGTCGTCAGCAGCGTTTTGTCCATGGTGTAAAGCACCTCAGCCCCCGTTTCTGTCACCAGTATTACGTCCTCGATTCGCACGCCGCCCAGCCCTTCAAGGTAGATCCCCGGCTCAACGGTCAGCAGCATACCGGGCTGCAGCAGAGTCGTATCGGTGGGGGAAAAGCGTGGATTTTCATGGACATCAATACCAATAGCATGGCCGGTATTGTGACCGAACTGCGGGCCGTAGCCCGCGCGGGCAATCACCGTCCGGGCGGCGGCATCCACCTGATTGCAGGGAATGCCAGGACGTATGGCACCGATCGCCGCCCGTTGTGCTTCCAGTACAATCTGGTAAACCGGATATAAAGGATGGTCTTCTGGCTTTTGGTCGTGCCCGGCGACAAGGAAGGTCCTCGTCATGTCCGAGCAAAATCCCTGGTGTTGAGCGCCAAAATCAAGCGTGACCATCTCTCCCGGCATGATGACCTTGTCAGAGGCTTTTCCATGCGGCAGTGCGCCGCGTGGTCCGCTGGCGACGATAGTATCGAATGAGGGTTTTTCCGCCCCCTGTTGTTTCATAAACCATTCCAGCTCGGCGGCGACCTCGCGCTCACGCAGGCCAGGCCGAATAAAATGGCGGATATGCTGCGCGGCTCTGTCGGCAATCTGGCAGGCCGCGCGGATGCGGGCGATGTCGTCCGCGGTTTTTATCTGACGCAATGGATCAAGGGAGATACTGCGCAGCGTCGTGTTCAGCGTTTCGCGCCACTGCGTGCCGGTTTGCCAGCTCACATGTTCGCCCTCAAAGCCCAGCGTGGCGAGCTGCTCGTCGGCAATCAGTCGGTTTACCGTTTGAGTAAACGGGTTTTCAGCACTGAGCAGATGCATCTGGTAGTTGGTAGCACGTGCTGCAATATCGTTGTAATAACGAAAATCCACCAGAATATGCGCGGACGTCCGCGTCACCAGCACGTAGCCCGAACCGGTGGAAATGCCCAGATGCGGCTGTTTGTTCTGACGTGACGCGATCAGTACGCCATCCAGGTTTTCATCTGCCAGCCAGCCACGAAGCGTTGTCAGTAAATCCATTTTGTTACTCCGTTACAGCGTATCGACGGCGAGTTTTCCGCGTTTATGCATGCTGTTGCGAATCATCACCACCAGCAAGGCCGTAATCACTGCGCCGACCAGAATGCTGAGCATATAGGCACCCAGGTTGGTGACCAGCGGCCATGCCCAGATGGCGGATTCAGGGAACCACTGGACGGCACCCAGCGCGGTGGCGGTCATCGCCCCTGCAATGGCACCGATCATGTACGCGGGCAGCGTGGCGACCGGATTTTCCAGCAGGAACGGAATGGCCCCTTCGCTGATCCCCATAAATGCCAGGAACATGGCGGTTTTACCCTGCGGATAAAGCTGCGGGCTGAACAGGCGTTTACCGGTCAGGCGGCGGTCGATAAGCGTTGCCAGGCCCAGGCCAATTGGTGGAATGACAATCGCCACAGCGCGCGAGGTAATCGGCAACACGTGATCGGTGGTCAGCCCCAGGCCGACAAAACCGGCCGCTTTGTTGATTGGGCCGCCAAGATCAATCGCGGTGGCGGCAGCCATGCCGATGGCATACATCATCGAACCGGCTTCGCCTGCCGCCAGCAGTAACGCGCGCATACCGGCGTTCAGCCAGCCGCCAATTGGTGTGATGATGTAATACATCGCCAGCATCACGAACAGCGCGGACAGGATCGGGATCAGGAAGGTGCTTTTAAACGCCAGCAGATACTGTGGCACATTAATGCGGGTGTTTAGCCATTTAACCAGGTAGCCTGCGGCAATCGCGATAATCAGCGCGCCGATAAAGGTGGACGGTACGGGTTTGGTTGCAAGCCAGGTCAGCTTTTCCGCATCGAAATTCAGTACCAGCGTCGGTTGCGTGGCGACCAGACCGCCGATAAACCCGGCCGGGAAGGCCAGCTTGCCGCCGATAGAGTTCGCGACAAACGCGGAGAACATCGGGATGGCGAAGCTGAACAGCAGTCCACCAAAGGATTCGGTCAGGTAACCGAATTTCAGAACGGAAAGGTTAAACCCGGTGAACTTGCCTGAGTTCAGTGCATCCATAATGCCGGTATCCGGTGGAATTTCCAGCCAGACATACGCGATAAGCTGTGAAATGGCGAGGATCACCCCGCCCATAATGAGCGTCGGCACCATGCGGGAGATACCTGACATAATGTGCTGAGGCAGCTCTTTCCAGAATGTATTACCTGTTGCGACCGGTGCGGGTTTGATTGCGAGCGTGTCGCCCTCGTGACTTTCCGGGCGAACCGCACTGCGTTTTTTAATTGCCATGACGAAAACCCCTGAGGTGGAAAATTATTATTGTTCTGCAGCAATCATCTCTTCGATCTCTTTCAGGGTGCCTGCCGCATTTTTAATCGCATCCTGAAGGGTGATTTCATAGACGTCGCGCGTTTCAAAGCGCTCGTTATCTTCCGGGGTGATGGCAATGGCGTGGATAATAATGTCTGCTTCGGCGATATCCTGTGCCGTTAAGCGGTTCTGAATACCATCCGCGCCCTGTGTCTCAATTTTGACCTCATAACCCGCTTCCTTTGCGGCATCTTCCAGTGCCTGAGCAGCCATAAAGGTGTGTGCCAGTCCCATCGGACAAGCGCAAAGCGCAATCAGTTTTTTAGCCATTGTGAATCCTCCTGTAGATGACACCGTGATTATGGCGGGGAGGTTTCCTGTGTGTTTACCGGATAAATAATGCAATAGCCGGAGGAATGATGCTTGTGATCGGAAGTGTGACGCTTATCGTCATATAACGGAAATGAATGAAATACCGGGCAAAATGTTGCCCGGCCGGGGGATCAGTAACCGACTTTATCGATCACAAATTGCTTGCCGCAGTTACCCGGATGCGGTTGCGGGGCAAAGGAACCGGAAGAGAGAGGATTGTTAATGGTGTCCGCTTTTAATGAGATCTGTATTTCTGTCAGGTAGGCAGGGTTGCCATTGCAGGTGAGCTTGACGGCTTTGACATTCTGCTTACCCCAGCTTTCAGCAACGGCTCTGTCAAAGTCGCGGCGGCTCACGGTTTTACCGTAATTTTCTGCGAGGAATTTCCCCACGGCACTGCTTTTGACTTCCTGATTCATGCGCACCATCGTGCCGAAATACGCATCAGGATCGAAACCAAAGCAAACCCCGTGTTTGGCATATTCGTAACGCTCCAGGCATGAATTCCCGCCTGCGCCGGGCATGACGCTGTTTAGTTTTGCTGCCCCCGACAGGGAAAGCCCGGTTTCAGCGGCGGCGCATTTGCGGCTGGCTTTCGCTTCCGGCATGTTCGGGATCGGGCGGGTGGCACAACCAAAACGCATCCAGCGGCGTTCATCCACCCCACGTGCGGCAATTGATTTCGGCAGACCAGGCCACAATCCGTGAACGGTCAGGAAATCTGTTTTTGCCTTACTCTCTTTTTGCAGACGACACTCGTCAGGCTCGTTGCGGTTGCGATCGACCATGCTCTGGCAGAATCCCGTCTGCCACGAAAGGGCTAGAACGTAGCGATCGAAATCACCATATTGCGTTGCCCTGAGGGGTTCTGCTTGTGCGGAGAGTACACAGAGTGCAAGCGCTATAGCGCCAGAGGGGATAACGACATCCTTCCTGAACATTTGATTTCCTGATCGATTGAGCACGATTAATTTCTGGAAATTATTAAAGCACAAAAAGCGCCCGCAGGCGCTTTTTGGCTATGCAGAATTTCGCTCAGGCAGCGCCGGGAACCAGCACTTCCGTGGCGATAATCACAATGATCAGGCCAACCAGCACCGGGACTGAGGTGCGTTTAACCACTTCAAACGGAGAGATTTTTGCCATACCTGCGACAGCCACTACCACGCCTGACACCGGGGAAATGGTACGACCCAGGTTTGAAGCCTGCAGCATAGGAATGGAGAGGTATGCCGGGTTAATACCGGAAGAGTGAGCCAGTTTCGGGATCATCTCGACGAATGCGTAGAACGGCGCATTACCGGAGCCGGTGGTCATCGCCGCCAGCATGGTCAGCACCACCAGCACCAGCATCAGGATAATGCTGGCTGAGCCAAACGACGTGGCGATAGAGATCAGGCTCTGGATAAAGCCAATCGTGCTCAGCCCCTGGGCAAATACGCCTGCGGCTACTAACAGCATCACTACGCCTGCGAACGCATCCGCCATGCCGCGGTATGCGACTTCCAGACCAGAAAATACTTTCTGAGTGTTAAAGCCACGTACAAACTCCAGCAGGGCAGCCAGCAGCATACAGATCACCAGAATGGTGATGATATGCAGTTGCGGACCCCATTTGCCGTCAAAAATGAGGACGCCAATAATTGGCGTGAACGGCAATATGGAATAGAACGCCGGGGCGGTGGTGGTGATTTCACTCACGTCCATCATTTCGTGGCTGATATTCTCTTTATTATCGAGATAGCGCTGCCAGAAGAAGTGTGCAATGCCCATGCCGATAATGGCGATAATGGAGATCGGCAGCGTGGTTTTAAAGGCGAAGTCGATGAGAGACATTTCAGCCGCTTTCGCTGCCAGAACCACGTCACCAGAGGTGGGTGAAAGAATAATTGCTGCCGGTGAAGCACAGATAGCGGCTGCCGCACCCCGGCTGATGCCAACGTTGACCATGACCGGGAACAGGGTAGCCATTAACAGCACGCCAAGACCAGTTGCCGACGAAACGGCGAGGGACATAAGGCAGGCAAGAAAATAGGCTGCGACCATAAGCAGATACGGGGAGTTGATATACTGCAATGGCTTAGAGGCCAGCTTAACGACCATATCGTTAGCGCCGATATGGGTCATATACGCGGCAAAACCACACAGCATCATAATCATCATGCCCAGATCGCCGCCGCGGCTCATGAGCAGAATTTTAATATATTCAACAATGTCAGTGGCGGTATAACCGGTGCTGGTTTCGCTGGCGGGTAAAACCTGATGACCCATTAGCGCACTAATAATCAGCAGCGTCAGACCACCGACAAATAACACGCCCGTGGCCGAATAGCCTTTAATGATGTAGCGTGCTACACCGACAATAACGACGACTCCGATAAGGAGTTCGATAAACGTAAACATGATTTCCCCTGTATCCTTGCTGCCCGAGAGCACAAATAATCAATAAAAAAGAAGCATGAAATGTGCCGAATTAATGGCCTGCCATTGCTGATTAAAATCAAGAAATAGACTACTAAAGGAGATATCGACGATATTTTTGCCACCGCTACGTCATTTATGCCATATGAATATTGACCGGCTGAATACTCATTATATGTCATTAAAATGATAGTGAAGTGTTAATATCATGAGTGTAGTTTTTCGGATGGTTGATAATGAACGTAAAACTCATTAAAAGCGCTTTTCTTTCATTGTCTCGCCTGCCTATACTCGCACCACTTTTTTCAACCTGATGACGCCGATATGCACGCCAGCTGGACCTATCGCCTGCGCTTCCTTAAAAAACATCTGCTGATGTTTTTGGTGGCCTTTGGCTGGCTGTTAATTCAGAGTCAGGTTGCGATTGCGTCGCATGATTGCTCTATCGATCTGCGGGGGGATGTCGCCGCTATCCAGCATATGGATATGATGGCTAAACCCGGACCGCATAATACAGTGGATGCTTCACCGTTATGTGAAAAACACTGCATGCCGGATCAGGGGCAAAAAGATCCCGCACAGCCTCAGCTTGTGGCGCTTCCTGCCGCCATAACGCTTACCCTAAACACGCCAGATTGCGACGCAGTTAGCCATTCCGCGTGGACAGTAACCCCTCCTGCAGCAGGGCCGCCGGCAACGATTCGTTATTGCCGGTTCAGAGAATAAGAAACCTGTTAATTCGTTAATTTTATTTTCATTTACGTTTAACAGGAGTTTTATCATGCGTGCTTTATTCCTTTCCGCGCTGCTTGGCGCGTCCGTCTCTCTTGCTTCCTTTACCGTTCAGGCGGACCAACGCTGGCAAGGCCACGGTGTGGTTCAGTCTGTTTCTGAAAATTCCGTCATGCTCCAGCACGACGCCATTCCCGAACTGAAATGGCCAGCCATGACGATGCCGTTTACGTTGTCTCCTGGCGCGGCGCTGAACGGTGCAAAACCCGGCGATGAAGTGACCTTCACGCTTGAGCGTGCGGGTGACGGCTTCCGGATTGTCTCGCTGACGCCACAGCGCTAAGCGAGGTCATCATGAAACAACACACACTGAGCCTGTGGCTCGGTGGGGTGCTGTTCGGCCTGTTGAGCTCCGCCGTCCAGGCGGAGCCGTGGACGCTCGAACAAACCCTGACCGAAGCCCAGCGCTATTCCGCAGAACTGTCAGCCAGCCGTAACGAGGCGCAGGCGCTGGATGCGATGGCCGATTCTGCTACCCAGTTACCGGACCCAAAACTGAAGTTTGGTCTTGAAAACGTGCCAGTGCAGGGCAGTAACGACAGGCGACTGACGCGTGAAGGTATGACCATGCAGAAGATTGGCATCATGCAACGCTACGTTAGCGCAGAAAAGCGGGAGCGCAAAGCGCAAACATTTCAGGCGCAGGCGCGCAGCGTGCTGGCGAAATCCGGGGCTATTCGCGCTGCACTTCAGCGTGATACCGCCCAGGCCTGGCTGGATCTGGCGCTTGCGCAGCAGGCGCTGAAAACGGCCAGAACGCTGGTCAGCGAAACGGAACGTCAGCGCGGCGTACAGACGGCAAGCGTGGGGGCCGGAGGCTCAGCACCGGACAGCGTACTGGCACTGCGGATGACCTTAAGCGCCATGCGCGACAAAGCAACGCTCGCGCAGCGGGATGTTCAGCTGGCGCAAAGCCGCCTGTTACAGCTGACGGGGCAAGCCATTACGGATGTGCGCGGGCCGTTACCGCGCTATCAGCGTCTGCCTGCCGATGAAAAAACGCTGGAAGCCGGAATTATTCAACATCCGGAAGTGGAGGCCGCCCGCAGCGAAGCCGAGACCGCGAAAGCCCGTTCTGCGCAATCAGCCGTGGCGGCCATTCCTGACGTGGATGTGGAGGTCTTTTACGCGCATCGTGCTGAAGGGTATGACGATATGGCCGGTGTGATGTTCAGCGTGGATCTGCCTCTTTTTCAGTCAAAACGACAGGACAAAGATTATGCCGCCGATGTTTCTCGCTCGATGCAGGCGGTAGACCAGCTGACGCTGATTAAACGTGAGCATATTGCCCAGGTACAAACCCTGGTGGCGCAGTATCAGGCCGCGCAGACCTTATGGCAGCGTCAGCGGGATGAAGTGCTGCCTTTACAGCGTCAGCGGCTGACGGTGCTGACGGCACAGTATCGTTCCGGGCAGTCTGAACTACCGGCGTTACTGGATGCCCGTCGTGGCGTACTGGATACGGAACTGGCAGTTAATCAGGCCGAGCGTGAGATGGCGCGGACCTGGGCTGCCGTAAACTGGCTGATCCCGCAGGAGCTGGCGCAATGAAAACAACAACCTTAACCGCGGTCGCGGCTGTCGTCATTGTGGCGGCTGGCAGTGGCTATTGGGTGGGGAAAAAACAGTCCCATCAACCAATTGCAGCTTCGCAGCCCTCTGAACGCAATGTGCTGTACTGGTACGATCCAATGATGCCGGGCCAGCGCTTTGATAAGCCGGGAAAATCGCCTTTTATGGATATGGACCTGGTGCCGCGCTACGCCGATGAAGAGAAAGCGGCGGCAGGCGTCGGGATTAGCTCTCAGCAGCAGCAAAACCTGGGGATGAAAACAGCTAAAGCGGAAATGCGACAGCTGGTAACACCGTTCACGGCTTTTGCTTCGGTATCGACGGATGAACGCAGCGTGTCGGTGGTTTCGGCACCGGCCAACGGTGTGGTCTCGAAATTGTTTGTTAAAGCGCCACAGCAGCAGGTGAAAAAAGGTGAGCCGCTGGCGCAACTGTGGATACCGCAGTGGACGACGGCCCAGCAGGAGTATCTGGCTGTCCGCCAGCTTGGCGATGCCGGGCTGACCCGCGCGGCACGTGAGCGGCTGGCTCTGCAGTTTATGCCAGAGGAGGTGATACGTATGCTGGAACGTAGCGGTAAGCCGCAGACCACGCTCACGCTTCGGGCCGCGCAGGCCGGATATGTGGTGAAACTGGATGTGCGGGAAGGGGCGCAAATTACGGCAACGGCACCGCTCTTTGAAATAGCCACGCTCGATCCCGTCTGGCTGGTTATCGACTATCCGCAATCCCAGGCGCAGTCTCTGGCGGTGGGGAGCAAAATGGTGGCAACGACCGAAAGCTGGCCCGGAGAGCAATTCCACGGCACGGTCAGCGAACTGCTGCCACAGATGGAGACGACGACGCGAACGTTGAAAGCGCGCATTGTGCTGGATAATACCGCGCAGAAGCTGAAACCGGGTATGTATCTCACCGTCTCCCGAAGCAAAGAACCCACACGTCAACCCGTTCTGGCGGTGCCGGAAGAGGCGGTCATCAATACCGGGGAGTCATCACGCCTGCTATTAGCAACAGGAGATGGCTATTTCCGTCCGGTAAACGTGGAAACCGGGCTGACGGCGAAAGGGTGGACGGAGATCCGCTCGGGGCTCAACGCGGGCGATAATGTGGTGACTTCCGGCCAGTTCCTGATTGACTCTGAAGCCAGCCTGCGCAGCGTAATGCCGGAGGTGACGCCATGATTGCGGCAGTGATTCGGGCTTCATTACGCAACCGGCTGCTGGTGATCCTTGCGGCGCTGGTCATGGCGGGCTGGGGCGTGTGGGCGGTACAGCGTGCGCCACTGGACGCGCTTCCTGATTTGTCGGACGTGCAGGTGATCGTCAAGGCGAGCTATCCCGGTAAAGCGCCACAGGTGATTGAAGATCAGGTGACCTGGCCGCTGACAACGTCGATGTTGTCCGTGCCGGGAGCAAAAACCGTGCGTGGTTTTTCTATGTTTGGCGATGCGTATATCTACGTACTTTTTGAAGATGGCACCGATCTCTACTGGGCGCGCTCAAGGGTACTGGAATATTTAAGCCAGGTGCAGGCGCAGTTTCCGGCAGGAGTGAAGGTGTCGCTCGGGCCAGACGCCACGGGCGTAGGCTGGATCTATGAATACGCCCTGATCGACCGCAGCGGCAAACATAGCCTGGCGGATCTGCGCGCCATTCAGGACTGGACGCTGAAGTTTGAGCTTAAGACGGTCCCTAATGTCTCAGAAGTGGCGAGCATCGGCGGGATGGTGCGTCAGTATCAGATCGTGGCCGATCCGGCGAAGATGCGGGCGTTAAATATTACCCATAGCCAGCTCGCCAGTGCTGTTCAGGCCGCAAATAAGGAGAGCGGCGGCGCATTGCTGGAGAGAGGGGAGGCGGAGTATATCGTGCGCACCACGGGCTATTTACGCTCGCTGGATGATTTTCGCAACGTGGTCATCGCCAGCCGCAATGGCATACCTGTTCTGCTCAACGATGTCGCGACCATCGGCTTCGGTCCGGAGATCCGCCGTGGTGTGGCAGAACTGAACGGAGAAGGCGAGGTGGCCGGTGGCGTGGTGGTGATGCGCTACGGACAGAACGCACTGGAGACGATTCATGCGGTGAAAGAGAAGCTGCATGCGCTGCAGAAAACATTGCCACAGGGCGTTGAGATTGTTCCGGTGTATGACCGCTCAACCCTGATCGAGGAGTCGGTTAAAACGCTTTCCCATAAACTCCTTGAAGAGTTTGCCGTTGTGGTGGTGGTTTGCGCGCTGTTCCTGTTTCATTTTCGTTCCGCGCTGGTGGCGATAGTCTCTCTGCCGCTGGGTATCCTGGGTGCCTTCGTCGTGATGCATTATCAGGGTATCAACGCAAACATCATGTCACTCGGCGGAATTGCAATCGCCATCGGGGCGATGGTGGATGCGGCGATCGTGATGATTGAAAACATGCACAAAGTGCTGGAGCAGTGGCGGCATGATAACCCAGGTAAAAATCCGTCTTCCGGTGAATACTGGCAGCTGGCCGAGCGTGCGGCGGTGGAAGTAGGGCCTGCGCTCTTCTGCAGCCTGTTAATCATTACCTTGTCGTTTATTCCTGTGTTCTCGCTTGAAGCGCAGGAAGGGCGAATGTTCTCGCCGCTGGCGTTTACCAAAACCTGGTCGATGGCCGTTGCCGCAGGGCTTGGGATCACGCTGGTTCCCGTTTTGATGGGTTATTTTATTCGCGGGAAAATCCCGGATGAGAAGGCTAACCCGATCAACCGCGTGCTGATCCGCCTGTATGAGCCGCTGCTGGATAAAGTGCTCACTTTTCCGAAAACCACGCTCGTGCTGGCGTTTGCGCTTTTACTCGCGACGTTCTGGCCGTTGAGCCGCCTGGGAAGTGAATTTATGCCCCCGCTGGACGAAGGCGATTTGCTGTATATGCCGTCAACGTTGCCGGGCATTTCTGCCAGGGAGGCATCACGGCTGCTGCAGCAAACCGACAGGCTTATCAAAAGCGTACCGGAAGTCGCCAGCGTGTTTGGTAAAGCCGGACGGGCGGAGTCGGCCACCGATCCTGCGCCATTAACCATGCTGGAAACCACCATTCACTTTAAGCCACGCGACCAGTGGCGGCCGGGAATGACACCCCAAAAACTGGTGGAGGAGCTGGATAAAACGGTCTCAGTGCCAGGAATTGCGAATGTGTGGGTGCCGCCGATCCGTAACCGTCTGGATATGCTGGCAACCGGGATAAAGAGCCCGGTCGGTATTAAGGTGAACGGCAATAATATTGCCGATATTGAGCGGGTAGCTCAGCAGATAGAGCATGTCGTGAAGCAGGTTCCAGGCGTGACGTCGGCGCTGGCAGAGCGCCTGACGGGCGGTCGCTATGTGGATATTCGCATCGACAGACAAAAAGCGGCGCGCTATGGCGTATCTGTCGACGAACTGCAAAGCATGGTCGCCACACTCGTGGGAGGAGATAACATTGGTGAGGTGATCCAGGGGCGCGAACGTTATCCCATCAATCTGCGTTATCCCCGCGATCTGCGCGATAACGTCGACAAGCTGCGGATCTTACCGGTTATTACCGCGAACGGTAGCCAGGTGGCACTGGGTGAACTGGCCGATATCGTCGTGACTGAAGGCCCGCCGATGCTTAAAAGTGAAAACGCGCGACTATCCAACTGGATCTATGTGGATTTGCGCGGACGCGATCTGAAATCTGCCGTGGATGAGATGCAGAAGCGGGTGGCTGAGAACGTGGTTTTACCGCAAGGCGTTTCGCTCTCCTGGTCAGGGCAATTTGAATATCTGGAGC
This sequence comes from Enterobacter oligotrophicus, assembly GCF_009176645.1. Lineage (NCBI taxonomy): Bacteria > Pseudomonadati > Pseudomonadota > Gammaproteobacteria > Enterobacterales > Enterobacteriaceae > Enterobacter > Enterobacter oligotrophicus. The sequence continues at coordinate 3,805,170 of NZ_AP019007.1, forward strand.
GGGCAACCGCGAAGCTAAAAATAGTGTTGCCGGTGACGTTAATGATTATATTTATACTGCTCTGGCTGACCTTCAAACGGATTGCTGACGTCTTAATAATAATGGGGACATTACCGTTCGCACTTATTGGCGGGGTGTGGTTATTGTGGCTTCTTGAATATAACCTCTCCGTGGCGGGGGCGGTAGGATTTATAGCCCTGTCAGGTGTTGCTGCTGAATTCGGTGTAATTATGGTTCTCTATCTGAATCATGCGCTGGATAAATATCGTGATCGTGAACCTGAGGGCGGAAATGCCATGCTGATGCGCGCAATCCACGAAGGTGCAGTGCTGCGCGTGCGGCCCAAAGTGATGACCGTTGCCACCATTATGGCCGGGTTGCTGCCTGTTATGTGGGGCGGCGGTAGCGGCTCAGAGGTGATGCAGCGCATTGCTGCCCCAATGATTGGTGGAATGATCACCGCCCCGTTATTGTCGATGTTGGTTATTCCGGCACTCTATAAATTGTTACATCAACGTTAAATTTGTATCCTGCATGCGCTTATTACGGCGTGCAGGATTGTCTTTATCAGAATATTCCCATGATTTCCGTTGTTAACCAGGAATTGCACTGATGTTGTTAAGACTTCATTCAACTATTCTGTGGTAAGCTCTGCTCCGAATACAAAGAATGGTAATTGCATTGTGATTGTACGTAATAAATTTTTCCTGATTTTAGTGTTTATTTCTGGGCTGTTAACGTTCTCTTCTGTGGCAAATGCAGAGGGCAGCGCGACAGGGAAAGGCTGGTTCTCCACGTTTACGGATAACGTCGCGGAAACCTGGAAGGAACCAGAACATTACGATCTCTATATCCCGGCGATAACGTGGCACGCACGTTTTGCGTATGACAAAGAAAAAACAGACCGCTACAACGAGCGCCCCTGGGGGGCGGGTTTTGGTCAGTCCCGCTGGGATGAACAGGGAAACTGGCACGGCCTGTACCTGATGGCGTTTAAAGATTCCTACAACAAATGGGAACCGATTGGCGGCTACGGCTGGGAGAAAACCTGGCGTCCGTTAACGGACGACAACTTCCGTCTTGGCCTGGGGTATACGGCCGGGTTCACCGCCCGTGATAACTGGAAGTACATCCCTGTGCCGGTATTACTTCCTCTGGCGTCGATTGGCTATGGTCCTGCTACGTTCCAGATGACCTATATCCCTGGTACTTATAACAACGGTAACGTTTACTTCGCCTGGATGCGTTTTCAGTTTTGACTGAATTAACTTTACATTCTGGCGAAAAAACGCACTGCCGTTGAATCATAAAGGATAAAAATCGGCCTCTGAAAATTAACGCGACTTTTGTCACTTTTTATCAAAGATCCGCTGGACAAAACGGCCGACAATTGTTGTACTGATACCCGACACAGCATTTGTGTCGTTTTTTAATGTAAAGGTAATTTTGATGTCTAAGATTAAAGGTAACGTTAAGTGGTTTAATGAGTCCAAAGGATTCGGTTTCATTACTCCTGAAGATGGCAGCAAAGATGTGTTCGTACACTTCTCTGCAATCCAGTCTAATGGTTTCAAAACCCTGGCTGAAGGTCAGCGTGTTGAGTTTGAAATCACTAACGGTGCCAAAGGCCCTTCTGCTGCTAACGTAATCGCTCTGTAATTCAGACGCGTCAGCAAGAATTTCAAAACCCGCTCATTGAGCGGGTTTTTTTCGTTTTGAATCAATTAAGCAGATAAATTTTCAGGAAGCTGGCAATAATTAATACGCTCAGCAAAACCATCCCTGTGCTCATCAAACGCTCTTTCATGCTGTCACCCTCGTTCAGTATTGCGCCCAGAGTGACAGAGAAAAATTAAGCCAACATTAACGTCGCGATTGTTATTGCGGGCTGGCTGAGGAAAAGAGCCAAAATGCGATCCCTGTCATCGCAAATGAGCCGAGCATGTTGACGGCAATGTTGGTCAGTGCCCAGCCAGGACGGCCTTCCTGGAAGAGAAACACCACCTCTGCAGAAAAGGTGGAAAACGTTGTTAAGCCACCGCAGAAGCCGGTTGTGATCAATACCTTCCATACAGGATCGATATGGGTCATACGATTAAACCAGGCCAGCCCCATTCCAATGATAAATGCGCCAATCAGGTTCGCGGCCAGGGTTCCCATCGGAATGGCCTGATGCAGGGGATTAAACCGCATACTCAAGAACCACCGCGCAACGCTACCCGTTCCGCCACCAATAAAAACGGCTAAAAGGAGTTGTAACACTGTCAATACCTGCTATTTGATGTGTAAGAACATCGAGTGTAACGCTGTTTATGATGAGGGGACAAATCTATGTATGTTGCGGTAGGGCAGTTTGCAGTGACGCCAGACTGGAAAGAAAACGCGCAAAAATGTGTCTCCCTGATGGCACAGGCGCAGCAAAAGGGGGCATCGTTACTGGTGCTTCCTGAGGCGTTACTGGCACGCGATGACAACGACCCTGATCTGTCGGTAAAGTCTGCGCAGGCGCTTGAGGGGGAGTTTTTACGATTGCTGCTGGCCGAAAGCGCTGGCAATCAACTGACAACCATTTTAACCGTGCATGTCCCTTCTACACCGGGCCGGGCGGTGAATACGCTGGTGGCGATACGTGAAGGCGCTATTATTGCAAGCTATGCCAAACTCCATCTCTACGATGCGTTTAGCATTCAGGAGTCGCGGCTTGTTGATCCGGGGGAGTGTGTTCCGCCGCTGCTCAACATTGAGGGTTTCAACATTGGTCTGATGACGTGCTATGACATCCGATTTCCTGAGCTGGCATTACACCTGGCGCTGCAAGGGGCTGATATTCTGGTTTTGCCCGCTGCATGGGTAAAGGGACCGTTAAAAGAGCATCACTGGAGTACGCTACTGGCAGCGCGTGCGCTGGATACCACCTGTTACCTGGTGGCTGCCGGGGAGTGTGGAAACAAGAACATCGGGCAGAGCAGAGTGGTCGACCCGCTGGGCGTAACAATCGCAGCGGCGGCGGAAACGCCCGCGCTTCTGCTGACGGAGATAATTTCAGAGCGGATTGCGCTTGCGCGTCGGCAGTTACCTGTTCTTCGTAACCGTCGGTTTGCGCCACCGCAATTATTGTGATGTTTTTTTAAACAGTGCTTGATTCACCTTGTTACAGATTGCTATTGTGTGCGCGCGTCAAATGACCGTTAATACGATCGGGTTTTTGGCGCTGAATGCAGCCTGTTTTAAGTAAAGAAGGTATCTATGGGTGAGATTAGTATTACCAAACTGCTGGTGGTTGCCGCACTGGTCGTCCTGTTGTTTGGTACAAAGAAGTTACGCACGCTGGGTGGCGACCTGGGTGCTGCCATTAAAGGCTTTAAGAAAGCGATGAACGACGATGACGCGGCCGCGAAGAAAAGCGCCGAAGATGATGTCCCGGCAGAGAAACTTTCGCACAAAGAGTAATGGCAAGGCTGTAAGGCTTGCAAAAAAAACCGGCTCACGAGGCCGGTTTTTTGCTTTTCTGTAAATAAATATTACAGGTTTATTTCACTTCTTCGCCTTTCGCCTGCATATCGGCGTGATAAGAAGAACGAACAAATGGACCGCAAGCCGCGTGGGTAAAGCCCATCGCCATCGCTTCCGCTTTCATCTCGTCGAACTCATCCGGGCTAACGTAGCGTTGAACCGGCAGGTGATGGCGGCTTGGCTGCAGATACTGGCCCAGCGTCAGCATGGTCACGCCGTGGCGACGCAGGTCGCGCATTACTTCAATGATCTCAGCGTTGGTTTCCCCGAGGCCAACCATCAGGCCAGACTTGGTCGGGATATGTGGATGTGCTTCTTTAAAGCGCTCCAGCAGCTTCAGGGACCAGTTATAGTCGGCACCCGGACGCACCTGGCGATAAATGCGCGGCACGTTCTCCAGGTTGTGGTTGAACACGTCTGGCGGGGTCGCGGTGAGAATATCCAGCGCGCGATCCATACGTCCGCGGAAGTCCGGGACCAGCGTCTCGATCTTGATGCTTGGGCTTTTTTCACGGATAGCGGTAATGCAGTCAGCAAAGTGCTGTGCACCGCCATCGCGCAGGTCGTCACGGTCGACGGAGGTAATCACCACATAGCGCAGCGCCATATCGGCGATAGTCTGCGCCAGTTTTTGCGGTTCGTTGGCGTCAGGCGCAACCGGGCGACCATGAGCAACGTCGCAGAATGGGCAGCGACGGGTACAGATTGCACCCAGAATCATAAATGTCGCGGTGCCGTGATTGAAACATTCAGCAAGGTTGGGGCAGGAGGCCTCTTCACAGACAGAGTGGAGGCCATTTTTGCGCATCGCCGCTTTGATCCCCTGGATACGCGAAGAGTCGGCCGGAAGTTTGATTTTCATCCATTCCGGTTTTCTTAACAGCGCCTCGCGCTCTGTAGCCACGTTTTTAACCGGGATAAGGGCCATTTTATCGGCATCGCGGTATTTAACACCGCGTTCCATCACAATGGGTTTACTCATAGCGTGCGTGTTCCAGTTGCGAATATCGAAGGAAAGCGTTTCAATTCAAGGGAATGTTGTATTTATCAACTATTTTTGAACGAACGACAGGCAGTATATCATTGAAACGGTCGATAAAGCAGCCTGCCAGGTCGCCAATTTGTAAAATAGTTGTTGTTTTGTGCCTTTTGCCCCGCGTGTGGCAGGGGCTTGTGCTGAATGCACCTGTCAGAAGGCCTGACGGATGACGTTGATCACGTTTTCCAGAACCGGATCGCGCAGGCTTAGCTTGTTGTAATGTAGCGAAATTTCAACTGATTCGACATTCAACTGGCTCAATGAAATGCTCTCCAGCGGCCAGCATTTTCGCAGCAAATTATAGAGGCGTGAAGGCATGACACAAAGCATGTCGCTGCTGCCAATCAGGGCTGCTACGGTAAACATATTGTAACTGCTGAAGCTGATCTGACGCTCAGGGAAGAGTTCATCAAGACGCGGGCTTAATGGGTTTGCTCCTTGCCCTTCGGTAATAAATGACGCGTGTTCATAGCTGCGCAGATTCTCTAAAGTCACTGGCTGGCTAAGAGCCGGATGCTGTTGACGACAAACAAGCGTCAGGCTGTCGACATAGAGGACATTTTGCCCCAGCGCTCTGGCGCTAAAATTGTTGCTGTCGATAATTAAATCGGTCTGGAATTGCGCCAGCTGCGTTTCGGCTTCGCTGACGGGCACGTTGCGTATCAGCAGGTGTGGTACATGCTGTTTTACGGCCTGGTAGATGGCGGGCATCACCAGTACACCAAGCGAAGGAGAAGTACCAATGGTAATGGTTCTTTGCTTGTCGTAGCTGCCGGTTAAATCCAGTGCGCCCAGAATCGATTCCAGCCCCTGACTGATGTACTCATGAAGATGCGTAGCGTAGGCGGTCGGCGTGACACCCTGGCCTTTACGAATAAATAAAGGATCGGGAAATATAGCGCGCAGCTTTTGAATTGACTGGCTAATTGCTGAGGGTGTGAGATTAAGAATTTTCGCAGCATTAACGATACCCTTGTGGACATATACTGCCTCAAAAATAGTCAGCAAATTGAGATCAATATTACGTAAAGTCCGAAAAATTTGCGGCTTATCTTCTCCGCCGGGTTCATTAAGTCGTTTAGCTGGTAAATTATTATACTCCACGCTTTCACTCCGTATTCATTCATAACATGAATGATAGTTGAATTTATTTATTATGCTTGTAGAGATTCGTAAAGTGTTTCGTGTGTGTCACTTGTCTATCAAAAACAAACAGTTGTGTGGTTATCACACAAGGTACATGAAACCCGCAGGCGGTACTCTCTGGGGACTTAATAATATGTAGCGCTAATATGCGGGCGCTTCGAAAATATAGAATATGCGGTTTATTGTAAAGCGTAAATGCGGGAAATAAGCAGTGGCTCGTCAAATAATCGAGCCATGATGTATGATGTATTAAGCGGGGATATATTCGTATGGAGGATTGTTAAGTAGTGCTAACAAGTTGTTCAGCAGTACAGGACGAATATTATCAGGCGTGGCGGTTTCAACCCACTGACGCATTTGCGTCATTTCCATTCCGGCGTAGCCGCACGGATTGATTCGCAGGAATGGCGTGAGATCCATATTAATGTTAAGTGCCAGCCCGTGGAATGAACAGCCTTTACGAATACGCAGACCCAGCGAACAAATTTTCATTTCCCCGACATATACGCCCGGAGCATCAGCACGTGGATGGGCATCTATGCCATATTCAGCAAGGGTATTAACGACAGTCTGTTCCAGCAGGGTAACCAGTTCACGCACACCCAGCTTTCTGCGTTTAAGGTTTAGCAGTACATACATCACCTGCTGGCCGGGGCCATGATAGGTCACTTGCCCACCGCGATCGCTCTGAATAACCGGAATATCACCCGTCATTAACAGATGCTCAGCTTTTCCCGCCTGGCCCTGGGTAAAAACAGGGTAGTGTTCCACCAGCCAGATCTCATCAGGTGTAGTGTCATCGCGTGAATCGGTGAAGTCATGCATAGCCTGGGAGACAGGCTCATAAGGTTGCAGCCCGAGATGGCGGACAAGAATTTTATCCTGGTACAAAACTACGTCTCCGAAGACGAGGGAGAAAAAGGTAAGGGGAGTATATCACAGCGGGGGAAGAGGTTACCCGGCAAAGCGGGTAACCGCAGAGGACTACAGCACCATACGAACGATTTCGATATTGCCGAGCTCTTCGTACAGCGTCTCGACCTGCTCAATGTGGGTCGCAGTGATGGTAATAGAAACCGAGTGGTAGTTGCCTTTGCTGCTTGGTTTTACCGACGGAGAGTAGTCGCCCGGCGCATGGCGCTGTACCACTTCAACCACCTGATCAACCAGCTCAGGTTTCGCCAGACCCATTACTTTGTAGGTAAATGGGGTCGGGAATTCAAGCAGTTCGTTAAGTTTGGTTTTCATGTCAGCTCCGGCGTGTGTGTAAAAAATAATAACTCCCGCCACAGGGCGGGAGTTTTACTGATACGTAGTATATGGGGATCAAAATCACACTTTCAAGTGTTCAATTTTTAGCCAAACCAGTGATGGAACATCAATTTAATGTAATCAATGATTTTGCCGAAGAAATTGCCTTCCGGAATTTCTTCCAGCACCACGAGTGGACGCTGATCGATCGTTTTACCATCGAGCTGGAAGTTAATGGTGCCGACAACCTGATTTTTCTGCAGCGGTGCATGCAGTTCAGTGGTATTCAGCACATAGCTCGCTTTCAGATCTTTCATGCGGCCACGAGGAATGGTCAGATACAGATCTTTATCCACGCCCAGCGAAGCACGGTCGTTGTCACCAAACCAGACTGGCTCAGAGGCAAACTCTTTACCTGCTTTCAGCGGGTTCACGGTTTCGAAGAAACGGAAGCCCCAGGTCAGCAGTTTTTTACTTTCTGTTTCACGGCCTTTAAAGGTGCGACCGCCCATTACCGCAGAGATCAGACGCATCTGGCCTTCTGTCGCGGAAGCCACCAGGTTATAACCGGCTTTGTCAGTGTGTCCGGTCTTGATGCCGTCTACGTTCAGGCTGTTATCCCACAGCAGGCCGTTACGGTTGGTCTGACGAATGCCGTTGAAGGTGAACTCTTTCTCTTTATAAATAGAGTATTCGTTCGGCACGTCACGGATCAGCGCCTGGCCAATCAGTGCCATGTCACGTGCGGAGCTGTATTGACCTTCCGCATCCAGGCCGTGGACGGTCTGGAAGTGGCTGTTTTTCAGACCCAGCGCAGATACATAGCTGTTCATCAGGCCCACGAAGGCATCCTGGCTGCCAGCCGCGAAATCGGCCATCGCCACGCAGGCATCGTTACCGGATTGCAGGTTGATACCGCGAATCAGCTGGGAAACAGGAACCTGCATGCCAGGCTTCAGGAACATCAGGGATGAACCTTTAAACACCGGGTTACCGGTTGCCCACGCATCGTTGCCGATGGTCACCAGATCGGTCTCTTTGAATTTACCTGCCTTCATGGCCTGGCCGATAACGTAGCTGGTCATCATTTTGGTCAGGCTGGCCGGATCGCGACGGGCATCGGCATTCTGTTCTGCCAGAACCTTGCCAGAGTTGTAGTCGATCAGGATGTAGGATTCCGCGTCGATCTGCGGAACGCCAGGGATCATGGTCTTGATGTTCAGGTCATCCGCGTGAGCTGCAGAAAAAGCCGCTGCGCAAAGGGCCGTGGTCAGCGCCATGCGCTGCACAAAACGAGCAGAAAAAGTGGTCTTCATGGTCAGAACTACGACATCCGTGATGGAATTAAAAAAAGTGCCTTACTATAGCAAAAGCTATACAGGCAGGCATCCGACTTTAAGCATGAGTTTGTGAATGTGTTTTACACAAATTGACATTTCGGATACCGCCGATTAATTACTTTGCAACGGTTATGAACGACTGCAGTTGTGCTTCGCTTTGCAGACGCTGCTGCAGGGACGCCGCCTGAGATTTGCTGGCAAACGGCCCCATCTGAATACGCCAGACTGCACCATTTTGCTCAACGCGTCCAGGCACGCCGAACTGCTGGCTCAAACGCTGCTGATACTGCTGCGCACGAGCCTGATCGCTTACGGCTCCTACCTGTACCACAAAGCCACCGCTGGTTGCTGCCGGGGCTGACACCGCCGCACTTTGCGTGGTGGCTGGAGCCGTTACGGGCGCGGGCTGTGTTACAGGTGCGGCCACGGGGGCTGGCGCAGGCTCACTGCTTTCCAGCACGCCTGAGGCTAAGGTCGTTGGGGCACCGAGGAAGCCGCTGCTTTTCACCGGCGCACCCGTGCTGTCATCGCTATGCAACGTGTCATTGCTGATAGCCCGCACTTCGCCCTGCGGTTGAACAGGCTCTGCCGGAGAGGAGGCTCCACCCATGCCACCGCTTAAATCCGGACGTGCGGGCAGGGCGTAGGTTTGTTTCGCCACGGTCGTACAGGCTGTACCCGGACCGGAGAGCGTGCCATCCTGCGCCACGATAATCGGGTCAATACGAACTTTGGTGTTATTTGACGTGTTCAGGCGGTCAGCAGCAGCGCGTGACAGTGAAATCACCCGGTCATTTCCGTAGGGACCGCGATCGTTAATGCGTACCACGATCATACGGCCGTTCGCCAGGTTTGTAACACGCGCGTAGCTAGGGATCGGCAGCGTTGGGTGTGCTGCCGTGATTTGCATCGGATCGAACGTTTCGCCGGACGCAGTGAGGTTACTCCCTGGCTCAGCATCGTAAATGGCGGCAAAGCCTGCCTGACTGAACCGGGAAGGGTCCTGGACAATCTTGTAGCTTTTGCCGTCGCGCTGATAATCCTGGTTCGCGCTGGCATTCAGCGGTTCATAAATGGGATCGGCACCACTGATTTCAACAATCGGGCCATTGCAGACCGCAGGCTGCGGCGGCGCGACGGTTGCCTGTTGCTGACCATCATCACTTGTACAGGCTGCAAGTAAACTTGCAGCGATGCAGATCCCCAGCCACTGCTTACGCATTGCGATCCCCCTTGTTTTTATACGCTTTTTGACAACATTTTCCTGTGGGTATGGATCGACATCACGATACCAAACCCGGCCATCAACACGATCAGTGCCGAGCCCCCGTAACTGACCAGCGGCAGCGGTACACCCACAACCGGCAGGATACCACTCACCATACCAATATTTACGAAGACATAAACGAATAAAATCAGCATCAACCCGCCCGCCATCACGCGGCCAAAGGTGGTTTGAGCCCGCGCGGCAATCCACAGCCCACGCATGATCAGCAGCACGTAGAGCGCCAGCAGGATTAAAATACCAACCAGTCCTAACTCTTCCGCCAGGACCGCAAAGATAAAGTCGGTGTGGCGTTCAGGTAAGAATTCGAGCTGTGACTGCGTACCGTGCAGCCAGCCTTTACCGCGCAGGCCGCCGGAGCCAATGGCAATCTTCGACTGAATAATATGATAGCCCGCGCCCAGCGGATCGGTTTCCGGGTCGAGCAGCATCATTACGCGCTGGCGCTGGTAATCATGCATCAGGAAGAACCAAAGAATGGGGATAAAAGCCGCAACCAGCACGACTGCAATACCAATCAGACGCCAGCTCAGGCCAGACAGGAACAGTACGAACAGGCCAGAAAGTGCGATCAGGATCGAGGTGCCGAGGTCAGGCTGCGCCGCGACCAGCAGCGTTGGCAGAAAAATCAGCACCAGCGCAATGGCGGTATTTTTCAGCGAAGGTGGGCAGACATCGCGGTTGATAAAGCGCGCTACCATCAGTGGAACCGCTATTTTAGCAATTTCGGAGGGCTGGAAGCGGACAATCCCCAGATCCAGCCAGCGCTGTGCGCCTTTGGAAATGGCACCAAACGCATCAACCGCAACCAGCAGGATAATACAGAATATATACAGGTAGGGGGCCCAGCCTTCGTAGACGCGCGGCGGGATCTGCGCCATGACCACCATAATGACCAGACCCATCGCGATCTGGCCGATTTTGCGCTCCATCATGCCAATGTCCTGGCCGCTGGCGCTCCAGATGACCAGAGCGCTGTAGACCAGCAGCGCCAGCAGAATCAGCAGCATGGCTGGGTCGATGTGGATTTTGTCCCACAGCGATTTTTTATTTGGATTATCGGTCATGATTATTGGTCCTCCGCCGCAGCGGCTGCCGGGTTTTCAGTTGGCAGTTCGGTGTTGTTATCACCCAGCATAATGTGGTCGAGGATCTGGCGCATGATCGTACCCACAGCCGGGCCAGCACCGCCGTTTTCCAGAATCATCGCCACCGCAACCTGCGGGTTATCATAAGGGGCGAACGCCGTCATGAGTTTGTGGTCACGCAGACGCTCAGCAATTTTATGCGCGTTATAGGTTTCATTCGCTTTCAGGCCGAAGACCTGTGCCGTCCCCGATTTGGCCGCGACTTTATACGGTGCACCGGCAAAGTATTTGTGTGCTGTACCGTTCGGGCGGTTTGCCACGCCGTACATGCCGTCTTTTGCGATTTCCCAGAAACCGGAATGAATGTCACCCACCGGCGGTTCATGCGGCTGAACCCACGGCACTTTTTTACCGTCTTCAACCGTGCTTTGCAGCAGATGCGGAACTTTCACGACGCCATCGTTGATGAGGATCATCATCGCTTTGTTCATTTGCAGCGGCGTTGCCGTCCAGTAACCCTGACCAATTCCTACCGGAATGGTATCGCCCTGATACCACGGCTTTTTAAAGCGCTTCAGCTTCCATTCACGGGTAGGCATGTTGCCTGAACGTTCTTCTGCGAGATCAACGCCGGTGTAATGTCCGTAGCCGAATTTACTCATCCACTCCGACAGACGGTCAATGCCCATGTCGTAGGCCACCTGATAGAAGAAGGTGTCCGCAGACTCCTCCAGCGATTTAGTGACATTCAGATGGCCGTGGCCCCATTTTTTCCAGTCGCGGTAACGCTTCTCTGAGCCAGGCAGTTGCCACCAGCCAGGGTCAAACAGGCTGGTATTGCGATTGATCACGCCTGCGCTCAGCGCGGAGACGGCGACGTATGGTTTTACCGTTGATGCAGGTGGGTAGACACCCTGCGTGGCGCGGTTCACCAGCGGGGTATTTGGGTCCTTGAGCAGGCCGGAATAATCTTTGCTGGAGATGCCGTCCACGAAGAGGTTAGGGTCGTAGCTTGGCATGGAGACCATTGCCAGAATACCGCCAGTGCGCGGGTCGGTAACGATAACCGCGGCGCGGCTACCGGCCAGCAGGGTTTCGATATACTGTTGCAGCTTAAGGTCAAGCGTCAAATAGACGTCATGCCCTGCCTGCGGTGGCACCTCTTTCAACTGGCGGATCACGCGGCCACGGTTGTTCACTTCAACCTCTTCATAGCCGGTCTGGCCGTGCAGGACATCTTCGTAATAGCGCTCAATGCCCAGCTTACCGATATCGTGCGTTGCGGCGTAGTTAGCCAGCTTACCGTCTTTATCGAGGCGGTCGACGTCTTTATCGTTAATTTTGGAAACGTAGCCAATGACGTGGGTGAGTGCAGAGCCATACGGGTAGTAACGGCGCTTGTAGCCTTTCACTTCTACACCGGGGAAGCGGTACTGATTAACGGCAAAACGAGCGACCTGCACTTCCGTCAGGTTTGTTTTAACCGGAATAGAGGTGAAGCGGTGCGAACGGGCACGCTCCTTTTTAAAGGCGGCGATGTCGTCATCGTTGAGATCGACAACGTTTTTTAGCGCTTCCAGCGTATCCTGAACATTATCCACCTTCTCCGGCATCATCTCGATTTGATAGATGGTGCGGTTTAACGCCAGCGGCGTGCCGTTACGGTCATAAATAATGCCGCGGCTGGGGGCGATAGGCACCAGCTTGATACGGTTTTCGTTGGAACGCGTCTGGTAATCGGTATAGCGGACGATTTGCAGATTATAAAGGTTGGCGATCAGCACGCCGGTAAGCAGCAAAATCCCCGTAAAGGCGACCAGTGCCCGGCGCACAAACAGCGCGGACTCAGCCGTATAGTCGCGAAAAGAATTCTGTAGTTTCATCCGCTGCTTAATCTACCCTGGTCAGTCATTACTCGCGGTGATAGGGGTGGTTGGTAGTAATGCTCCACGCGCGATACAGACTCTCTGCCACCAGAACCCGAACGAGCGGGTGGGGCAACGTCAGCGCGGAGAGGGACCAACTTTGTTCTGCTGCCGCTTTACAGGCGGGAGATAACCCTTCAGGCCCGCCAATCAACAGACTGACGTCACGGCCATCCTGCTTCCAGCGCTCCAGTTCGTGCGCCAGCTGCGGCGTATCCCAGGGCTTGCCTGGAATATCGAGGGTAACGATGCGGTTTTTGCCTGCGGCAGCCAGCATCAGCTCACCCTCTTTATCGAGAATACGTTTGATATCGGCGTTCTTGCCGCGCTTTCCTGCTGGGATCTCCACCAGTTCGAACGGCATATCTTTTGGAAAGCGACGCAGATACTCAGTAAAACCGGTTTGTACCCAGTCCGGCATTTTGGTGCCGACGGCGACCAGCTGCAACTTCACGCATTAACCCCAGAGTTTTTCCAGCTCATACAGGCGACGGCTCTCTTCCTGCATGACGTGGACAATCACATCGCCGAGGTCGACAACCACCCAGTCAGCGGTCGCTTCACCTTCAACACCAAGCGGTAACAGCCCTGCCGCACGTGATTCCTGAACAACATGATCGGCAATCGAAACCACATGGCGAGTAGATGTACCGGTGCAGATAATCATGCAGTCGGTGATGCTGGATTTACCCTTAACGTCGATAGCGAGGATGTCCTGACCTTTCAGGTCATCAATTTTGTCGATAACAAAATCCTGGAGTGCTTTACCCTGCAAGTTTTCCCCCTGGGTGAATGAAATAGTGCTTCTGTGAGTTTGTAGCCAGACAGTATACCTGAACTGACGCCTGTGTCGGGACAAATGTCACCGGCCGGGCTTTTGAAGGCGGGTATCATCCCACCCTCCGCCTGAGATTGCATCGCCATTTTTGTAAAACAATTTCTGTAAAGCAATGATCGGCGGGAAAGTCTGGCAGCGGAGGATATCAGTATGGCTTAACCTGTCAAGGCAGGATAATCAATAAGGCGCGATTTCCTGCGTCAGTGCTATGCCTCTGCACTTTTCTGATACAACCCATGCTGGCGGATATATTCCAGCACCGATGCTGGCAGCAGATCGTCACAGGTTAAACCCTGTTGCAGGCGGTCACGAATAATGGTCGCTGAAATATCAAACCATGGTGTTTCGGCAAGATAGATTTTCCCGGCGGGCAGAGTATGCAGATCTTCTATATTGTCGGTGAGGTGTGTGTCGAGCCACTGCTGGTGCTGTTCTTCGCGCATGGTCAACGGGTAGCCCGGACGGCGGCAAACCAGCAAATGGCTGTTATCCAGAATGGTTTCGTACTGATGCCAGGTGGGGAAGTTAAGCAGAGAATCCTGGCCGATAATAAACGCCAGCGGTTTCTTCGGGCCTTGTTCGGCGCGCCACTCCTGCAGTGTCTGCGAAGTCCAGGAAGGGGTATCGCGGCGCAGCTCGCGTTCATCAAGAGTAAAAAGGGGCTTATCCGCAATGGCCAGGGACAGCATCTCTTTACGCTGTTCACTGGTGGCCTCTGGTTGAGGGCGGTGCGGCGGGACGTTATTCGGCATGATGATCACGCGCTGCAGGCCAATCAGATTCGCCAGGATTTCAACCGGCTTCAGGTGCCCATAATGTACCGGATCGAACGTACCGCCATACAGTGCCTGTAAAGAGTGCATATTATCCATCGATAAAAACGTCTGCCAGCGCCTTGTGGCACAGCAGCAGGGAAAGACTTTCCAGCTCAGCCCAGATCGACTGACCATAGTCCTGTTTCAGCGTCAGTTCGGCACGCAACAGAAGCTGTATTGCCTGGCGCAGTTGTTCATGGCTCAGGCGGTTTATCGCCTCGGTGGTCATTGCCCGGCGGTTTTGCCATACGCGATGTTTATCAAACAGCGCGCGCAGCGGGGTATGGGCGGACTGGCGCTTGAGATTAATCAGCAGCAGCAGTTCGCGCTGAAGCGTGCGCAGCAGAATGACGGGTTCACTGCCTTCAAGCCGCAGCTGCTGCAAAATATGCAGGGCGCGTTTACTCTTCGCTGACAACAGTGCATCCACCCAGTGGAATGGCGTGAAGTGAGCGGCATCGTTAACCGCCTGCTCCACGCGCGGTAGCGTCAGCTTGCCGTCCGGCCACAGCAGAGAAAGACGGTCCAGCGCCTGGGCCAGTGCCAGCAGGTTGCCTTCATAGCAGTAGCAAAGCAGCTGGTTCGCGGCATCATCCAACTGGAGATTATGCTGTTTAGCTCGCGCCGCCACCCATTTGGGCAGATGCGCCTGTTCTGGCGTCTGGCAGGTGACCAGCACCGCGTTGGCCGCAAGCCGGGTAAACCAGGCCGCATTTTCCTGTGCTTTGGTGAGTTTATTGCCGCGAACAATTAACAGAAGATCGCTGTGTAACAAGCTGACCAGCGTGGCGAGTTGTTCATTGATAGCGGCGTTGGGGCCATTTTCCGGCAGCAGGAGTTGAATGGTCTGGCGTGATGCAAACAAACTCATCGCCTGACAAAGCGAAAAGAGGGCATTCCAGTCGGTGTTGTTATCGATCTGAAACGTGTGATGCTCATCAAAGCCCTGAGTCGCCGCGGCCTGGCGAACGGCATCAAGACTTTCCTGAAGTAACAGTGGGTCGTTTCCGAGTAGCAGATACGCCGCGCGCAGCCCTTCATTGAGCTGCGCGCGGAGTTGTTCAGGATACAACCTGATCATCAGTTACCCATTGAGGTAGAAACAGGGGACGTACTGGCATCCGGTTGTTCGGTGATGTCAGAGCCTTGTTTCGTCGACGCGGCAATGCCTGGCAGTTTACGGATCAGCTGTTCCGCCGCCTTGTCATACATTTCGTTAATGATAATTTGCTGCTCGGCATCTTTTGCCAGTGCAGTTTGCGGGTTATCGAAGAACGAACGGTAGACTTTGGTACTGATCGGGTAAATGTCTTTGCCCGGAATCAGCACTGAAGCGCTGACCGACATCACCATCTGGTACTCAGCGGTACGGCCATCCTGGAAGATAGACGCCGTATCTTTGCTCAGGCTCATACCCCGAACGCGAAGAGACGGTACATCCTGGCGCAGCGTTCCTTTCTCGATAAGCTCAACGCCATTCAGGCGCAGCTGGTTACGAATTGCCCGGCTGAGCGGTCCATTCGGATCGGATGAGTCGAAGATCATCGTTTTCATCTGAGCAGGCACTGCCGTGGTATTGCGCAGATGCCAGCCACAACCAGCGGTGACAAGCACCGCCAGAGATAAGAGTATTGTTGCCAGTTGTCGCACGTTTCCTCCCGCGCTTAGCCAACGACCAGATTCAGCAGTTTACCCGGTACGTAGATCACTTTACGTACGGTAACGCCCTCAAGATATTTCGCAACCAGATGTTCCTGACCTGCGCGCTCGCGAACCTGCTCTTCGGTTGCATCGACAGCCACGGTGATTTTACCGCGCACTTTGCCGTTAACCTGCACCACGACCAGGGTGGTGTTTTCCACCATGGCGGATTCGTCAGCCACAGGCCACGGTGCGTTGTCGATATCACCTTCGCCTTTCAGCTCCTGCCACAGGGTGAAGCTGACATGTGGCGTGAACGGGTTCAGCATACGAACCACGGCCAGCAGCGCTTCACGCATTAAGGCACGATCCTGCTCGCCATCCTGCGGGGCTTTCGCCAGCTTGTTCATCAGTTCCATAATAGCCGCAATTGCGGTATTGAAGGTCTGACGACGACCAATATCATCGGTCACTTTCGCGATGGTTTTATGAACATCACGACGCAGCGCCTGCTGATCTTCGCTCAGTGCGGCAACGTTCAGTGCTGGCGCATCACCCTGAGAGGTGTGCTCGTAAACCAGTTTCCAGACACGCTTCAGGAAGCGGTTAGCGCCTTCAACGCCGGATTCCTGCCACTCCAGGGTCATGTCCGCCGGAGAGGCAAACATCATGAACAGACGCACGGTATCCGCGCCATAACGCTCAACCATCACCTGCGGGTCGATGCCGTTGTTTTTGGACTTGGACATCTTGCTCATGCCGGTGTAAACGAGCTCATGACCTTCGGCGTCTTTCGCTTTCACGATACGGCCTTTCTCGTCGCGCTCAACGATCGCATCAACCGGAGAAACCCAGTTACGCTCGCCGTTCGCGCCAACGTAGTAGAATGCGTCTGCGAGAACCATACCCTGACACAGCAGCTGCTTAGCTGGTTCATCAGAGTTCACCAGGCCCGCATCACGCATCAGCTTATGGAAGAAGCGGAAGTAGAGCAGGTGCATGATGGCATGTTCGATACCGCCGATGTAGATATCCACTGGCAGCCAGTAGTTTGCGGCTTTGGAGTCCAGCATCCCTTCCTGATACTGCGGGCAGGTGTAGCGCGCGTAATACCAGGAAGATTCCATAAAGGTGTCAAAGGTGTCCGTTTCACGCAGCGCAGGCTGGCCGTTGACGGTGGTTTTCGCCCATTCAGGATCGGCTTTGATCGGGCTGGTGATGCCGTCCATGACCACGTCTTCCGGCAGGATCACCGGCAGTTGATCTTCCGGCGTTGGCATTACGGTGCCATCTTCCAGGGTCACCATTGGAATTGGCGCACCCCAGTAACGCTGACGGGACACACCCCAGTCGCGCAGACGGTAGTTCACTTTACGCTCGCCCACGCCCTGGGACGCCAGTTTATCGGCGATGGCGTTGAAGCCCTCTTCGAAGCTCAGTCCGCTGAATTCGCCGGAGTTGAACAGGGTGCCTTTTTCGGTCAGCGCTTGTTCGGACAGGTCTGGTTCAGATCCATCGGCGGCCAGAATAACGGCTTTAATCGGCAGGCCGTATTTGGTGGCAAATTCGTAGTCGCGCTGATCGTGGCCCGGAACCGCCATCACTGCGCCCGTGCCGTACTCCATCAGCACAAAGTTCGCTGCCCAGACAGGGATGGCTTCGCCCGTCAGAGGGTGCTTAGCATAGAAGCCTGTCGCAACGCCTTTTTTCTCCATCGTTGCCATGTCGGCTTCGGCCACTTTGGTGTTGCGGCATTCGTCGATGAAGGTGGCCAGTTCCGGATTGTTTTCCGCCGCTTTCTGCGCCAGTGGGTGACCTGCGGCAACGGCCAGGTAGGTCGCGCCCATGAAAGTGTCCGGACGGGTGGTGTAAACGGTCAGGGTCTGATCGTAGTTCTCAACGTTGAAGGTGATTTCCACGCCTTCAGAACGGCCGATCCAGTTACGCTGCATGGTCTTAACGGTGTCAGGCCAGTGATCCAGATTATCCAGATCGTTCAGCAGCTCGTCAGCGTAAGCGGTGATTTTGATAAACCACTGTGGGATCTCTTTACGCTCAACTTTGGTGTCACAGCGCCAGCAGCAGCCGTCGATAACCTGTTCGTTCGCGAGAACGGTCTGGTCATTCGGGCACCAGTTAACGGCAGAGGTTTTCTTGTACACCAGCCCTTTTTTATACAGCTCGGTGAAGAATTTCTGTTCCCAGCGGTAGTATTCCGGGGTGCAGGTCGCCAGCTCACGGCTCCAGTCATAGCCGAAGCCCAGCATTTTCAGCTGGTTTTTCATGTACGCGATGTTGTCGTACGTCCACGGTGCCGGGGCGGTATTGTTTTTGACCGCTGCGCCTTCCGCAGGCAGACCGAACGCATCCCAGCCGATTGGCTGCAGAACATTTTTACCCAGCATACGCTGGTAGCGCGCAATCACGTCACCGATGGTGTAGTTACGCACGTGGCCCATGTGTAGTCGACCAGAAGGATAGGGAAGCATCGACAGGCAGTAATACTTCTCTTTGCTCTCGTCTTCGGTTACTTCAAAGGTACGCTTCTCGTCCCAGTGTTGCTGGACTTTTGATTCTATCTCTTCCGGGCGGTATTGCTCTTGCATGGCAGCCAGTGGTCCTGTTTTCAATACAGCTACAAATGTAGCCAATGGATGTGGTAATTCAGATCCGCATAGCATAGCCCAAACGCCCGTGCCAAAACAGCCTTTCGCACAAATGCGCTTTGCTGGAATTTACCGGGTCTGTGCTTCATCTGGCAAAGCGGCGATGAAATAAGGTCTATTATTAGAAATAGTTACTTACCCAGGAGGCAAAATGATGAACAAGGTTGCTCAATTTTACCGCGAACTGGTAGCAACACTGACGGAACGACTGCGTAACGGCGAGCGTGATATCGACGCACTGGTTGAACAGGCTCGTGCGCGGGTGACGCAAACGGGTGAGTTAACACGAACGGAAATCGAAGAGGTGACGCGCGCCGTACGCCGCGACCTGGAAGAGTTTGCGCGTAGCTATGAAGAGAGCCAGGACGAGGTCGTCGACAGCGTGTTTATGCGAGTGATCAAAGAGAGCCTGTGGCAGGAGCTGGCGGATATCACCGATAAAACGCAGCTGGAGTGGCGCGAGGTATTTCAGGATTTGAACCATCACGGTGTCTATCACAGCGGCGAAGTAGTGGGGTTGGGGAACCTGGTGTGTGAGAAGTGCCACCACCATATAGCCGTTTATACGCCGGAGGTGTTGTCGCTGTGTCCGAAGTGCGGGCACGACCAGTTCCAGCGACGCCCGTTTGAGCCATAGGTAAAAGCAAAACGGCAACCACGTTGCCGTTTTTAGTGTTTGCTCCCTCTCCCTGTGGGAGAGGGCCGGGGTGAGGGCATCAGGCCGCAGAATAATAAGCCAGCCGCTCCGCCAGCAAATCCACAAATGCCTGCCGATCGATATCCACCATCAGCGTGGTATTCGGCGCATTTCCCGTCAGCGAGTAATAGTCCACTACCGTCATGCCCTGGGTGTATTTTCCCTGCGTTTCCACGCCGACCCAGCGTTCAACCGTGGTGAACATCTCCGGTTTCAGCAGCCAGGCGATGGTGCAAGGGTCATGCAGCGGTGCGCCGTGGAAGCCCCATTTCTCCGCTTTGTGATACTCCATAAAGAAATCGAGCAGCTCTGCCACCGTCGTCGCAAGCGGGTTACCCACAGCACGAAAACGTTCAATGTCATCTGCCATAATCTGCGCGCGGTGCGTAACATCCAGCCCCGCCATCACAACCGGCAGACCCGACTGGAAGACAATCTCTGCGGCTTCCGGGTCGACAAAGATGTTGAACTCCGCTGCGGGCGTCCAGTTACCTAACCCCATTGCGCCGCCCATGATGACAATACGGGCAATTTTGCTGTGCAGTTCAGGATGGCTGTTAAGCAGCAATGCGACGTTGGTTTGCGGGCCGGTAGCCACCAGCGTGACAGGCTCGTGGCTTTCGCGCAGAACCTTCGCCATCAACTCCACGGCAGTACAATTTTGCGGCGCGAAATCCGGCTCCGGCAGGGCCGGGCCGTCCAGCCCACTTTCACCATGCACGTTGTCGGCAATGATCAGCTCACGCATCAGCGGCTTCACGGCACCGCCTGCGACGGGAATATCCGTGCGTTTGAGCAGCGTCAGCATACGCAGTACGTTACGCAGGGTTTTGTCAGGCGTCTGGTTTCCGGCGGATGACGTGACCGCTTTCACTTCAAGCTCAGGGGAGGCAAGTGCAAGGACGAGAGCGATCGCGTCATCATGACCTGGATCGCAATCGATAATGATAGGTTGTGCCATAGCGTTCTCCATACGTAGCGTTATTTTGTGACAAGGTTAACGCTGTAATGTGACGCCGACGAGAAGAAGAACGTTAAAGCGTGAAGCAGTGCGCAATCCGCAGATTGCGCACCGGGAAGATTAGTGCAGGATTTTGGCGAGGAAGTCTTTTGCGCGTTCCGATTTCGGGTTAGCGAAAAACTCTTCTTTCGGCGAGTCTTCAACGATTTTCCCTTCGTCCATGAAGATCACGCGGTTGGCCACTTTACGGGCGAAGCCCATCTCGTGGGTCACCACCATCATGGTCATCCCTTCATGTGCCAGCTCGACCATCACGTCCAGCACTTCGTTGATCATCTCTGGATCGAGTGCAGAAGTGGGCTCATCAAACAGCATCGCCACCGGGTCCATGCACAGCGCACGGGCGATCGCCACACGCTGCTGCTGGCCGCCTGAGAGCTGTGCCGGGAACTTATCCGCATGAGCCGAAAGCCCCACACGCTCCAGCAATTTCAACCCTTTCTCGCGCGCCGCTTTTTTATCGCGCTTAAGCACTTTCACCTGCGCCAGCGTCAGGTTTTCGATAATGGAGAGGTGCGGGAACAGCTCAAAATGCTGGAATACCATTCCGACGTGGGAACGAAGCTGCGCAAGGTTGGTTTTCTTGTCGTTAACTTTGGTGCCGTTGACGAGAATTTCACCCTGCTGCACCGGCTCCAGGCCGTTGACGGTTTTGATCAGCGTGGATTTACCGGAGCCGGACGGCCCACACACTACCACCACATCGCCTTTTTTCACTTCGGTAGA
This sequence comes from Enterobacter oligotrophicus, assembly GCF_009176645.1. NCBI lineage: Bacteria > Pseudomonadati > Pseudomonadota > Gammaproteobacteria > Enterobacterales > Enterobacteriaceae > Enterobacter > Enterobacter oligotrophicus. The sequence goes on from NZ_AP019007.1 coordinate 3,826,161, forward strand.
GCAGTCGGTCAGCACCTGAAAGTGCCCATACCATTTAGAAACATTTTTCAGGGAAATCATTACACAGTCCTTTTCTTCAGCCAGCTGACCAACAGCGACGCGCTTAAACTAATCACGAAATAGACCCCACCCGCGAAGAGGATCATCTCGACCTGCGTACCATCACGTTCACCGATGGTGGATGCGGTACGGAAGAAGTCTGCCAGGCTCAACACGTAGACCAGCGAGGTATCCTGGAACAGCACGATGCCCTGAGTCAGCAGGAGCGGTACCATGGCGCGAAACGCCTGCGGCAGAATAATGAGCTGCATTGACTGCCAGTGCGTCATCCCCAGCGCCAGCGCAGCGCTGGACTGCCCACGGGAGATACTCTGGATGCCCGCGCGGATAATCTCTGAGTAGTAAGCGGCCTCGAACATCGAGAATGCCACCATCGCGGAGATCAGACGGATATCAGTTTTGGGTGACAGGCCCAGTACATTCTGTAAGAAGCCTGGAACAATCAGGTAAAACCACAGCAGCACCATCACCAGCGGAATGGAACGGAAGACGTTAACGTAAGCGGTGGCAAACCAGGCGAGCGGTTTAAAGCTCGACAGGCGCATCACCGCCAGCAGGGTGCCCCAGACGATACCCACGATGATGGCGATAACGGTGATCTTTAAGGTGATCACCAGGCCATCCAGCAGATACGGCATGGAAGGAACGATAGAACTCCAGTCAAACTCGTACATTATTTGCCCCCCAGATTGCCCGGCAGGCGAACTTTGCGTTCAACCAGGTTCATCACCAGCATGATGAATGCGTTTATCAGAACATACGCGAGCGTGATCGCCGTGAAGGATTCCCACGCATGGGCGGAATAATCCAGCAATTTACCGGCCTGAGCCGCCATATCCACCAGACCGATAGTGGAGGCGATGGCCGAGTTTTTCACCAGGTTCATCATCTCTGAGGTCATGGGCGGCACGATAACGCGATAAGCGTTTGGCAGCAGCACGTAGCGGTAGGTTTGTGGCAGCGTGAGCCCCATCGCCAGACCGGCATTTTTTTGCCCGCGCGGCAGTGACTGAATGGCGGCACGCACCTGCTCGCAAACGCGCGCAGCGGTAAACAGCCCCAGACAGAGCATGGAGGAGACAAAGAACTGCACGTTAGGGTCCAGTTCTGCCTTAAACCACATGCCAAGATTTTCCGGCAGCAGTTCCGGCACAACCAGATACCACGTAAAGAATTGCACGATCAGCGGAACGTTACGGAACAGTTCCACATACAGCGTGCCAACAGAAGAGAGTAAACGGTTAGGAACGGTGCGCAGAATACCGAACAGCGAACCGACAAGAAACGCGATGATCCACGCCGTTATCGATAACGCAACGGTGACCTGAAAGCCGCTCCACAGCCAGCCAAGATAGGTGGTGTTGCCGAACGGGGCTTGTTGCAGAAAAATGCCCCAGTTCCAGTCGATTGACATAATAAACTCCGGAAAAAAAAGGGTAGCAGCGCTACCCTCGAAGATTGGTGAGAAGCTCATTTTCGCGCTGAGTGGGGAACGACCACTCAACGTATAGTCTGTCCATGCTTCCCGACAATCGAGAGGGCAGGAGATCCCGCCCCTGTTGTTCTAATTAGTTAAGAGCTTTGTCATTAGGTGATTTGAACAGCGCTTTCATGTCGTCAGACAGTTCGAAGTTCATATTGAGGTTTTTTGGTGGAATTGGGTTTTTGAACCACTTATCGAACCATTTTTCCGCTTCGCCGGATGTCTGAACCTGAGCGATGGTGTCATCGATCAGCTTTTTGAAGTCGGCGTCGCCTTTACGCAGCATACAGCCGTACGCTTCTTTTGATTGCGGAGTGCCGACGATTTCCCAGTTGTCTGGTTTCTTCGCTTTCGCACGTTCACCCGCCAGCAGGGCATCGTCCATCATAAACGCGACGGCGCGACCGCTTTCCAGGGTACGGAAGGAGTCGCCGTGGTCTTTCGCGCTGATGATGCGCATGTCCATTTTCTTCTCGTCATTCAGTTTGTGCAGGAGCACTTCTGAGGTCGTACCGGAGGTGACAACAACGGCTTTACCTTTCAGGTCAGCAAAATCTTTGATCTCACCGCCTTTTTTCGTCAGCAGACGCGTACCTACCACGAAAATGGTGTCGGAGAAGGCGGCCTGCTTCTGGCGCTCAAGGTTGTTGGTGGTGGAGCCACACTCAAAATCGAAGGTGCCGTTTTGCAGCAGAGGAATACGGTTTTGTGAAGTGATAGGGATCAGCTTCACCTGCAGGTCAGGTTTGTTCAGCTTTTTCTTCACAGCTTCAACGATGGCGTTGGAGTAATCCTGTGAATAGCCCACGACTTTTTGCGTGTTGTCGTAGTAAGAGAACGGGACAGAAGATTCACGGTGGCCGACCACGATCACGCCATTTTTGGCAATCTTGTCGAGAGTGCTTCCTGCTGCCGGAGCGTCTGCAGCGTGTACCGCGCCCGCGGACATTCCCATAACCAGCATTGCTGTGGCCAGTTTACGTAATTGCATACCCAACTCCTTTCTTATCAGCGCCAGTGACGCATTGATACCCATTGTGATGTTGTTATATCTCGCGCTATGCGAGTGCAGTGTTATGCATGCTTGTTAACATTTAGTCTGGCTTAATGTAAAGATTTTGCTGCGTTATTGTTTATTTTTGCGAAGCGCGCCGCACCATTCAGAGGCAAAAATCTCTCGTTGCACCGTTTCGGTGCTACCGATGATCTACGCTGGTGCGACAAGGTTGCACGTTAAGCCAAACTGCGTTTGCGTGAATAAACAAAGCAATAGGCGTGCCAGATTGAGTATTAGGGGGAATTGTCGGGTGGCGGCTGCGCCTTACCCGACCTACGGGAATGGAAATGTAGGCCGGGTAAGGCGCAGCCGCCACCCGGCAACAGAAGGTAAGGCTATTTACGACGCTGACGCAGACTCATTAACACCGCGCCAAAGCCGAACAGCGTGGTCAAAATCCACAGCGGCCAGTTGCCGGTACGGGCGTACGGTGTCAGACCGGTGGTTGGCGTAACGCTGGTGGTCAGCACCTCGCGGGTGAACTGCGGGATCATCGCCTGAATTTCCCCCTGCGGCCCAATCACGGCGGTGATACCGTTGTTGGTGCTGCGCAGCAGCGGACGCGCCAGCTCCAGAGAACGCATACGCGCCATCTGGAAGTGCTGCCACGGGCCAATCGACTTACCAAACCAGGCATCATTAGAGATAGTCAGCAGGTAATCGGTATCCGGGCGGAAGTTATCGCGCACCTGCTCGCCGAGGATAATTTCGTAGCAGATGGCTGCCGTCAGGGCAAAGCCGTGCGCGTGCAGCTGCGGCTGAACATACGGACCGCGGCTGAAGGAGGACATCGGCAGATCAAAGAACGGTGCCAGCGGGCGCAAAATCGACTCCAGTGGAACAAACTCGCCAAACGGAACCAGATGGTTTTTGTTATAGCGATTAGTGGAGTTATAGCTGTACCTACTGTCTTTGCCGAGCGTAATGATCGTGTTGTACGTGTCATAGCGGTTCTGCTGGTTCAGGCGTGCATCAACGATCCCGGTGATCAGCGTGCTGCCGCGCGCGCGAAGCAGATCGTCCATCATCTTCAGGAACGGCTGCTGGTTGATTTCCAGGTCAGGGATCGCCGACTCCGGCCAGATAATTAACTGCGATTTGCCCATCACGGCTTCGGTGGCATTGGCATAGATTTTCAGCGTGTTAATCAGCTGATTTTCATCCCACTTCAACGACTGGGGAATATTACCCTGCACCATAGAAACCTGGGTTGCGCGCTCTGGCTCCAGGGTGAACCACTGGATATAACGCAGCGGGAAGGGCAGGGCAAATAGCACCAGCGCCGTAACCAGCGGTTTCCAGTTGCGCGTGACCAGCGCCAGCACCAGCAGGCCGCTGACCATCATCAGCAGGAAGTTAATCGCCTCAACGCCCATCACGGGTGCCAGCCCTTTCAGCGGGCCGTCAATCTGGCTGTAGCCGAACTGCAGCCACGGGAAGCCGGTCAGTACCCAGCCACGCAGGAATTCTGTGATTTGCCAGACGACCGGTGCCGCAATGGCGACGCGCAGCCAGGTGGTTTTCGGCCACAGGCGAGACAGGATACCGGCGAACAGGCCGGTATAGAGCGAGAGATAGGCGGCGAGCAGCACCACCAGGAAGACGTTCACCGGACCCGGCATACCGCCAAACTGCGCGATACTGACGTAGACCCAGTTGATGCCGGAACCAAACAGCCCCAGCCCCCAGAAGTAGCCAATGGCGGCTGCCTGAACCGGACGGCGATTCAGGGTTAACCCCTGTAGCCCCATCAGAGAGAAGATGGCGGCGGGCCAGATATCGTAAGGAGAAAAAGCCAGCGTACCGCTGGCTCCGAGTAACAACGCCAGCAGCAAACGGACGCGCTGGCGTTCAAAGAGTGGGGCAAATGCCATTTACATTAATCTTCCAGTTTTGGCACCGGTGAGTCGTCCGGCATTCTGACGTGAACCTGTATAATACGTCGGCTGTCGGCCATGGCGACCTTAAACTGGTAACCGTCGATGTCAACGGTCTCGCCACGAGCCGGAAGATGACCAAAGGCCTGCATCACCAGTCCGCCAATGGTATCCACCTCTTCATCGCTGAAGTGGGTGCCGAAGGTGTCGTTGAAATCCTCAATCGAGGCCAGCGCGCGTACGGTCCAGGTGTGGCGGCTGAGCTGACGGAAGTCGATATCCTCTTCTTCGTCATACTCGTCTTCGATTTCGCCCACGATCAGCTCAAGGATATCCTCGATGGTGACCAGACCGGACACGCCACCGAATTCATCAATAACAATCGCCATGTGGTAGCGCTGAGAGCGAAACTCTTTCAGCATCCGATCCACACGTTTACTTTCCGGCACAACCACGGCCTGGCGTAACACTTTTTCCATGCTGAAGGCTTCGGCATCGCTGCGCATAAACGGCAGCAGATCTTTAGCCATCAAAATCCCTTCGATGTGATCTTTGTCTTCGCTAATGACCGGGAAACGCGAGTGGGCGGATTCGATGATCACATCGAGGCACTCGTCCAGGGTCTGGTTACGTTTCAGGGTGATCATCTGCGAGCGGGGGATCATGATATCGCGGACGCGCTGGTCGGCGATGTCCATAACCCCTTCGAGCATTTCGCGCGTATCTTCGTCGATAAGGTCGTTTTGCCCGGAATCACGAATCAGCTCCAGCAGTTCATCACGGTTTTTCGGTTCGCCGTGGAAAAGCTGGTTCAGAATGAGGGAGAAAAATCCCTTTTTACTGGTTGTCGTGTCGCTACTGTGTGAATTGTCGTCGCTCATGGCGTTTGTTAAGGGTTCTCTTGTTAGTTCAACGTTTACCGCCGCGCTATGTCCTTACGCGGCGGCATGTTAGCCAGCCGGTTGACTGACTATTCTTTCTCGGCAATGTACGGGTCCTCATAGCCCAGAGCAAGCATTATCTCTGTCTCAAGGGACTCCATCTCTTCCGCTTCATCATCTTCAATGTGATCGTAGCCCAGCAGGTGCAGGCTACCGTGTACCACCATATGCGCCCAGTGCGCGTCGAGCGGCTTTTGCTGCTCTTTGGCTTCCTGCTCAACCACCTGACGGCAGATGATCAGGTCGCCCAGCAGCGGCATTTCAATCCCCGGAGGCGCTTCGAACGGGAAAGAGAGCACATTGGTCGGCTTATCTTTCCCGCGGTAGGTCAGGTTAAGCTCGTGGCTTTCCGCTTCATCCACCAGGCGAATCGTCACTTCTGATTCTTCCTGAAACTGGGGGATAACCGCATCCAGCCATTTCTGAAACTGTGCCTCATCTGGCATGCCGGAATTATCTTCACAGGCCAGCTGTAAATCGAGGATCACCTGACTCATTTCTGTTCTTGCTCCTGCGCATCGCGCTTACGTTCTGCGGCCAGTTCGGCCTTACGTTTTTGTTCCGCCTCTTCCCAGGCTTCATAGGCGTTAACGATGCGCGCGACCACCGGATGGCGGACGACGTCTTCGCTGTGGAAGAAGTTAAAGCTGATTTCATCGACTTCGGACAGCACTTCAATCGCGTGGCGCAGGCCAGATTTGGTGCTGCGCGGCAGGTCAATCTGGGTGATGTCGCCGGTGATGACCGCTTTCGAGTTAAAGCCGATACGCGTCAGGAACATCTTCATCTGTTCGATGGTGGTGTTCTGGCTCTCATCAAGAATGATGAACGCATCGTTGAGCGTGCGGCCGCGCATGTAGGCGAGCGGGGCGACTTCAATCACGTTACGCTCAATGAGCTTCTCTACTTTCTCAAAGCCTAACATCTCGAACAGGGCGTCATAAAGCGGGCGCAGATACGGGTCCACTTTCTGACTTAAATCACCCGGCAGGAAGCCGAGTTTTTCACCCGCTTCGACGGCAGGGCGAGTCAGCAGAATTCGACGGATTTCCTGGCGCTCCAGCGCATCAACCGCAGCGGCAACCGCCAGATAGGTTTTCCCCGTACCCGCCGGACCCACGCCGAAGGTGATGTCATGGTCGAGGATGTTGGCAATGTACTGCGCCTGGTTCGGCGTGCGTGGTTTAATCACGCCGCGTTTGGTCTTGATGTTGATCGCTTTGCCGTAGTCCGGCACGCTTTCCGCGCTCTGCTCAAGCACGCGCGCCTCTTTAATGGCGAGGTGGATCTGTTCCGGTTCGATATCCTGCGTTTCGCCACGCATCGGGGCGGTATCAACATACAGACTGCGAAGAATATCTGCAGCGGCATTGACGCAGATGCTGCGTCCGGTGAGTTTGAAATGGTTATCGCGACGATTGATTTCGATACCCAGACGTCGCTCAAGTTGTTTGATGTTGTCATCAAACGGCCCGCACAGGCTCAGCAGGCGAGCGTTGTCTGCGGGCGTTAGGCTAATTTCACGCGTATCTATGTTCAAACTGTTCCTCTTTGAGTAGTTAACTTACCCGGTGGCACCTGGCGTAATAAAACGGTCATTACCGAAATTATTCACGCCACAGAATAAAGGCGCAAGCGTTGCGGATGATATTGGGGGCAATGAGAGGAAATACAAGGCCTGCCGGAAGGGCAGGCCATAAGGACTATGGCTGGTAAATCCCCACGCCAGAATCGTCTACTTTGCGGGTGCGAGAGATCACCGATTCGGGTGATTCTGCAATACGCAGGCCCATTTCGGCTTCGGTCCGTACCAGCTTCGCGCGCAGTGAATTGGTCAGGACTTCGACAATTTCGACGTCCACAAATTTACCGATCAGATCCGGGGTGCCTTCAAAGTTCACCACGCGGTTGTTTTCGGTACGACCGGACAGTTCCATAATGCTCTTGCGGGAAGTGCCTTCCACCAGAATACGCTGGACGGTGCCGAGCATACGGCGGCTCCAGGCGTTGGCCTGCTGGTTGATACGCTCCTGCAGAATATACAGACGCTGCTTTTTCTCTTCTTCCGGCACATCGTCAACCATATCGGCCGCAGGTGTTCCAGGACGCGCTGAGAAGATGAAGCTGTAGCTGACATCGAAGTTTATTTCGCCAATGAGCTTCATGGTGCGCTCGAAGTCATCAGCGGTTTCGCCAGGGAAGCCGACGATAAAGTCGGAGCTGATCTGGATATCGGGACGCGCTTCACGCAGCTTACGGATGGTGGACTTATACTCCAGCACCGTATGTGGACGGCCCATCAGGTTCAGCACCCGGTCAGAGCCACACTGAACCGGCAGGTGCAGGAAGCTCACCAGCTCTGGCGTATCGCGATAAACGTCAATGATGTCGTCGGTAAATTCCATTGGATGGCTGGTGGTAAAGCGAATACGGTCGATGCCGTCAATCGCGGCCACCAGGCGCAGCAGTTCGGCAAAGCTGCCGGTGGTGCCATCGTAGTTCTCACCGCGCCAGGCGTTAACGTTCTGACCCAGCAGGTTCACTTCGCGTACGCCCTGCGCGGCCAATTGCGCGATTTCAAACAGAATATCGTCTGCTGGACGGCTGACTTCTTCACCACGGGTGTAAGGCACCACGCAGTAAGTACAGTATTTGTTGCAGCCTTCCATGATGGAGACGAAAGCGGTCGGGCCATCAGCGCGCGGCTCTGGCAGACGGTCAAATTTTTCGATCTCCGGGAAGCTCACATCCACGACCGGGCTACGATCGCCGCGAACCTTATTTATCATCTCAGGCAGGCGGTGCAGGGTCTGAGGGCCAAAGACAATATCCACATACGGGGCTCTCTGGCGGATCAGCTTACCTTCCTGCGACGCGACGCAGCCGCCCACACCGATGATCAGGTCCGGATTTTTTCGCTTAAGAAGTTTCCAGCGGCCTAATACGTGAAAGACTTTTTCCTGCGCTTTTTCACGAATTGAACAGGTGTTCAGCAGCAGCACATCGGCTTCTTTCGCATTTTCAGTCAGCTGGTATCCGTGGGTGGTATCCAGCAGATCGGCCATCTTGGATGAATCGTATTCGTTCATCTGACAGCCCCAGGTTTTTATATGGAGTTTTTTAGTCATCGACTTGCTCAGCTCAGGATTGCAAGCCGCGTATTGTAATGCTTTGGTGGGGTTGTGACCAGTATGAAGGTTATGACTCTCAAGAGCGCAAAAATCCGGTAAACTTAAGGGATTCTCCAATAAGGAAAAATGACCATGACACTCCAACACACCGAAGTTGCCGTTGTCGGCGGCGGTATGGTCGGCGGCGCGCTGGCGCTGGGGCTGGCGCAGCAGGGATTTGCGGTAACGGTAATTGAGCAGTCGGCACCGCCGGCATTCGATCCCGCCAGTAAACCGGACGTGCGCATTTCCGCAATCAGCGCGGCGTCCGTCGATCTGCTGCGCGGGCTGGGCGTTTGGGAAGCGGTACAGGCGATGCGCGCCCATCCTTACAGTCGTCTTGAAACCTGGGAGTGGGAAAATGCCCATGTCGCGTTTGATGCCGCTGAACTGAAGCTGCCGCGCCTGGGGTATATGGTGGAAAACAATGTTCTGCAACTCGCCCTGTGGCAGGCGCTGGAGGCGCATCCGAACGTTACGCTGCGTGTACCTGCTTCCCTGAAAGCGCTGCATCGCCACGAAAGTGGCTATCTTCTGACGCTGGATAGTGGCGATGGGCTGGCCGTGAAACTGGTAGTGGGGGCAGATGGTGCGAACTCGCAGGTCCGGCAGATGGCGGGAATTAGTGTACATGCCTGGCAATATCAGCAGTCCTGTATGCTGATCACCGTCCAGTGCGAGAATGCACCGGGCGAAAGCACCTGGCAGCACTTTACGCCAAACGGCCCACACGCCTTTTTACCGCTGTTCGATAACTGGGCATCGCTGGTGTGGTACGACAAACCGGTGCGCATTCGCCAGTTGCAGGGGCTCTCTATGGAACAGTTGCAGCGCGAAATTCTGCAGCATTTCCCGAGCCGTTTAGGTTCTGTCACGCCGGTCGCTGCGGGCGCATTCCCACTCACACGACGTCATGCTTTGCAGTATGCCCGTGAAGGGCTGGCGCTGGTGGGCGATGCGGCACACACTATTCATCCGCTGGCCGGGCAGGGGGTGAATCTGGGCTATCGAGATGTCGATGCGTTACTGGACGTTTTGAGCAATGCGCGTGGCCATGCGGAAGCCTGGTCCAGCCATCAGGTTCTGAAACGCTACCAGACGCGGCGTATGGCGGATAACTTTATCATGCAGTCAGGGATGGATCTGTTCTATGCCGGGTTCAGCAATGACTTAGCCCCGGTGCGCATTCTGCGTAATATCGGCTTAATGGCGGCGGAACGCGCCGGTGGTCTGAAACGTCAGGCCCTGAAATACGCCTTAGGACTTTAATCCTTTTTCCCTCTCCCCGTGGGAGAGGGTCAGGGTGAGGGCATCAGGCCGCACAATGCTGAACAACAAAAACAAAAAAACCCGCAGAGCGGGCTTTTTTGTTACTAAGTGGCTGGGGTGCAGGGATTCGAACCCCGGAATGCTGGTATCAGAAACCAGAGCCTTACCGCTTGGCGACACCCCAATTGCGTTAAACAAACTGCTTAACGACTTTTTTAAATTGGCTGGGGTACGAGGATTCGAACCTCGGAATGCTGGTATCAGAAACCAGAGCCTTACCGCTTGGCGATACCCCAACAATTTTTTCTAGCTTACCGAAAAAATCGGTAAATGACTAATTTGGTGGCTACGACGGGATTCGAACCTGTGACCCCATCATTATGAGTGATGTGCTCTAACCAACTGAGCTACGTAGCCAGCACTGCAATCTTCGATGGCTGGGGTACCTGGATTCGAACCAGGGAATGCCGGTATCAAAAACCGGTGCCTTACCGCTTGGCGATACCCCAATAACCGCGGAGAACCGCTAAATCGAAGAAATATGGCTGGGGTACCTGGATTCGAACCAGGGAATGCCGGTATCAAAAACCGGTGCCTTACCGCTTGGCGATACCCCATCCGTGCAACGCTTACCTGGGAATGGTGCGGGAGGCGAGACTTGAACTCGCACACCTTGCGGCGCCAGAACCTAAATCTGGTGCGTCTACCAATTTCGCCACTCCCGCAAAAAAGATGGTGGCTACGACGGGATTCGAACCTGTGACCCCATCATTATGAGTGATGTGCTCTAACCAACTGAGCTACGTAGCCATCTTTTTTTCGCGTTACCTTATCGGCGTTGCGGGGCGCATTATGCGTATAGACCCTTGCAGCGTCAACACCTTTTTCAACGAAAATAGCCGGAATGTGACTGTTTGGTTAGGTTGCGAACAGCGTGGCCGAATATTCGGCAATTATTGGTTATTAATCGATTTTGTGCGGTGAAAAGTAAGGCAAAAAAAAGGCCCCGAAGGGCCTGTGTACAGTTTAAGCGATTACTTATAGGCGGACTGGTG